>JBLGAR010000058.1:0-28353 GCA_047612385.1 Cryomorphaceae bacterium | reverse complement strand
GTAATGAATTAGTGAGTCACTTGTTGTGTCTGAATAGTTGTGACAACTACTCCAACAAGTGCCCACACATCTGTCTTCATTTGATTGTTAAATAGCAACCAGGCCGCTAAGGACACTGGTGGTTCGACTGGGTCACCCCAACCGAGGAGCGCATTATACTCATGGTTGTTTGACCTGCAAGGGGTTTCGTAAAAATATTTGAGATAATTACCAAACAAGCTGAGGAGAATAGAAATTCCGTCAGTATTGTCGATTTTTTGAGCAGAAAACGAACGGAAAATAAGACCTACAGGAAGCTAATGCGCGCCAGCCTATGCAGCCGCAGCCAGTTTTTGCCGAGGCGTCGCTGCATTGCTTCAGTCGAAGTGAGGGCCAGAGGAAACATTAGCAATTAGCAATAACGCGCCAAAGCCCACGGCTATGTAGGGCCGCTCAACACGCTCCTCAAGCAGAATGACGGAACTCCAACCCAGATAGAAGTTGGCGAAAGAGAGCAGCAGGCTAAGAAGCAACATTCTGACAGACCACTCGCCCGTTTGATGCATTAACGCCTCTGCCGGGTCCGGACCGAGAATGCCGGCCAGTGCACCATAAAGCTATAACCAAAGGAGCTAGGCACAGGACAAAAATGGCTACGCGGGAAATAGCTTCTCTAGTCAATAGAGCTTTCTCAAGTCCATACCTTTATGGAGACCGGTAACTTACTCTTCATAGCCATTGACGCGTTGAGTCGCAATTCGATTTGGAGGAATTAATGCAGAGGGCAATCTCCGCTCGGATTTCTGGCTCCAACGAGAATGATCGACATCGGGGTTCACTTTCGAGTAAAAGCCCTATTCGCGCGGACCAAGCAAATTTCAAGAAGTTTTCGGCTGGCGTTCTGCCAATCTAATATGAACACTAGACTTGATGCTTATAAAGCCATACTTCCAGGGAACTACCAAACGAACTGGAACACCGTTTTGATTAGGCATGGTCTTTTACCGAACATACCTACGTTCAGAATCGTCAGGAATGCATTGCTTCATCCAGTCTCAGCCCTTCACGATAGGGCCAATGGATAACCATGGACCAGGCCTCGACACAGCGCAGCAGCCGATACACCTGCAAGCAGTGATAGCGCTACGACTCCCGCCTTCATCACATCGCGACGATTCATATACGCAGATTCAGAAGTAATCTCAGAAGAGGGAATGTGCGGAGCTGGAGCTTTCTTATTCATAATTGAGCTACCTCTTCAAGCTGAATAGTCCAGTACTCAAATACTCCCAGGAAAAAATAGTCCCACAGAAAAACGAATCGAACTCGGCGAGCTTGCCTAACTCTTAGCCTTTTTCCGCAATTTTGCGATCTGCATGACAGGACCTGAGAGCGCGTAAATTACAGCGGCGGCAAGAAGTATTCTTGGCGGATCGACGGTTACCAGGCCAAAAACCAGAACTACCAGAAAGATAACGACAAAGGGGACTCGCCTGCGCAAATCAATCCCCTTGAAACTGTAGTAAGGAACATTGGCCATCATTAAGAAGCCTGTTATGGCGGTCAGCGCAGCCATTAACACCGAGGTCTCGTAGGACAAAGACGCGGTATCCCACCCCAGGTCGTGACAGACCCAAACCGTACTGACAAGTACCCCCGCCGCGGCAGGGCTGGCAAGCCCGGTAAAGAAGTTTTTATCGGCGGTGTCTATTTGCGTATTGAAACGGGCCAAACGCAGAGCTCCACAGGCGACGTAAATGAAGGCTGCACTCCAACCGAGCTTGCCCAGGTCGCCAAGCCCCCAACTGAACATAACGAGCGCGGGAGCCACACCAAATGAAACCATATCAGCCAGGCTGTCATACTCTTCACCAAACTTGCTTGCGGTATTGGTAAGCCGCGCTATTCTTCCATCGAGGCCATCAAATACCATGGCCACAAACACTGCAATGGGCGCGCTTTCAAAGTCGCCCCGAAACGCTGCCACGATGGCATAGAAGCCAGCGAAGAGCCCGCAGGTGGTAAATAAGTTAGGCAGAAGATAGATGCCCTGGCGACGCACTGTCTGACCATTTTCAGAGACCTCTTCCTCGTGCTCGTCAACGAGCAAATCCAGGGTGGGAGCTGTCTTTGTCCGATTCTCCTTGTCGCGCGTATCAAGAGGATCGGTAGGGTTGTCGTCTTGCTCACTCATAGGATTATCTAGTCTTGAAATTGTCGGCCCATATTAGCAGGTGTCGTCTGATAGGTCTTCCCGGCGACATCCCACAATGATCTTACCAGGGGGCTCGCCAATCGTTGTTTCAAACTGCATAAGCCAATACTCAAGGGCGGCAGCTCTGATGCAACTGGCAGGTAAACCACTTTTTCAGTCATGCCGCTGGCTTCAACCACCAATTCCGGCGCTACACCAATCCCCAGTCCAAGCCCGACCATCGCGACGATAGCCTCATGCCCTGCCACCTGGGCATAGATATTGGGTTTAATGGATTGCTGGCGAAACCATTGTTCCAAAACGTCTCTGGTTATGCCCCGCTCCGGCACAATAAAGGGAATTAAGGACCAATTGAAATCGGGAGAGGCCGTGCTCCCCGAACGCAATTGATCACCAACCGCGCAGTCTCCAGCAGGAGCGCAAAAGCGCAGCGGTGAATCCTGCAACGGGAGGAAACCTAGCCTGGAAGAAATCTCAGCGGGTCTGCCGCTCACAGCGATATCGTTTGAACCAGACAATATGCGATTGATGCCATCCGCCTGATCTCCTGTGTGTACTTTTACCTCCACAGCCGGATGGGCACTGCGAAACGCCTCAAGAATCGGCGCCAGAACACGATAGCTAGCAGTGACCGAACAAAACAAACTGATTTCGCCTTGCAATTCCGAGTCGTCACTAAAACTATGCTTCAGCTGCTGCCAGTCTGTCAGGGTCCGCTGGGCATAGGCACGAAACTCTGTGCCGGCGTGGGTCAGTCGAGTACTGCGGTTGTCGCGCTCGAACAAGCGTTGCCCCAGCTCCTCTTCGAGACGTTGCACAGTGCGGCTCACAGCAGACAAGCTCATGTGCAGCAATTCACTACTGCGGCTATAGTTGAGCGTGTCCGCCACGGACAAAAAGACTGTGAGCATTTTAGTATCCACTGCAGCTTACTCGTATTGCAATTAACGCAATACAGTATCCATATTATAGCGTTATGCGCAATAGACCAAAGCGCGTATTGTGGCTGCTGACGTTGAGCCATACTTATTCAAACAATTATCGGAGAACATCATGGGCCAGAACTACTTCAATACCTTGCCATTACGCCTTCAGCTGCAGCAGCTGGGCAAATGCCGCTTTATGGACCAATCTGAATTTGCCGGTGGCGTAGAGAAATTGCGCGGCAAAAAATTAGTCGTGGTCGGGTGCGGGGCTCAGGGCCTGAACCAAGGGCTTAATCTGCGTGATAGCGGCCTTGATGTTTCCTATACTCTCCGGGACAGCGCCATTGCCGAGAAGCGCCAATCCTGGAAAAACGCCACTGAAAATGGCTTTACTGTGGGCACCTATGAAGAACTCATTCCCCATGCAGACCTCGTGTTGAACCTGACTCCAGATAAGCAACATACCAGCGTTGTTAATCAGATAATGCCCCTCATGAAGCAAGACTCATGCCTGGCGTACTCACATGGCTTCAATATTGTTGAAGAAGGCATGCAAATCCGGGATGACCTCACGGTGATCATGGTGGCACCTAAATGCCCAGGTACTGAAGTACGCGAAGAGTATAAGCGCGGTTTCGGCGTACCCACTCTTATAGCAATTCACACCGAGAATGACCCTCAGGGTGAGGGACTGGAACTGGCCAAAGCTTATGCGGCCGGCACTGGTGGACATCGCGCAGGTGTCTTGCAGTCATCGTTTATCGCCGAAGTAAAATCGGATTTGATGGGCGAGCAAACTATTCTATGCGGCATGCTACAGACAGGCTCCATACTGTGTTTTGACAAAATGGTCGAGAAAGGTATCGATGCAACGTACGCTTCCAAACTGATTCAGTTCGGATGGGAAACAGTGACGGAAGGTCTGAAGCACGGAGGCATCACCAACATGATGGATCGGCTGTCCAACCCCGCCAAGATCCGTGCCTTCCATCTGGCGCAAGAACTCAAGGACATCATGCGCAGCCTTTATGAGAAACACCAGGATGACATTATGACTGGCCACTTCTCAAAAACCATGATGGAAGATTGGGCCAATGACGATATCAATCTTTTGTCCTGGCGTGCAGCGACTGCAGAAACAGCGTTCGAAAAATCAGCCAATACCGACGCAGAAATCACCGAGCAGGAATTCTATGACCACGGTATCTTGATGATCGCAATGGTCAAAGCGGGCGTGGAACTGGCGTTTGAAACAATGGTTGCCGCTGGCATCATTGCAGAGTCTGCATACTACGAATCGCTGCATGAGACGCCCCTAATTGCCAATACTATCGCGCGCAAGAAGCTCTACGAAATGAACGTGGTTATCTCGGACACTGCAGAATACGGTTGCTACTTGTTCGATCACGCCTGCCGCCCACTGCTGGCCGATTTCATGAAAGATATCGATCTTGACGTTATAGGCAAGGGTATCGCTGGTGACAATGGCGTAAATAATCAGGAATTGATTGGCGTCAATGAGGCCATTCGAATTCACCCGGTAGAAATCGTAGGCAAGCAGCTGCGTGGTTACATGACTTCCATGAAGCGAATTGTTTAAAGACATCTAGCTAACGCATCAAAAAAGGGGCGATACCGATGGTATCGCCCCTTTTTTTAAGTCACCCGAGAGCCGGTTTATCCCCGGGAAAGCTAAAGACTAAGAACTTTCTCCCCGCGTGAGATCCCCGCAACACCAGAACGGACGACTTCAAGAATCTCAGATTCGCCAACAGCGGCCACAAAGGAGTCCAGTTTGTCGCTGGTTCCCGTCAGCTGGATCGTATAAACACTGGGTCCAACGTCTACAATCTGCCCACGAAAAATGTCCGTAGTGCGCTTCACTTCATCGCGGGCTGCGCCCTGGGCGCGAACCTTGATTAGCATAAGATCCCGCTCTATATGAGGTCCCTCAGACAAATCTACAACCTTAACGGTATCAATCAGTTTGTTGAGCTGCTTGGTGATTTGCTCAATAGTTCGATCATCACCAAAAGTCGTCAAGGTGAGGCGCGACAAAGTTGGATCTTCCGTGGGGGCGACGTTCAGAGTCTCAATGTTGTAATCGCGCTGGGCAAACAAGCCCACTACCCTGGACAGTGCACCCGCCTCGTTTTCCATCAGTATTGATATTATACGTCTCATATCAAGTCCTCTCAGTCTTGCTTAACCACATATCCTGCATCGATCCATCGGGAGCGATATGCATTGGATAGACATGCTCCATAGGATCGATATGAATATCGAGGAACACCAGTTTGTCTTTCATTGCGAAGGCTTCTTCCATTTTGCTATCAAGCTCCTCGGGTTTGGTAATCAGCATTCCCACATGGCCAAAAGATTCCGCCAATTTAACAAAATCTGGCAGCGAATCTTCGTAAGTACTCATGGCATAACGCCCTTCATACTGCATGTCCTGCCACTGTTTAACCATCCCGAGATAGTTGTTCCGTAAGTTAATGATTTTGACAGGCGTGTTGTATTGCTTACAGGTGGAAAGTTCCTGAATATTCATCTGGATACTTCCCTCCCCTGTAACACAGGCCACATTCATATCGGGAAATGCCAGCTGGACACCCATCGCGGCGGGCAAACCAAAACCCATGGTACCCAAGCCGCCAGAGTTGATCCAACGTCTGGGTTTGTCAAAAGGGTAGTACTGCGCAGCGAACATTTGATGTTGCCCCACATCAGAAGTGACATAGGCATCGCCACCGGTCGCTCTGTAAAGACTCTGAATAACGTCCTGCGGCATAATGCTTTTACTCGTCCCATAGCGCCTGCCCGCTAACAACCCATGATTGCTACGCCATTCTTCAATTTGCGTCCACCACCGATCCAGCGCTGCCGTTTCCGGCAACTTCTCGTCCTGCGCCTGAAGCTGCTCAACCTGGGCGATCAATTCAGTTAACACAGGCCCAACCGGCCCAACAATAGGGATATCCGCTGCTACTGTTTTGGAGATTGATGTCGGGTCAATATCAATATGGATAATCTTGGCACCAGGACAAAACTTATCTACGGTGTTCGTCACGCGATCATCGAAACGGGCTCCAACCGCCAAAATGACATCCGCGTGGTGCATAGCCATATTGGCTTCGTAAAAGCCATGCATACCGAGCATACCCAAAAACTGCTTGTCAGTAGCGGGATATGCACCCAAACCCATCAAGGTATTGGTGACCGGATAATTTACCTGCCTGGCGAGCTGGGTCAGCAGATCGCAGGCCTCACCGATAATCACCCCACCGCCGCTGTATATGACCGGACGCTTGGCACCTAGCAGCATCTTGGCGGCTTTCTTAATCTGGCCCGTATGCCCGCGCTGCGCCGGAGAGTATGAGCGCAGCTTCACTGATTCAGGGTACTGATACTCAAATTTTCGATCCGGAGCCGTGATGTCCTTCGGGATATCAATGACAACTGGGCCCGGACGGCCCGAAGACGCAATGTGGAACGCTTTCTTGATGGTACGCGGGATTTCGCTGGCGTGCCTGACCATGAAACTGTGCTTAACAATGGGCCGGGAAATACCGATCATGTCGGTTTCCTGAAACGCGTCCTGTCCTATCAGATGGCTTTGCACCTGGCCAGAAAAAACCACCATGGGAATGGAGTCCATGTAGGCTGTCGCGATACCTGTTATGGCATTGGTAGCGCCTGGGCCAGATGTGACCAAGACCACTCCGGTCTTGCCAGTAGCTCTGGCATAACCGTCTGCTGCGTGAGTCGCTGCTTGTTCGTGACGAACCAGGACGTGCGGCACCTTACAATCCTTGAACAAGGCATCGTATATATGCAGCACAGTTCCGCCGGGGTAACCGAAGATAAATTCAACACCTTCGTCTTCTAATGCGCGAGCAACCATCTCGCCGCCGGATAACAATTCCACTTTACATCTCCTATCAAAAATTCCCGACGCGTAACCCTCGTCGAAGTATTCAAAATAAAAGTGTGTAAACGTTGCTGAAAGAAACCCGAACGGGTTTTCTCTACGCTACGCCACCCCCTTTGGCTCGACACATTGCCTTCAGATCACCCTTCCGGATGTCGTTGGGACGCTTCGGGAGGGTAGTTCGAACACAGAAAATACAAGTGCATCGGTCGCCCTGCGGGATAGCGCAGTGTCTGGCCCCCAACCCGGCCAATTCGGCTCAGATTGAATACGGGACTTACAGGCAGCTACCACGAATAATCGTATCGGAGTAGTGAACCAGAGACCGAGGGTACTCGGTGTGATTGTTTCCACTTGTAAGACAACTATATTGTTGCCACTAAATGCTGGATAGTCAACCACTTGGGATAATAAAGTGATTTATACCTAACATCCGCGAACGGTTGCCTAGAGATACACTATTAAGGTACTTTTGAACCTACGGAGACCATAATAACCTGGAGATTTAACCGTGAGACGGACGAAGCATATAAGCTTGTGCGCAGCACTCGTAGCCATGCTGGGGATAATCAGCGCCGAAACGATCGCGGAGGGCAACAGCTACTACCGCTGGAGTGACACTGAGGGCAATCCAGTGCACAGCGATCGCCCCCCACCTGCTGGCACAAACTATGAGGTGGTATCGACTGGCTCGAGCAAGGTTCGACAAGTATCTTCGGCCGAGGGTGCGGTGGCCCCGGTATCGGACACCCGCAAAGACGATGAATTTGACGGCTTTGAAGAGTCTAAAACAGAGGCTCCAAGAAAAAACCCCGAGTTGTGCAAAGGGGCAAAATCCAACCTGGATACGCTCGAGTCCAAAGCAAGAGTTCGGATCAAAGATGATGACGGCGAATATCGCTATCTTACGATGGAAGAAAAAGAAACTCAGAAGAAGACAGCACGAGATCTGATAGCCTCTTACTGTGAGTAACGACTTACTCTAGAAAGACCTAAAAAGGCTCCTTTCGGAGCCTTTTTAGCCTCTAGCGTTGGCTGAACTTTGCGACGCCCTCCTCGACATCGACAACAACCAAGCTCCCGCTTTGAAAATCCCCAGCTAAGATTCCCTGGGCCAAAGGGTTTTCAAGTTTTTGCTGGATTGCCCGTTTCAGCGGCCGGGCGCCATAGACAGGATCGAATCCAGCATCCACCAGAGCATCCATGAAACTATCACTCAGCTCCAGGGTGATTTCGCGTTCCGACAATCGGGCCCTGAGAGATTGAAGCTGAATCTCCGCAATGCTGCGAATTTGCTCTTTAATCAGAGGGTGAAACACTACCGACTCGTCTATCCTGTTAATAAACTCAGGCCGGAAATGGCTACCCACAACCGTCATGACGGCAGATTTGATCTGCTCATAATTCTCATCGCCCGCCATCTCCTGAATGATGTCCGACCCCAGGTTCGACGTCATAACAATCACTGTATTGCGAAAATCTACAGTGCGACCTTGCCCATCGGTCAGCCGACCGTCTTCCAATACCTGCAGCAAAATATTGAACACGTCAGGATGCGCTTTTTCCACTTCATCCAGAAGCAGCAAGGAATATGGACGTCGGCGCACAGCTTCGGTCAAGTACCCACCCTCTTCGTATCCAACATACCCCGGAGGCGCACCTATCAGCCTGGCAACGGAATGCTTCTCCATAAATTCGGACATGTCGACACGAACCATGGCTTGCTCGCTGTCGTATAAAAAGTTTGCAAGGGCTTTGCAAAGCTCCGTTTTACCAACACCGGTTGGTCCGAGGAACAAGAACGAACCATTAGGGCGATTGGGATCTGATAGACCCGCCCTGGAGCGTCGTACCGCATTGGAGACCGCCACGACAGCTTCCTCTTGCCCGACGACTTGGTCATGAAGAAACTCTTCCATACGCAGAAGCTTCTCCCTATCACCTTCCAACATTTTTGCGACGGGTATTCCTGTCCAGCGAGAGACAACTTCTGCAACCTCTTCGTCAGTGACCTTGTTTCGAAGCAAGGTGTGCTTTGCAGTTTCAACCTGCGCAGCCAACTCGAGTTGCTTTACCAGTTCGGGCATCCGCCCATACTGAAGCTCAGACATTCGAGTCAGGTCTCCGGCACGGCGAGCCGATTCAAGTTCTAGCTTAACCTGCTCGATCTCGCTCTTAATTTGAGCAGCTCCCTGAAGGGACGCTTTCTCTGCCTTCCAAACTTCTTCTAGATCAGAAAACTCCCGCTCTACTTTTTCTATCTCCTGAGCAAGAATAGCCAATTGTTTCTGCGCTGCCGGATCAGTGTCCTTTTTGACGGCCTCACGCTCAATTTTTAACTGTATAAGTCGACGTTCCAACTTATCCATTGATTCAGGCTTGGAGTCGATCTCCATGCGGATACGACTCGCTGCCTCATCTATCAGATCGATCGCCTTATCCGGAAGTTGGCGGTCAGTGATATAGCGTTGAGACAGTTTAGCCGCTGCAATAATCGCGCTGTCGGTAATGTCTACACCGTGATGGACCTCATAACGCTCTTTCAGACCGCGTAGAATCGCTATAGTGTCTTCCTCGCTGGGTTCATCCACCAACACTTTTTGAAAGCGCCGTTCCAAAGCCGCATCTTTTTCAACATACTGACGATACTCGTTCAGCGTAGTCGCGCCCACGCAATGCAGTTCACCTCGAGCCAGTGCAGGCTTAAGCATATTGCCCGCATCCATAGAGCCCTCAGCTTTACCGGCGCCAACCATCGTATGAAGTTCGTCAATAAAAAGAATGATTCGTCCTTCCTGCTTCGTTAGCTCATTGAGCACCGCTTTGAGCCGCTCCTCAAAGTCGCCGCGAAACTTCGCGCCCGCCAAAAGCGCACCTAGGTCCAATGAAAGCACACGTTTTCCGCTTAGGCTTTCAGGCACTTCAGCATTAACAATTCTCTGAGCCAAGCCTTCGATAATGGCCGTTTTACCGACACCAGGTTCACCGATCAGAACAGGATTGTTCTTCGTTCGTCTTTGCAGTACCTGAATCGTTCTGCGAATTTCATCATCGCGACCTATCACAGGGTCCAGCTTTCCTTGCTCGGCCAGCTCGGTCAGATCGATAGTATATTTATCCAGGGCCTGGCGCGATTCTTCCGCCTCAGGGCTGTTTACACCCTCACCTCCTCGAAGCGCCTCAATCGCCTGCGCTAAAGTCTGCACAGTTACACCGCTGGACCTCAACAAGTCCCCGGTAGAAGTCTTACTCTCCAACATCGCCAGGACGACAAGTTCACTGGAGATGTAGGCATCCCCTTTTTGCTGCGCCGACTTGTCGGTTGCATTGAGTATTCTGCCCAACTCATTGGACATGTGAACATCGGACTCTGCGCCGCTAACTTTAGGCAAGGCATCCAGCGCGGACTTCACTCCGCTCGAAAGCGATTGGAGATTTGAACCTGCTTTTTGCAATAGTGGGCGCACGGCACCACCTTGCTGCTCCAACAAGGCGTCAAGTAAGTGCACTGGCTCAATAAAATTGTGGTCACGCCCCAGCGCTGTGGATTGCGCATCACCTAAAGCCGTCTGCAATGGGTTGGTAAATTTATCGATTCTCATGCTAATAAGTCTCCTGGGAGACGACATCCAAGATGCCCTCTCACTGCCTCTATGCCCTATTAAATGGGGCTTAGTAGCTGTTTTTCAAGTGAGGAGCTCAGATAGACTTGATGCAGATCAATGTTGCCATGCGACCTGTTTGACCGTCGCGTCGGTAGGAAAAGAAATTATCAGCGTCAGAATATGTGCACTGCGTTCCACCGTAGATATGGCGAACGCCAGTTTTACGGAGCCGCAAACTTGCCAGTGCACACAAGTCGGCCATATATCGCTGAGAATCTGTGGGGCTGCGAGTAAAGCATAGGCTTAGCTCCGTTAGAGAACTCGCTCCCACCGCCTCAATGAACCCTGACCTCACTTCCGGACCTACCTCGAAAGCAGCGGGGCCAATGGCGGGCCCCATCCATGCCAGAAGCTCTTCCCCGTCACAATTCATTGCGTCGACGGTCGCCTCCAGAACGCCACTTAGCAGGCCTCGCCATCCTGCATGGGCTGCGGCCACAATCGTACCGCGCCTATTGCACAATAATACGGGCAAGCAATCGGCACTCAATATCGCGCAGACCTCATCTACTTGCGTGCTCACGCAGGCATCGCCCTGTGGATATCCATTGGCGTCACCGGCTCGCACGACCTGCGCGCCGTGTGTTTGGGACAACCATTGAACACGGGCGCCATCCGGCAGAACATTGGATAGTAGTTCTCTATTGGCATCCACGAGAGCAAGATCATCACCAACATGATGACCCAGATTCAAACCCTTATAGGCGCCGACACTACAGCCACCTGCTCTGGTGGAGGAAAAGGCAACGACATTCTCGGGGGCCGGCCAATCCGCCTTAATATAACGTTGATTCACGGCCAGCCACTGGATCCTCGGATTCTAGCGTTCTCAACAAGTCGGCCATGTCTTCAGGCAAGTCACAGCTAAATGAAACCTGCTCTCCTGACTCGGGGTGGATGAGTCCCAACTCCTGAGCATGCAGCGCTTGTCTTGGAAACCTTCGCAACGTTCCAATCAACTCTGCAGATGCCCCCTTGGGGATTCGAGGCCTGCCTCCGTAGAGCGGATCGCCGATCAACGGATAGCGCCGGTGGGCCATATGCACTCTGATTTGATGGGTACGGCCCGTTTCAAGGTTCACTGCGATTTGAGTGAAGTGAGCAAAACGTTTTACCACTCGATAGTGAGTAATTGCTGTCTTGCCGCCCACTGTTGTTACCGCCATTTTCTTGCGCTGCCTGGGGTGGCGATCCATAGGCTCATTAACCGTACCCCCGCCAGTCATTGCGCCCACACACACAGCAACATACTGGCGCTTGACCGTCCGCGACTGCAGTTGGTCTACAAGATGGTGGTGAGCAGAGAGTGATTTCGCTGCGACCATTATCCCAGTCGTTTCCATATCTAGCCTGTGTACGATGCCGGCCCGAGGCAAATTGGCCATATTGGGATCATGATTAAGCAATGCGTTGACCAAAGTGCCATCGGCGTGCCCTGCAGCAGGGTGCACCACCAGGCCGGTGGGCTTGTTTACAACCAGAATACTGTCATCTTCATAGATAATATCCAGTTCGATTTCCTGCCCCTGCCACGACACCTCTAGCTCCGGCGTCGCCTCGATAGTGAGGTTTGCACCAGCTGCTACCTTGTCCCTGGGACGCAATTGTTCGCCGTCAACAAGCAACTCGCCCTTTTTAATCCAGGTTTGCAGCCGAGACCGGGAATAATCAGGGAACAGCTGGGCCGCTACCTGGTCCAATCTCTCATAGCTCAAAGAGTCTGGAATAATTGCGCTGAGCTGTATTTTCTCAGTCATCGTATTTCCTGTTTATGCGCCAGTCCGCCTGTGTTTAAATGACGCACCGCGGGCGTTTTGAAAGCGCACATACTAACACGCAGACGTTACTTTATTTGGTGAAACCCTTGAAACACATCCTGGTTCTTTTACTCAGCCTAGCCATTGTGGCCTGCTCCAGCACCGACGAATTCGCGGAACTTTCTGCCGATACCGGCGAGCAGCAGCTCTATGAGGAGGCACAACGCTATCTCCGCAACAGCAATTATGACTTGGCTGTACGAAGTTTACAGTTGCTGGAATCGCGCTTTCCGTTTGGAAAATACGCCGAGCAGGCCCAGCTTGAGCTCATCTATGCCCACTTCGGATCCTACGAGCACGAGGCCGCAGTTGAGGCTGCTGACAGATTTATACGCCTGCACCCGCAACACCCCAATGTTGACTACGCCTATTACATGAAGGGTCTATCCGCTCACACGAGCAATCAGGATATTTTCTCCCGCTTTCTACCCGGTGATGAAACCTCGCGAGATACCAAACACGCTAAGGAAGCCTTCGCCGAGTTCTCTCAACTACTGTCTCGCTATCCAGCCAGCAGCTACGCCGCGGACGCAAGAGCGAGAATGGTTCATCTGCGCAATCTGCTGGCACGTCATGAAATATCCGTGGCCAATTACTACTTTCGACGCGGCGCCTTTATGGCAGCAGCGAACCGAGGCCGCTATGTGGTGGAGAATTTTCAGCAAACCCCCGCGGCAGCAGACGCATTGGTGGTAATGGCCCAGGGTTACCTTCTGCTGGGTCTTGATGAACTATCTCAAGATGCTGTCGATGTCCTGGTTCTAAACTACCCCGATCACCCTTCGCTGGATGACAGCGGGGAGTTCCAAAGTGCCTATTCTTTAGATGGGCATGACCGGTCCTGGATAAACCGGCTCAGCTTCGGACTGTTTGATCCACCCAAGCCGCCACAGTTTGACACCCGAAAGCAATACAAAGGCTAGTCTTTTAGCACTGCGGGCGGCTAGCTCCCTGCCGCCCGCCAAGATACTCGGTATGTTGTCCACACGTACATTCCCCAAAGCCAGCCAAAATTCAACGGCCAAATGTGTTTTTACCGCCTTTTCTAGATCACAATGCCTGTTACACTTAACTCAAAAGCAACCCGATCAATTCAAAATAGGCTCGCTAGGAACGTGACCCGTCCCGCCATTCTCACCCAACCCGGCCCACTGGTTAGCAGCATCCAGAACAATGCCTTGTTTCGCATCTACGTAGGCTATCGATCCCTATTGTCTGTGGTGCTTCTTATCATGCTGGTAAGCCCCAATACCCGCCAACTCGTCGGCGTTCTCAACCCCGCGCTATATACCACTGTCGCACTGGCTTATTTGGCGACCAACGTCATCCTTATGGGTTCCATTTTCAGTGGGCTCAATCGCAGCCAAAACTTATTACTCACTGTATTTCTCATCGACATCGTAGCGATAACCATACTGTCTGACAGCAGTCGCGGTATGAGTAGCGGACTGCCTATTCTACTTATCATTACCGTGGCAGCGAGCGCCGTGCTCATTGCCAACAGAACGTTTGCAACACTGATAGCAGCGCTGAGCGTACTGGCTACGCTAGCGGACACGGCAAGGTTGATACTGCAAGAGGAGCTATCGGTTAATTCCCTGTTTCCGGCCGGCCTACTGGGGGTGTTAATCTTCGGCGTCTCCATAATGGTGCAGGCCATCGTTGTTCGTCTGGGCCGTGCTGAAGAGTTGGCGCGGCATCGGGCAGGCGATTTGTACAACCTGCAGAGACTGAACGAACAAATTGTTCAGCACATGCAGACCGGAATCTTGCTGGTCGGTGATGACGGTATAGTGAGAGTCATGAACAAGTCTGCCTCCGGGTTGCTAGCGCCAGAGCGCCCAATTGCGATGGATCAAGGACGACAGTTAGCCGAGTATAATCAGGAGCTGGCCTACCAATTTGAACACTGGAAAAACACGGGTCTACACAGAGCCAAACCTTTTAAAGTCATGGAGGGCTCACCTGAAGTGATTGCGAATTTTAGGCAACTACAACCCAGCAGCAACCGCGAGTCATTGGTGTTTGTGGAAGACTACACCCCAGTCACGCAGTACGCACAATCGCTGAAGCTAACATCACTAGGGCGACTCACTGCAAGCATAGCCCATGAAATCAGAAATCCACTGGGGGCAGTGAGCCATGCGGCCCAACTGCTGCAGGAATCGCCGGAGCTCAGCGCGTCGGATAAGCGCATGGCAGATATTATCGTTCACCAATCCGAGCGCATGAATACGATTATAGAAAGCGTCATGCAGATATCACGAAGAGAGCCACCCAAACCCGAGTACTTATTGCTCGCTGAATGGCTCGAGGGGTTTTCACGCGGCTATCTCACCTCCTTAAATCGCCCTGCTGAGCTCACAATAGAATGCGAGTACCGCGAACTACTTGTAGAGTTTGACCAGGAAAACTTACAGCGGGTCATGAGTAACTTGTTGGACAACGCTCTGCGCCACAGCAAACTCGCTTGCGGTGTGGAACAAGCAACGATAAAAGTGGAACAGAAGTTTAGTTCACATCACTGCCTGGTTTCCGTGATTGACGCCGGTGCCGGAGTGCCACATGCTGATCGAGCCAAATTGTTTGAACCATTTTTCACAACGGTCACTGAGGGTAGCGGAATGGGTTTGTACCTTTGTAAGGAGCTTTGCGAAATCAACAATGCCACACTCACCTACCTGCCTACCCCTAACGGGGAGAGCAGCTTCTGTATCGCCCTGAGCCAAAGAGCCCGATAGAACAAAGCCATGACTAAACAAAGTGTACTGATCGTAGATGATGAGCCCGATATCCGTGAACTACTGGATATAACGCTGGGTAGAATGGGTCTGGACACCCACTGCGCCGCAAATCTCCAAGAGGCTAGAGCGATGGTCGCCGAGCTACAACCCGACCTTTGTCTAACCGATATGCGACTCCCAGATGGGAACGGCATTACCCTGGTGGAGTATATTCAAGCGGAATTCCCCAATATACCGGTTGCCATGATCACAGCTCATGGCAGCGTAGAAACGGCTATTTTGGCTCTTAAATCAGGCGCTTTCGACTTTATTAGCAAACCGATAGAGCTCGAGAGCTTGCGCAACCTAGTCAATACGGCCCTAAAGTTAGATGGTGACATCAGTAAGCTCACCGATGCCGTTGATCATGACTTGATTGGCTCCGCACCGGCAATAGTGACTCTGAGAACTCAAATTTCAAAGCTGGCGCGCGGCCAGGCACCCGTGCACATCAAGGGTGAATCAGGCAGTGGCAAGGAAGTGGTTGCCCGGCTAATTCACAACAATGGACCAAGAGCTACTGGTTCTTTTGTTGCAGTCAACTGCGGTGCAATTCCTCCAGAGTTGATGGAAAGCGAGCTTTTTGGACATGTAAAAGGCAGTTTTACCGGCGCAGCACAAGACAAGATTGGGCTGTTCCAGGCCGCATCCGGAGGCACACTATTTCTCGATGAGGTCGCTGACCTACCTCTGCTAATGCAAGTGAAGTTGTTGCGGGCTATTCAGGAAAAAAGTGTACGACCCGTGGGCGCAAACGAAGAGCAACCTACTGATATACGCCTTTTGAGCGCTACACACAAAGATCTGGCCGCTGAAGTGGAAGCCGGAAGATTCAGAAACGATCTCTACTACCGAATTAACGTTATTGACGTTCACGTGCCCAGCGTCCGCGAACGCTCAGAGGATATTCCCGAGTTGGCAAAAGCGCTTCTACAGCGAATTGCATCTGAGGAAGGCACTGAGAATGCGGTGCTCGATAAATCCGCACTAAAAGCGCTTGGCGAGTACAGTTTCCCAGGGAATGTTCGCGAACTGGAAAACATGCTTGAAAGAGCACTCGCTCTGTCGGACGGACAAGCTATCCGTGCAGAAGATTTACAATTTTCCAACAGCGCAGCATCCAAAGCAGCTGCCGGTGATCACAAAACCGTTGAAGGCAATGGTCAGAGCTGGTCTATTTCCGATGCCTATGGAGATATGGAGGGGTATCTTGAGGATATAGAACGCAACATACTCAGCTCCGCTCTTGAGGAGTCGCGGTGGAATAAAACAGCCACGGCAAAACTACTGGGCATTAGCTTTAGAAGCCTCCGATATCGCTTAAAGAAATTGGGCCTGGAAGACTGAAGAATCAGTCACCAGCAGAGGTTTCCCACGCCAGTACTTGCAGATTTCCCCCCCCGAGACGTGAGCTTAAGAGTCCCACACAGACTATCTTTAGCCTGAAAGAGTTGCGGAATAGCTTTTAATTCAAAGTAAGTAGGCGCTGTTAAGTTCAGTTCGATAGTGTAAATCCTATCTACCGCCGACACAGGAACATCCACAATGTTCGCATTGATCGAATAGGGATTCCCAGAGTATCCCAGCAAATCAAGAGTAGGCGCGTACTGCTTGTTATTGGCAAAAAACTGCTCCTGGCGAGCAAGCACTGCGAGCAGTTCTCCGCCAGCAAGAGCGCGCTTCGTTTTCAGTTGGTATTGCTGATAAGTGGGCAAAGCAAACAGTAATAGAATCCCTGAAATGGCTAGAACAAT
The DNA here is from genome assembly GCA_047612385.1 of Cryomorphaceae bacterium. GTDB lineage: Bacteria > Pseudomonadota > Gammaproteobacteria > Pseudomonadales > Halieaceae > JBALVT01. The sequence goes on along the minus strand of JBLGAR010000058.1, from coordinate 11,280 downwards.
CATCAGCTCAATTAGGGTAAAGCCATAAAGATTGGTCGTGCTGGCAGAGCATGAGCTAGCCACTAAAGATTATCGCTGCCAGGCTGACGCCAATAGACGCGCTGCAAAAGATTTGCGGCATTGGTGCAGAGCTTTCCTTTGCAGGGTACGTCGTTCGGATCTCCTGGGTTAGTCGCATTGACTCCTGAACCTGGGGCCAGTAACGTTCCTCCGGCACTCACTAATTGGGGCGGTATTCCCGGCCCCACTGCGAATGTGCGGCTAGTATAGGCGGCAGTACCGTCGGCCAAATTCACAATTGAAACCGATCCCTGACCCGGATCCAGTGTGCACTTCGACGACTGCGGCGCTGGCTGAAAACTACTGAAAAACACCTTGCCGTCAGCGACATGTGGAGTACCAAGACCCTTCTCTCCCTGACCCGGCATTTTTACCTTCCAGCCAACAGAAAGTGTACTGGCGCAACTCATTTCAGTGCCGTTCAAACACAGCGATTGGTCAAAGAGGTTCTCAGTAGGCAAAGCACTGGCAAACGGAATAGCCGCTCGAGATTTCATCGCAAGATCACCGCTCCTGACATACCGGTCCTTTATGTAAAAATGGTAGTTCGCCACCTTGGTCTCGTTAGGATGCGCCCGATCACCACTGGAAATAACGATGCCGTCAAAACTACCCTGGGAATCAAAGGAAGTCAGTAGATCAGGTGCATGAAAGAACCGCCGATCCGACGCCGCAGTAGAGCCATCATTCCCAAGCTCTGCGAGCTTGGTCATAAACCACTTGCTGACTCGCTGATCGGCGCTCATTTGAGGAATATCTACCCGCCATAGCGCACCTCCAGTATCACCAACATATAATCGGTGCATTACCCCAGCGCTGTTGCGCAGCGCTGAAACGGTTGAAGGAATACCATCTTCAAGGTCTGGGTGCTGGTAAACCTTCGCAGTCGCATTGCCTGCACCGTGAATAGCCTTCCAAACAAGCGACCCTGTTCGAGCGTCAACAATATAGATCGCGTTGCCGAACCCGGCATCTGGGCTGGAATCCAAATCCTTACCGATACGATTAGAGCCCGTTTTATCCCAGCCTCCATGGTAGCCGCCGGCAAATATAACAACGTCCAGAGGGCTGCCATTGAACTCCACTTTTCCGACGATTGGCTTTGAAAAAGAAAGCCCTAATTCATCAAAATCGCCGGCAATTGTTCGGGTAATTTTCCATTTGATTTTTGGAGGCTTACTTGGGTCACTGACATCCAGCGCATAGTAACTGTTGCCACCTCGGCGCAAACCGAAATAGATATAGACCTCATCACCGCCCAATGGAGCCTGGCCAGTGGAGACCAGATTCCCGTCTTGATTGTTATCAACTATGAGTGCTGCAGGGGCGCCGTCGATGCCGTAGTTCATTTTTAAACTCGAACGGGAGTCACTCTTTCTTACGGCTAAGTTTTTCAAAAGTTCGCGGGGATAAAAGCCGAACACTTCTCTTCCAGATTCAGCGCCTGAGGTAGAAGTGTTTTCGATGCCACGGAAAAGCCCGTCACCGCTCCCTAGAAACAATCTTATGTTCGGATTTAGTGAGCTGTATCCACCAACCGCCCCGTAGTTAATCACAAGAGGATTCGAGTGGGGTGATTCAGCGCTGATCCAGGTTCTGGCCGCGGCCCGGGCATTGTTAACGTCTTGTCCCCGACCCCAGCGGATCAGGTCAAGGGCCTCTGCGTTGCTCATAGCGGCATTTCCAAGCATAGCCTTCAGCCCCGACAAACCTAGCGTCGCGGCATTGACATCAAAATCCTCAAGGGTTTTGCTGATACCATTGCTATAAATCGCCGGTTCCAAAAACACTTGCCTGTGACGTACGCCCGCCGGTGCTAAATTGGTGTCCCCAATCGCAAACAGCGTGCTCGTCAGGAAACCATCGATTTTCTGACCCGAGCCACCGCGAGCCACTACAGCACCATCGGCATGCCGTGGTGCGTAAGTGCCTGCAATCGAGGGCAACGCGGATGCGTCTGTCCAAAAGGTCAATGCGCCAAAGTTGATTCTTCCTTTCCTCGCCCCGGATAACTCGAAGCCCTCTTTCGGGGAAGGCCGACTGGCATCAATTACCTCGTCGAATACACCGTTGGCATCCGTATCAAGCAATTTTAGTTTTTTTATATTTCCTACCCAAGCTGATGTTTCTTTCGCCTTGAATAAGGATACAAAAAGATTATCTGAAAATTGCGCACGACCCAAGGCACTAACGGGTGCGAAGGCAGTTATCACAGCTGCTCCCGAGCTTATCATTTGCCTCATGGCGTTGCGCAGACGCCTCTCCAACAGCGATGGGTTCTCAATCGGCCAGGGCGAACCACTGTTTCCCGCCAGCGCAAGCTGCTTGGCACCCAACAGGGAGGATGAGTCGGTAATGATCCAGGTCTTCTCCAGTGGATTAATTCCGCCCAGGAGTGAGTCACCTACCAGGTCCATATCATCGGCGTGTATTCGCTTTAAAAACTCGCTTAGTGACAACTTTCTCTGGGTTGAAATATTGAGCCCACTATAAAGTTTGTTACTAATAATATGATCAAGATCATCGTCGTTATGTGCAGTGCCCAAACTCGACATAATTGAGAACATTTTCGAACAGGCACCGGAGTTTTGAAACGGAGAGGCATACTTAGCATTTTTGGGGCCTACAATGGAGGCGTCAAAGTTGGGCACAACTTTACCGCCAACGGCGGAGTTAAAATTAGTGCTTGTATTGGTTCCATGAAGCACAGCTCCGCCGTTAAGATAGCGAAACCACTCCAAGTACGATTCCTTTGGCTGAAAATCATGATCCCGCGCTCCGGGAATAGGGGGAGGTATCGAGCGCAGTGTTTTGACCAGTTTCTGCGCACCTGTAATAGCACCTTTTGTGGTAGCAGGCACTTCTGCATCAGAGGGGTCAGAAGGATCGTAAAAGGCGCCAAGGCGTTTGTATCCTTGCAGTAAAGTTCCACCATTACCTGAGTTCGATACCAATACTGCGACAGACAGATCCGCAAATTCCCGGTCTATTAAAGCGGCACTGTAGATGGCCATTAGGGAATCCCATTTACTAATACTGTCACCCTTAGCAGGACTAAGTGGTGCCAACAGCTGGCTATGAGATCTTGGCGAAAAGCACACGCCGACCGGACAAGTTCCATCGGCCTGAACAATTTTGCAGCTAACACCATAAGTGCAAAGATGATCAGAACCACTAGCGCGATAGTCCAGTAAAACATGCAAGTAAGGAGGACTACTCATTGGTGTATTCTGAAGATAAACGTCCAGGTCATCAGCAAAAGCACAGTAAGGTATCGCGCTAAAAAGAGTTGCCCACACTAAGTAAAACTTGTTCATATCTATGTGTCTCCCATTTCTACTGATCGATACTGGACGTCAACACAGCCACTCCCAACACAATTGCGGCCGCACCGCGGCCTATACTGGTTGCATCAATTTCCACTTTTGTTTCGAACATCGCTGCGTCGTAAGCGACGCTACTGGATGCTCGACTCTGCCCCAGCCTCACTGGAAGCTCTTTTAGGAATAGCGGACCCATGCGCTCTACCTTGTAATTAATAGTGGCACCTAAAGGAAGGGTCACGAGGTTCGGATCCAGTGCCGCAATACTCGCGCTGCAGCCAGGAGTAATCTGAGCGGCTTTGCAGATCACATGATTTAAATTGCTCGTGACAAGAAAATTGTCCGGGTGTTCAGATATAGAAGAAGCGACACCTTGAGCAAGTTGAAAGGCCTCCACCTGAAACTGATGGTTCCGGGCCATTCGAAGTTCGAATACGCTGGTCTGCATCACAGTGCCGGAAAGAAACCCTAGTAGCGCGAGAAACATCAATGCCAGAACCAGAATCGCGCCACACTCTTTCGAATTGAACTTATTCCCTATCAAAATTTTGGCTCCTGTTACTCTAGTATTCGCTACCCGTGTTCGCAGAATTTCTCAGCTGCACCGTGCTAGTCATGACACGACGCAGATACGCGTCGTGCTTAGGTGCTACCTGCTTCGCGCCAAGCTGAAAAGACTTACGATTGATATACCCGGAAATCGGAGTGGCACCGCGCAATAGCAGGGACACCCTCGCGCTCACTGCGCCGGCGATTTGTGGCGCGTTGGGGTCGGACAAAAACTGATTAGCCACGCCATCGCCATCCATATCGATTCCATAATCTAACTGCATGTCTTCTATCCCCTCTATGACACATTCAGTGTCTATGCCATTACCCGCGAGCATGGCCACACATAGTGTAGGGAAACTGTCAGATGAAACCGTCGCGTACTTGCGGAGATAGAAAACTTTCGCGTACATTTCCCAATAGTCCGTTTTAGATCCATGAGTAACGTCATGCGCCGGAAAACCCAATGTCTTGTTGTAAAACCAGGATTTGGACGCGCCGTAATCTCGAACTCGCAAATACCACTGCGTATCCCGCGCACCCTTAAGACCAATGGGATAACGGCCATTTTTAAGACTGGGGGTATTGGCGGTGCGTTTTACAGAAAATACATCGGTCCCGGGCTGAACTCTCGATGACTTTATGCAACTGAAGGCAGTACCTGCGCCGGTCACAAGACCGCCACTAAAGTCGTCGATGTGCTCGATCGCATATAGCGCATCCAGAGACCAGTTTCCAGAGACAACACAATCCTTTGATACATTTCCCGACGGAAGCTCGCCCATTGCAAACTGGCCGCCGTAGAAACCCGCATGCATGAGCTCCCGCCCCAGCAGATTCAGCGCGAATCGACCATTTTCCTGAATCCTTGCCATATCTTCGTCGGCGACAAATTGACGCACGCTTTCCAGATACACTTTTACCATTCCCAGAGCGAGTAAAGACCCGAGCAAGATCGACACCATCAGTTCAACCAAAGTCACACCGGACATCAGCGAAGGAGAGTTCTTTAGAGTGCTTTGCATCTTCATAACGCTCCGATGAAGGATTTCACCAACAGCAGCCTACGTCTCTCATGTGACGCTCCATAAAGGCCACTGCCCTGGCCACAGCTTGAGCCAAGGGGGTTTATCGAATCGTCTACTCCGCGCCAGGCGATGGCAACGCTTACCAAACCATCGTCTACTGCGATACAGGCCCGAGAATCTAAAAGGCCACCCGCATAGGATTTATTTTTGGCAATCGTTATTTTTTCAGACGCACCGGCCAGTAAACCACTCCATTCGAACAGGTCGAAGGCTGCGAGATCTTTAGTTGAACACGATGACGAGATACAGCTGATGGTTGCTGTGAGGGCAGAGCTGCCAAGTTCATTAACGGCATAGGCGGAGAGTTCTCCAGAATTCCCTCGCATTCGTTCCAAAATGTCACCGGCTAAGCTGCTGGCGATAGACCGCTGCATTGCTTCGTAATTCGCCCGTTTTGCAGCTAACTGTGTAGCGCCCAGGCCCAGAATTCCGATCGTGAAAACTAGCAACGCAACGAGAACTTCGATCAGTCCAACGCCCTTGGTGTTAAGCACAGAATTCAAGGACAGAGCCCCCAACCTACCGCTTGCCTGGCTCTACCTACTCGATTCATCACAATGCTCCGCGAGGGTATTCCAGAACCAGCGGGAGAGCAGATCATTAATGTCCGCGCGCTCGAAGATGAACCGTCAGAGAAATAGCTTATCCGTTCCTTCGCCGTCTTGTTTCCGGCTCGATTCATCCAGGAATAGCCATCGGGTAGTCCCTCGGACACGACGACAACCTCGTCTGTACCCGGGTCGACCACCGCGTCTGTATTAGGGTTTGAAAAGACTATCCATCCGTCGTTATAACTACCCGAACAAATAGGAACTACAGAGGTAGGCGCCAGAGATGGGCACATGGTGACGGGTATATTTCGCGCCACGGCCTCGCTTCGAATAAGATTTATGCCGGCTAATAGCCGACTCAGTTGCGCACGCATTTCAGTTTTGTACAGAAGATATCGCATTGATGGAAATGCGACAGAAAGTGCGATAGCCAGCACTGCCATTACAGCCAGTAGCTCAACCAGTGTAAACCCAATAAATCGGCTCATTGTCATTGCAGAACATGCCTCCTTGCCCAAACAAGAATAAGCAGCGCATCAAGGAATGCGAGTAAATGGCCTAATTGGCCCGATTCTGTTCTGAATTGAAGAAATAAATAGGCGTATTTGTGAGGATAACGCCTGTTATAGCAGTTTTACATACGAGGCCAACAAGCTACCGACCCATTGAAACTAGAGGTTTTTAGCGTCGATGCGAAGTTCTCTTGGCATCGAAAAAGTGACATTTTCTGGACGACCTTCCACTTCTATAGCACCACTGGCACCGAGCGCACGAAGCCCGTCCAAAACCTGTTGAACCAGAACTTCAGGAGCTGAAGCACCCGCGGTAACGCCAATCCGGCTTTTACCCTGCAACCAGATCGGGTCGATGTCCTCAGCTCCGTCGAGCAAGTAGGCCTCAGCGCCCATTCGCTCGGCGAGCTCACGCAGCCGATTGGAATTTGAACTGCTAGGCGAACCGACGACCAACATAAGATCGCAATTAGCCGCCAACTGTTTGACCGCGTCTTGGCGATTCTGCGTCGCATAGCAGATATCATTTTTGCGCGGCCCCTGTATACGAGGGAATTTCTGCCGCAGAGCATCGATAACTTTTGCCGTATCATCCATGGATAATGTAGTCTGCGTAACGTAAAAAAGTTGGTCCGGATTATCCACAAGCAACGCGGACACCTGCGCCTCATCTTCAATAAGATAAATATTGCCGCCCTTGGCATAGTCATATTGACCCATAGTCCCTTCAACTTCGGGATGGCCGCGATGTCCAATGAGAATACACTCCTGGCCGTGCTGACTGTACCTGGCCACTTCCATATGGACCTTTGTCACCAGAGGACAAGTAGCATCGAATACTTTAAGGCTGCGTCTGTCGGCCTCGGCGCGAACTGCCTGGGACACTCCATGGGCCGAAAAAATTACGATGCAATTGTCAGGAACCTCATTGAGTTCCTCGACAAATATTGCCCCTCTTTCCCGCAGGTTATCAACTACAAATTTATTGTGGACTACCTCATGCCTAACGTAGATGGGAGCGCCAAACACGTCCAGCGCACGATCGACGATATCAATAGCGCGATCGACGCCCGCGCAAAAACCACGGGGGTTGGCAAGCTGAATATCCATTAGTGCAACTCCGCTGGCGCTACTCTATGAACCAGCACATCAAACAATATTTTGCGGCCCGCCAAAGGATGATTAAAATCGACCTGTACGTCTTCATCGTCAAACGAGAGCAGCATTCCCGACACTTCGCCACCGGCGGCGTCGGCAAAAGAGAAAACCACACCGGGCTCCAACACAGCATCATCATCAAACTGCTTCCTCGGAATAGTTTGCACATTATTGTCGTTGGGCTGACCAAAGGCATTTTCCGGAAGAACAGTGAATAAGCTACGCTGCCCCGCTGTCATTCCTAACATCAGGTATTCAAAGCCGGGCAACAGACTACCGTCGCCATAAACGAAATCAACCGGATCGCTGCCAAAATTTGAATCGACCTCGGAGCCATCTTCCAAACTTAGCGAAAAATTAAGAAAAATGCGAGTCCCTTGACTCACAGGTACATCATTAGGATCCATGGCGTTTAAACCTCCTTCTATTCACTTGCGAGTTCGTTTTTCTGTAAAAAACTTTCCAGCAACATACAAACCGCCCCGACACTGATCGCAGAGTCGGCGATATTAAAGGTCGGGAAATATCTCCCCGCATAGTGGACGGAAATAAAATCTACGACGTAGCCAAGGGTTAAGCGATCCCACAAATTGCCCAGAGCTCCACCGAGAATCAAACTTAAACTCAGGGCGAGTAACCACTGGCCCTTCTCAAGCTTAAAAATCCAGACCGCCAGTACCGCACTTATGACGCCTGCGACAATACTGAAAAAATACCGCTGCCAACCTCCGGCCTCACTTAAAAAACTGAATGCAGCGCCCGTATTGTGATGTAGGGTGAGGTTAAACCAGGACAATATTTCGACCGGCCTTGCGTATACCAATTCCTGCGTGGCCAGATTTTTTGTGTACAGGTCGAGCAGTACAATAAAAAGCGCGAAGCCGTAACACCACAGTAAGCGTATTGAATTAGACAAACCGGCGCCTCTCTCCGGCACCATCGACGTTCTCAACGCAACGGCCACAAATAGTTGGGTGTTGCTCAATCTGGCCCACATCAGAACTACGATGCCAGCAGCGCTCACATTTTTCGTCGGCGGAAACTACAACCTGCAGTTTCAAGCCTTCGATCTCTGTCTGGGCACTATCGGCCGGTGCATCTTCCAGGGCGGCCAAATTTGCACCTGAGGTAATCAGCATGAAGCGCAATTCGTCGCCAAGCGCCTTCAGTGCCGTCAATAAATCGGGTGAACAGAAAAGGGTTACCACGGCATCAAGAGAACCGCGCATAACACCTGCCGATCGCTGTGATTCCATCTCGCGATTTACCGCGGAGCGAATATCGATGGCCGCTTGCCAGTAGTCTCGCCCCATAACAGCGCTGGGGGCAATGGTGCTCAGATCACCATACCACTGACTCAGCATTACTGACTCAGGCCTTTCTCCCGGCAGATTCTCCCAAATTTCCTCCGCCGTATAACTGATAATAGGTGCGACCCAATGTGTAAGCGCACAGATAATATGATACATCGCAGTTTGCGCAGATCGTCTCGCCACGCTACCGGCCGCTGTCGTGTAGAGACGATCCTTAACAACATCGAGGTAAAAACCGCCCATATCATTGGAGCAAAAGTTGTGCAATTTCTGGTAAATCACATGAAACTGATAGGCTTCATAGGAAGCCTCAATTTCTGCCTGTAATTGGGATGCTCTATCAACAGCCCAACTATCCAAGGACAGCATATCGCCCGCCGGTAACATATCGGTTTCTGGTTTAAAACCATCCAGGTTCGACAGCATAAAACGCGCCGTGTTGCGGATGCGCCGATAAGAATCGGCAGTGCGTTTAAAAATCTCATCGCTCACGGCCACTTCACCGCGATAATCTGTGGACGCAACCCAAAGGCGCAAAATATCGGCGCCTAAATCATTCATTACTGTTTTGGCCGGGACGATATTGCCGATTGATTTCGACATTTTGCGACCTTCGCTGTCCACAGTGAACCCGTGCGTAAGAACCGTCTTGTATGGCGCTTCACCAAAGGCAGCCAATCCGGTCAGTAGTGAAGACTGAAACCAACCGCGGTGTTGGTCTGATCCCTCCAAGTATAGGTCTGCGGGCGCGTGTAAGCCTTCTCGCTCGCGCAATACACATGCATGGGTAACTCCCGAGTCAAACCATACATCTAATGTGTCAGTCACTTTCTCGTAATCAGCCGCCTCATCTCCAAGCAATTGCTCCGGCTCAAGATCAAACCAAGCTTCAATTCCGCGCTGTTCAATTAGCAGCGCCACTTCTTCCATCAACCTCGCGGTGTCTGGGTGCAGCTGCGCAGTCTCTTTGTGTATGAATAGAGAAAGGGGAACACCCCAGGTCCGCTGCCGAGAGATACACCAGTCTGGTCGACTAGTGAGCATGCTATCAATACGTGCTTTGCCCCACTCCGGCAGCCACTGAATTTGCTCCACAGATTTTTGAGCGCTTTTCAGTAAACCGTTTTGCTCCATACCGACAAACCACTGGGGGGTGGCTCTAAAAATAATCGGTGTTTTATGCCTCCAGCAGTGAGGGTATGAATGGTCATAGTCTTCACTGAAAAGCAAAACACCACGCTCGCTCAATAAATCGACAATAGCAGGGTTGGCTTTAAGCACATGCTGGCCTGCAAACAATTCCGTATCGGGCAGGTAAACGCCATTGCCACCGACGGGGTTGTAAACCTCGAGGTCATATTGCTTGCCGACCACAAAGTCGTCTTGTCCATGTGCAGGCGCCGTATGCACCGCTCCGGTGCCGGCTTCGGTTGTCACGTGCTCACCCAATATCACGGGGACTTTGCGATCGAGGAAGGGATGCTGCAGAAGCAAATTCTCCAGTGCCGCACCTTTGCAGCTGCCGAGTATCGTCAGTTCACCCAAGCCAAAACGATTGGCACAGCTTTCCGCCAAATCCGCCGCCACTACGAGCGCCCTGCCCTGGGCTGCAATCAATACGTAGTCCAGTTCAGGGTGCAAGCTGACCGCCATACTGGCAGGTAATGTCCACGGTGTGGTCGTCCAGATGGGCACGGCGATTTCGCCCTCATAGGCAGTGCCGAATGCACTATTAAATGCATCTGTATCTAAAGCTGCGTAAGCAACATCTATCGCAGGCGAGATCTTGTTTTGATACTCGACTTCGGCTTCCGCTAGCGCCGAGGCGCAGTTCATGCACCAGTGAACGGGTTTGAACCCCTTATGCAGATGTCCATTTTCCACGATTCGCGATAACGTGCGTACGATGTTGGCCTCAAACTGAAAATCCATGGTGAGATAGGGTTTATCCCAGTCACCCAGCACGCCCATCCGCACAAAATCCTCGCGCTGGCCATCGATTTGCCGGGCCGCGTAGGCTCGACATTTTTCTCGAAACTCCGCCGCGGAAATTTTTACACCGGGTTTGCCTACCTTCTTTTCAACATTTAGCTCGATGGGTAAACCGTGACAATCCCATCCCGGAACATAAGGTGCGTCATATCCGCTCAGAGTTTTTGATTTAACAATAATGTCTTTAAGAATTTTGTTAACGGCATGTCCAACGTGCAGGTCTCCATTTGCGTAGGGAGGACCGTCGTGCAAAATAAACGTTGGCCTGCCGGCGCTGACCTCTCGAATTTTCTGATACAACCCGGTCTTATTCCACTGTTTCAAGCGGGCCGGCTCGCGCTGTGCCAGGCTCGCCTTCATAGGAAACGCTGTCTGCGGCAGATTTAATGTGTCTTTATAATCAGTCATAGTTTGTGTGTCTAAGCTTCCCTACAAGCCAAACCAGGCCCGCGCTCGCTCTATATCCCTTTGAATATTTTTTTGGAGTTCGTCTATCGAATCAAACTTCATTTCGTCTCTTAATTTGGTACAAAAAGTCACCTCGATGGTACGCCCATAGAGGTTGCCTTCGAAGCCCAGCAAATGTACCTCCAGGTTCGCTTTGATACTGTCATCGACAGTAGGCCTGACACCAATATTTGCAACGCCAGGCGCGCCACTTAGCCCCGCCCCGGAAACCGTTACTGCGTAAACACCAGCCAACGGAGCCCGCAAACGATGCAGCTCCAGGTTAG
>JBLGAR010000057.1:0-28858 GCA_047612385.1 Cryomorphaceae bacterium | reverse complement strand
CGAGACAGGAGGATGTGCTCACGCGTCTGAGGCATGGGGCCATCAGTGGCTCCACAAACCAGAATCGCGCCGTCCATCTGGGCAGCACCGGTGATCATGTTTTTCACATAATCGGCGTGTCCAGGACAGTCTACGTGTGCGTAGTGACGTTCGGGAGAATCGTATTCAACGTGTGAGGTGGCAATCGTGATACCGCGCTCGCGTTCTTCCGGTGCATTGTCGATGCCGTCAAAGGCTACCGCTGTTCCGCCCCATACTTCCGCACACACACGTGTCAACGCCGCTGTTAGCGTCGTCTTACCGTGGTCAACGTGTCCGATAGTTCCCACGTTGACGTGGGGCTTGTTACGTTCGAATTTTTCCTTTGCCATTACGACATTCTCCTAAACACTGGCCTTAGCCACGCTTGTTGATACGCTTTTAAACTGAAACTCGTTACTAATAAATTACAAATCTACTACTCAATTCACTATTACAGCCTTACAACTTCATCTGGCTATAAGCAGCTCCACAATCAAAAAGTGGAGCTCATAACCGGATTCGAACCGGTGACCTCTTCCTTACCAAGGAAGTGCTCTACCGACTGAGCTATATGAGCATTAACACCTCTAACACTTGGAGCGGGTGGCGGGAATCGAACCCGCGTCATCAGCTTGGAAGGCTGGGGTTCTACCATTAAACTACACCCGCCGCACTCTTACTCTGCACTACTTGGCCACTAAAACTTGGCCCTAAAAATCTTGGTGGAGGGAGGTGGATTCGAACCACCGAAGCTTACGCGTCAGATTTACAGTCTGATCCCTTTGGCCACTCGGGAACCCCTCCGAAAGGCGGCACATTGTCCAGACGTCCCGCCTCTTTGTCAACCGCTTCCTCCAATAAAATTATAAACTTACGTCAGATTTATCATGCCGCATGAAACAAAGGTCTCCAGGACGCTCAAAACAAGAACAATAGATCATAACCACAACCGGCTAGGTACCCGAGGCTTACTTTTTTGACGCCTTTTGCAGTTCGCGGAGCATATAGTCTACAGCGGACTTGATTTCCTTATCGAGACAGCCCTCACAAAGCCCTTTGGCCGGCATTCCACGGAAGCCGTCTATGGAGTGTGAATAGAGTACTTCAGCGCCCTGTGACAAACGAGCGACCCACTGTGAAGGGTCGTCTATCTGTGGAATCTGGCTGAGACCCGTGCTGTGGCAGGAGGCGCAAACCAGCTCATAGGTGTTCTTTCCACTGCGTAATTTGGGAGTTTCAAGGCCCTTGCCCGCAGGGTTTCTGTACAGCCGATAAACGCGACCATGATTTTGGACCAAAATATAGACAGATCCGTCGGAAGATACTTTGATATCTCGCACCCGATCATTCAACTCAGTCAGAATCCTGTGTTCTGACAGAATCGCCCCATCTACAAGATCAAGCTTGTTAATATGCGCTGCTTTGAGCGCACCTACCAGCAAATCCCCCTCCCACTCGGGGAACATGGTGCCGCGATATATTTCCAGCGGTGAAATCGCCAGAGAAGGCAAATAGTAGTACAGAGGCTGCTCTAAGCCTGCCTCGGCGGTGCCCACACCAATCTTCTGGGTCGTGTAGTTCGAACCATACGTAATTCTGGGCCACCCGTAGTTACCCCCCGGGAGGACCAAATTAACCTCATCGCCGCCCATAGGCCCATGCTCTGCTTCATACAAATCACCGGAGACTGGGTCAAAAACCAGCCCCTGCGGATTGCGTACGCCCAGCGCATATATTCTGTCATCTGTTTCGGGATCGTCGAGAAAGGGGTTATCGGCCGGTGTTCCGCCATCATCTTGCAAACGCAAAATTTTTCCCCGCAAGGATTTCGGGTTTTGCGAGTCGTTTCTCTGGGAGCGGTCGCCCGTGCCGATGTAAAGGTATCCTGCCGTATCAAAAGCCAGGACACCGCCAAAGTTGGAGGGTGATTTTCCATAGGGCGTCGCGACAAAAATGCGCTTAAGCGCCCGCAATTCGGTGCCGTGGAGCTCGGCCCGACTCACAGCCGTAGCGTAAAGTTCCTCTTCACCCTCCGATCGAACAGCGTGACTGAAGTAAATTAAGTGGTTTTCTTTAAAATCAGGATGCAACACCACATCCATCAGACCAATTTGGCCACGTCCAGAGGGAATATCGGGCAAACCACTCACTGTTTCGGTGGTTTTATCCGCGAGATGCAGAATTTTCATCTTCCCTGAAAATTCTGTGATTAATAATGCCTGATTGGGCAACAACTCCATCGCCCAGGGGTATTTGAAGCCACCAGCGACTTTTTCCAAAACAGCATCGCGAATGTTCACACTCGCCAGGGAGGGCAGCTTGCCTGAGTAGGGCATAGGCTTGCCTGCCCCACGCTTTACAGGCTTGGTCTTTTTAGCACTAGGCGCCAATTCTAACGCTTTTGAGGAGAGACGCTCGGGGGAGATTGAATCAAAGAAGTCGTATTTATTTTGCAGAAACGCGCCGAGCCACAAGGAGCTGCCAGCAACACCCACAGCGAGTATTATCGATACAGCCAAAGCTCTGATGCGTATCACATTGTCGCCTTTAAATCGGGTATGCAAAAATCCCTTTCGAATAATGGAGCTGGCGAGAGGAATCGAACCCCCGACCGGCTGATTACAAATCAGCTGCTCTACCTACTGAGCTACGCCAGCCTAACCCACAAAACGAAACAACCTGCGAAAAACCCGAATGAACATCTGGCTCCCACTGGAAGGGCGGCAATTCTAGACAAAGCCGTTGTGGGATGCAAGGGGCTCCGCGAATAACTCTCACAATTGACCATCGCTTCTCAGGGCAGCCATTAGCTAAGAGGAAGATAATCGGAAATTCCACCCTTCGGAGGAGGTCTTTTCATATTCTATTTTACCCACAATCCCATGCCAACAACTCGTGAGCCCTGGAATAAAGGCAGGCTTATTGGGCATAGGCCACACTGATCTATAAACGCACCAAGAATCTACGTGCAGTGCAGCTGTTGTTGGGGTTCCGACAACTTAACTGACTGAGGCCGCAGGATTCTGCCACTTAACCTCATGCAACCGCCCTACTCCATTCGCTGAGCGCACTCACCCTCAGGTCACGATAGTGTTCCGCCCTGACCAGGTGCCTGCCCAGATTAAACAAATTACTCACCGCAGCATGGGCACCCAGAAATCGCTGCGCCTGTCTAACTGATTTGAACTTGCGCATCACTCGCTCCCTGACCCTAGTAGCCTCATGCGACTGCTCGGCCCGATTGTTCTCATACTGCTCAGTACTGTGTATCGTCTCGGGTATCAGTTCACGATGTGCAACGCCATAACTCCGCAATTTATCAGTCACGATCTTCCTGTGCTCCTCACCATGTGATCTAAGCAGACGCCTGAAGAACCGCTTAGCTGCAGCCCCATCTCGCTTCGCTTGAAGATACACATCAACGACTTCGCCATCCTGGTCTACTGCTCGCCACAGATAATGCTGCTTACCGTTAATTTGGATGAAAACTTCATCGATATAGAACGCATCACCGAAACCCCTGTGTTTTCGTTTTAAGCGGCGGGTATAAATGGCACCGAACTTGATGCACCAAAGACGGATTGCTTCGCGACTGACAGTGATACCCCGCTCGGCTAGAAGATCTTCGATGTCACGATGGCTGAGAGTGAAGCGATAGTAGAGCCAGACTGCATAAGAAATGATATCGGGAGGGAATCGGTGACGTTTATATGCATTCATACACCGATTCTATCAGCTACCGCCATTTAACTTGTCGGTACCATCTGGATCATTCTTCGATGCAATTCAACACAGAGGGCGCCAGCGACCGGTTAAAACCAAGCGCGAAAGCGGAGTAACGAATACCAAAGATCAACCCCAAACCGATGGCCGTATAAGAGCAGCAGCTTTGCCTTTCATCTACGGCTTTTACGGCTTTCTGAGACCATACGGCTAGCTACTTTATATCTAAGTGATCGCGCCCACTACACTGTGCTCAGCGCATGGATAGGACATCACAGTCCAGTTTATCCAACACTTTCTCGACCGTGTTGCCCATCCAGGCAGCGGACAGCCCCGATCGTGCAGAGTTACCCAAGACAACTAAGTTTACCTCCAGCTTTTTGGCCTGATCGACAATCACCTTGCCGGGCTTTCCCATTTTAATGTGGATTTGGTCGCTATTGGCTCCACAGCTATCAATGAGCTCCTGCCTGCTTGGGACTCCTTTGAAATCCTCAAAAGCGTTGATGAAATGGACCTCCGCACCGCGCAGGTCCCGCAGCCGTTTGCTCAAACTAATCACATTTTCGTTGAGACGACCATAAGATTCGGATCGAGCAGTGATATCGACCGCGGAAAGAACTCGCCAGTCTTCTGTCTGTGTGCCCTCTTTCACTAAAAGTACCGGGCAGTGACATTCCCTGATGAGTGTCCAATCAGAAGTTCTGTTAAAAATCCGCTTGCCGGAAGAATGTCTGTAAGACGACTTCAGCACCAGGTCTGCCGCGCTTCTCTTGGCGGCATCTACAACACCCTGATACCAGTTCTTACCCCACTCAACCTCGATGCTAACCTCTAAGCCGTCGGCGATTGCTTCTGCTGCAGCCGCACTGATGTTAGCTCGATGAGACGCCAAGACAGCATCAACATTAAGCGATACATCATCAGACTTGGCAGGCTGTGAAAATACGCAAGCATAAATGTGCAGCTGCCCTGATATTTGCAATGCAACATCAACCGCTCGCTCCAGCGCAGGCTGTTCTTTCTGCGTCGGGTCGTAAACTGCGAAGAGTTTGTTAAATGGTTTCATTTGAGGTACCTCTATTTACCGCTTTTCGGCATTCCTATATTCATCACCCACCATTTTTGATCATATAATTAGAATGTACTGCCTAATTCCCTCATTATTTGCCAGTACTGTCAGATTATTATTAAGTCATTGATTTAAATCATTTTTAGGAAGAATTACTCGATAATAAAGCCACAAAAGGCGTTTTCTGAAGAGCAATTGTCCAGCTCAAAGCGTGAAATAGCCTGCAGCTACGAAAATACAATAACAGTACCCGTCATCTCTGAGCTGCCGCTAACTCCAGTCCTTCAAATATGAGATCTGGTAGCCAGCTACCGCCGAGATCGCTCAAAAAAATTAGCTGCTGCGCTCCGCCACCGCAGAATAAAAGGTCATCACCGCGTAACCCTAAGCGCTCCAAAACAAGACACACCGCACCCACCTGGGAAGCAGCGATACCACAGCGCACGGCTTCGGCTGTAGATTTACCAGGGTCGAGTCGGTATTCGGCCTGCTCCTCAAAGCGCACTCGATCGGTATCGAGCAATAGTGCACGCTCCATCAGCTCCGCTCCCGGCATAATGTAGCCTCCCTCGTGTTGACCATCTGCAGCCACGATATCAATCGTCAGAGCGGAACCCGCATCTACGACTGCAAAGCGCCCAGGCAGATGAATTTGAGCACCGAGCATTGCCAGCCAGCGATCCACTCCCAGACGCTCCGGTTCATTGTAGCTGTTTCGCAAACTTCCAATTTGCGCGGTACTGCGCGCAAACCACGGCATAACTCCCCAGCGATCTTCCAACAAACTGGACAGCGCCCCATTGCGCTGCTCGCCGGCTACGCTGGAGATCCAAATTTGCTGAAGCGTGTCAGAGCAAGACAATAAATCCTTCAAACTCCCACTGTCGTCGGCGCGATACCGGCCCCGGGCGGCGATCTCACCATCACGCATCAGCCGCCATTTGGCGCTGCTATTGCCTACATCCAGCTGCAGGCAGTGATCCGCCCGGTTCATTCTGCAACTCTAAGGGAGACTTCACCCCCAAAAATCGACTGCACACCCACACTGGTTTCCAGTTGCAGTGCGCCTCTACTATCCACCCCTGCGGCAACGCCAGCGGTTTTGCCAGCACCAGTGCTTAAAATTACCGATTTACCCGCGTGTGCATGAAGGTCCTGCCAGGCTTCGCGCCAAGGGCCAAAACCAGCGCTCTCATATTCAGCCAATAGGGGCAGCAGATGATTCAGCAGTGAGCCCAATATTTCATTGCGTCCGGGAGCATTACCCTGCGGGCTCATAGCAAAAACATCCGCCCAGTCCTGATCAATTGCTCTCGCTGCGGCATCAGGCATAGTCACGTTGATACCAATCCCGACCACTACTTGGCATTGCCCTGTGGTATCTCCCACCATCTCCAACAACACACCGCCCAATTTCTTTCCGTTGTAGAGAATGTCATTTGGCCATTTTAGCTGGACCTCAGGAAGGCCAAGATTTTTTAACGCGTTTGCGACCGCTACGCCCACCGCCAGGCTTAAACCCTCCAAGGCAGTTGCTCCCTGAGAAAACTCCCAGATCGTCGATACGTACAGGTTGCGTGCGAAGGGGCTTACCCAATATCGTCCCCGGCGACCCCTCCCTGCCGTTTGCTGTTCGGCCGTGCACACAAGTCCGGATCGTGCGCCTTGTTGGATACGACGCAATGCTTCCATATTGGTGGAATCGATCACTTCATCAATATTCAGTTCAGACAGTAAACGCAGACCAGTGGCACTCATTGTCGAGCGTATACGCACCTCATCAATGAGGTCGATACCACCGGGAATACGATAGCCTCGACCCTTAACCGATTCAATCTCCAGACCTAGCACCTCCAATTTATTCAATTGTTTCCACACAGCGGTGCGGCTCACCCCCAAGGCGGTGGCCAAATCCTGGCCGGAATGGAAATCACCGTTTGCCAGCATTGGCAACAAAATTGTATTGGGCATTAGCTTCCTCTAACTGTAGAACGCGCCTGTATTATTGCGCCCATGATAGCAAAATTGCTATTTAATCGACGGAATTCTCCGGTCTGGTTGCGGGAGCATCACATCAGCCCTTACACTCTTAACTCGCAGTAGAGTGCCAATCAATACAATCAATAAATATTCACCTTCCGATAAAACTATTACAGCTTTCAGTACATAGGTGATGCGGCAATGAACTCAGCAAATACCGTCCGCCTGAGAAATACGGCGGCTACGCTTATCACGATATGCGGCATAAGCCATATAGCGGAACTGTGGTTTAGAGACATCGATGTTTCCGCCCTGGCAGGGGCACTTTTTGGCGCAAGCTACCTTATTATCGGCATAGGCCTCTACGGGCAGTCTCGTTTCGTCTTGTTTTTGGCGATCGGCGTGCCCATAGCGGGCGTCCGCTTTGCTCTGAGTAACGTTCAAATTGAATCCCTGAGCTTACTCGGACTGTCCCAGCTCGGCTCTGCATGGCTTGTCATAATATTCAGTGCATTGGTGCTGTACGCTGTTCGCAATCGACCGAGTATCTAGTCAAGGAGACGAACAAGTCATGCTCGATCCGCTAATTATTCTCATAGCGCTAATTTGCGGTCTACTTAGCCGGATGCTCGGCCTCCCGGCTTTGATAGGCTACCTGGCAGCCGGCTATGTACTGCATGAATTCAATATGAAAGGCGGGGACATTCTTCATAGCTTGTCCGATATCGGCATCACCTTGCTGCTATTTACCATAGGCCTGAAACTGCAGCCACTTGAGCTGCTAAAACCCAGAGTGTGGGGCACCACGATCATACACATGGCCCTGATGCAGGGTTTCTTCATGGCCTTTTTGTTCCTTGCCAATAGTTGGATACCCGCATTTGGACTCAATTGGGTTGCCCTATCAGTCATCGCTTTTGCCCTGACATTTTCCAGTACCGTGTTTGTGATACAGGTAATGCAAGAAAGAGGTGAAATGGCCTCACGACACGCCAATCTCGCCATCGGCATCCTGGTAATACAAGATTTGGCCGCTGTCATTTTTCTGGCTTTGTCGACAGGGAAAACCCCTGAGCCTGCTGCCATTGCACTACTGGCGCTGTGGCCTTTGCGCAGCGTTTTACTGCGACTGCTCACTTACAGCGGGCACGCAGAACTGTTCACCTTATTCGGATTGGCACTGGCATTAGGGGGTGCTGCATTATTTGACTCCCTGGGTATAAAAGGAGATCTCGGTGCATTGATAATCGGCGCGGTACTAGCCGGCCACCAAAAGTCAAAAGAGCTATCCAGGAATTTGTTGCAGTTCAAGGACCTGTTTCTTGTTGGCTTCTTCCTCAGCATTGGTCTGACAGGCTGGCCACAACAGGAGATTATCGTACTGGCGATTTTACTGGGGGTTCTCGCGCTCGCCAAGCCGCTTTTGTACTTTCCTCTGCTCACCAACTTCCATACACCTCCGAGAACTGCCCTGCTAGCCTCATCAGCCCTGTCTAATTACAGTGAGTTCGGTCTGATCGTTATAGCGGTAGCCGCTGCGGCCGGATGGGTGGACCCACAGTGGACAGGCGCCATATCACTGGCAATTGCCGTGAGCTTCATTTTTTCCTCGCCGCTAAATACTCGCGCCCATGAGCTCTATAGACGCTGGCAATCCAGGCTACAGAAATTTGAAACCTCGACGGTAAAGGCGCAACATCCTAACACCCAGAATGTACGCGTGATCGTTCTGGGCATGGGTAACATCGGCGCGGGCGCCTACGACGCAATGGCGCAGCTGTATGGGCATGAAGTGCTGGGAGTTGACGACAACGACTTCAAATTGGAGAAGCATCGAACGCAGGGCCGTCGCGTAGCACAGGCAGATGCCAGCGATCCCGACTTCTGGAGGCAGGTCGATTTAAGTAAAGTAAAACTGGTAATGCTTGCGCTGACTCATCATCAGGAAAACTTGCTGGTGGGAGACCTGCTGGAGGACCTCGGGTATCGCGGCAAATTGGCAGCGGTGGTTCGTTTCTCGGAAGAGGCTGGAGATCTGGAGCAACACGGGATTTCAGCTTTCAACCTCTACGCACAGGCAGGCGCCGGCTTTGCGGCACACGCAGCAGCGAAATTGGGTCCGACATCATCCGATTCAGTGTAATAGACTATGGACGCCGGTTTGCAGCCAAAAAAATTAAGGCAAACCAGACAACCCTGGTATCAATTTCATATAAGGAAAGCCCAGCCGTGGCACTCAAGCCTACAATTTACAAAGCCCAAGTGACCCTCGCCGATAGCGACAGAGACTGTTTTGAAGATCTATCTCTTACTTTAGCCAAACACCCCTCTGAAACTATGGAAAGAATGACCGCTCGCCTGCTGGCTTATTGCCTCAACAGCAGCCGAGGATTGGAATTTACCAAGGGAATATCCACTGCAGAAGAACCCGATATATGGCAGCACAGCGACAGCGGTGAAATTGAGCACTGGATAGAGCTTGGCCAACCCGAAGAACCGCGGCTGAGGAAAGCCTGTGGAAGATCCAAACACGTTAGCGTTTACGCCTTTGGCAAGAGCTCTGATACGTGGTGGAGAATCAATGGTGAGCTTATAGGATCACTTCCCCGAACCGACGTCTGGCAATTCCCCTGGGAGGATGTTGTAGCGGCAACCGACCTGTTAAAACGGACTGTCCAACTCAACGTAAGCATCGTGGGGGGCACCGTGTACATCGACAACGGCAGCAACTCTAGTAGTTTGGAACCCCTCAGACTATTGAATAGCTGAGCAACTTCATCAAGGGCCGTTTTTGGCTAGTAGTGTCCGCCTGCCGGCGCTATATTTAGCCACATGAAGCTTACTGACCAACATAAAACCGAGCCGCTGGAGCTGGACCCAGAGCGTTGCCGCGCTGCGCGTCTATCTCGAGATTCGCGATTCGATGGCGAGTTCTTCCTGGCTGTCAAAACCACAGGAATCTATTGTCGGCCGGTGTGCCCTGCCCGCCCCCCGGCGGAAAAAAACGTGAGTTATTTTCGCCACGCCGCCCAAGCGGCAAAATCTGGCTATCGCCCATGTTTGCGTTGCAGGCCTGAGTCGGCACCCAACAGCCCGGCATGGCGCGGAACCTCAACAACCGTACAGCGTGCATTAGATTTGATTGGCGCAGGAGCGCTCAACGGTGAATCAGTGGAAGAACTCGCGTCACGTTTGGGTGTGGGGGAACGCTACCTGAGAAAGCTATTCGAGCGAGAGGTCGGTGCGTCACCCGTGGCCGTCGCCCAAAATCAACGCTTGTTGTTTGCCAAAAAATTACTCGCAGAGACCGCACTGTCTGTGACAGATATAGCGTACGCGGCAGGATATAGCAGCGTACGACGTTTCAACAGCGCCATTCGCAGCAGCTTCAATACCACTCCCAGTGCCATGCGCAAAATCCAGGGGAGAGACTCAACCGACTACGCAATTACACTACAACTACAGTATCGCCCTCCCTATGACTGGGATGGGGTTATGGACTTTTTCTCGCGTCACGCCATCGACGGCGTCGAGCGGGTCGATGGCAGCAGCTATCAGCGTAATCTCCTACTCAACGAAGAAGCGGGCCATATGCGGGTGAGCCACCTACCACAGCGCAACGCCTTACAACTGCAACTGACTGAGTCAGACCCCAGCCAACTCCTGAAAATTGTGGCAAGAGTAAGACGGATGTTTGATCTGGATGCCAATCCCCAGTTTATTCATGAGGCACTGAGCCGCGATGTGGTGTTCAAGTCTCTACTCCATAGATTTCCGGGAATACGGGCACCGGCACATGGTTCGATTTTTGAGTCGACGGTCAGGGCCATAGTCGGTCAGCAGGTAAGCATCCAGGCGGCTCGAAAAGTGATTTCAAGATTGGCCGCTACCACTAGTCAGAACAAGAACCTGGCTCCCGATGGGCTTTTTTTTCCCGCGCCAGAAGACTTGTTCCTATTGGGCGATAAACATTTCCCAATGCCAACGCGTCGCCGGGATACTTTAAAGACCGTTAGCAAATACACTTACGATCACGACCGCGAAATAGACTTGGAGATACTGGCTCAGTTCAAGGGCATCGGCCCATGGACAACGGGCATTGTGGCAATGAGAGGTTACTCAGACCCCGACATTTTCCCCACCGGAGACCTCGGTCTGGTTAAGGCCTATGCGGCTATTGCGGGGGATATCAAGCTGGACAAGAACTTGACCTTGGCATGGCGCCCTTGGCGCTCTTATGCGGCGAATTTACTTTGGAGGAGCTTGAGCGCATGAACTACCAATTTCTGGATACCCCGATAGGCAAACTTCGTCTAGTGTCTCAAGACGGCATGATCACCAAGGTGGAATTCGACGGCCGGCATCAAATCGACGTTGATGACGTATTGCGTAGTGACTCCGCTCTGCAAGATGCAGCTGTGCAGCTAAAGGAATATTTTGCCGGACAACGCGAGCACTTTGATCTGAGCTTAAGCCCCAGGGGAACGGAATTTCAACAGCAGGTCTGGACTTCGCTAAGGGCTATCCCCTACGGGCAAATACGCAGCTACGGCGACATAGCGAAGAGCATCAACCGGCCAAAAGCAGTCAGAGCCGTAGGGGCGGCCAACGGAAGAAACCCCATACCAATCATCGTGCCCTGCCACCGCGTGATAGGCAGCAACGGATCACTAACAGGCTTTGCAGGTGGCCTCGAGATGAAGGAGCAACTGCTAAAACTTGAGGGCGCCCTGCTTATTTGATGATTGGCAAAACAGGCTTATAGGCCGGCAGCAATCGTGTTAATCCACATGGCCTCATTAATGAAGCCATTGCCCCAGCTAGACCACTTGCCTGCGAGCCCATCTTCAATAATAGATTCTTTGGTTTGGCCCTTGCCCAGACGAGACGCTACAGATTCAACTGTGGAAGTCAGCATAGCGTGATAGAGCTCCAAATCTCCTTTGTTCGCCATCGTGCCTCCGTGGCCGGGTATAATAATAGTTGACCCATCTACTCGTTCTAAAATCGCAGCAATATTGGCAGCGTAACCGGCAATGCTGCCCCCAGAATCCAGGTCCACAAAAGGGAAGGCGTTCATGAAGAAGTGATCGCCTAAGTGGACGACGTTGGCCTTGGCGAAAAACACCACGGCGTCTCCGTCGGTATGGCCTTTGGGAAGGTGCAGAATTTCAATATCGTCACCGTTGAAATGCAAAGCCAGCGAATCCCCAAAAGTAACCGCTGGAAGCGCCGGTGCAGGACTAGGCTCTACTACCTGACCCAGGGCCTTCATGTCCTGACGGGTGGACATTCGCTGCCTGACATTGTGGTGTGCGACGATGATGGAACCTTTCTCGCCCCAATAGAGATTGCCCCCGGTGTGGTCGCCGTGCCAGTGAGTATTCACAACAAATTGCGGTACTTCAGCCTCATCGGAGTCGGGCACTAGCGCATCAAGCGCCTGCTGATAGGCATTAGCGTAGGGAGCGTAGTCATCATCAATAATTAGAATGCCGTCGGCGCCAACCGATGCAACCACATTGCCGCCGCGGCCCTGCAAAAGATGCAACGCCCCTTTAATCGGGGAGCTGGAGACCGATGGCGCATCCTCCGAATGTGCTGTCATCACTCCCAGCAGGCTCAAGGAGAGTATAAACGCGGCGGGTTTTATCATGAGGTAGTGCCCTATATACAATGTCTTAGGCGTTAAGATCTGGAATCATCTCGTCTTTTAATCGCGCGATAGCGTCTTTTACTCGCAGTTTTTCTTTTTTGAGACGCTGCAGCAATATATGGTTTTGAGAGGGGTAGGTGTACATCTCGGCAATCCGAGCATCCAGTGTCCTGTGCTGGTTTTGCATTTGGGACAAACGCATCTCGGGAGTCAATATTTCGTTAGCAGCTTCCGCGGTGGACTCCGTAAAGATTACCGGTGGTTCACTCATAACTGTGGTGCGTTCATGGTGGTGCTGCCAAGTGTTGCCAATTCAATGGAGAAGACTATACCGACTTGGATTGCAGGTACAACCGTCAACGTCCCAATTGGCGATATAGCATCTGGCGAGCGTGTATCATCTCTTTGCATGTCTGCTGCAAGCTAAAATCCATTTTGCCGTCTACCTGCTCCTTCTGTTCTCGCTGACGCTCCAGTGCGGAGATCTCCAGCAACAGTCGTTCCCGCAATGCGGAGGTATTTGGCCAGTTCAGTGTCTGCCCCATCAAGGGACAATCAGAGCCATACAATTGCAATGGTGAAAAACATTTTCCGGACATTTTACAACCTCACCGAGACCACAAAGTCTCTGTATTAGTTATAGCGCATAGCAGCACAAAATCCAATGAAGCCTATATTTCGAGCGCGATAAGTTCCTTCCAAAGCGGGTTCTGCGGATCTCCAATGGCAAAGAAGTTAGGACTCATCAAAGATTTGCGTCGATTGTAACTAACCGGTTTACCGTCCATCCCCAGCAAACTCCCGCCCGCAGCCTCAAGTAGCGCCTGCCCCGCAGCGGTATCCCATTCACAGCAGGGCGAGAAACGCGGATAGAAATCACCGTCGCCTTCCACCAGCTGACAAAATTTCAAAGCGCTGCCACTATTGACCCGTTTGAGGGGACCACGACGTTGCTCAAGCCACTCAAGCACAGCGCCCAGCTTGGGGCCCCGATGGCGATGGCTGGCCAGAATTATAAAAGGTTCGTCGCTCGACAATGTGCGCGTTTGCAGCGGCCTCGCCTGCCAGCCCTCCCCGGGTGAGAATTCATAGCAATGAGCACCGGACCCAGGTATTCCTATATAGGCCTTTTTTTCCAGGGGCAGGTAGAGCAACCCCAGGACGGGCACATGATTCTCAACTAGCGCAATGTTGATGGTAAATTCACCCGTACGATCCAGAAACTCACGGGTACCATCGAGGGGATCAACCAACCAATATTTATCCCAGGCACTGCGCTGTTCAAAACCTATGGTGGTGGACTCTTCAGAGAGAATGGGGATCGCTTCATCCAGCTCTTCAAGGCCGGACAAGATTATTGCATGAGAATCCAAATCCGCTCGGGTCAGGGGCGATTGATCACTTTTAGGCTCATATTGGTCAGACTCCTCGGAGTGGTAGTGCGAACATATTGACTCTCCGGCCACGCTACACAGTTCAATTAGCGGAGCGACCAAGTTTTCCAAGTGGGACACGAGAACTTCCGGTTGGGGTTTAGCTCACTATATCACCGAAAGCTAAATGGGCCGTCGAGCATCCGTGGATAAAAAGAGGCATAATTTGCAAAAGACGACGATGCACTGCCGCAATCGTCACTCGAGTGGGGGAAATTGCCAACAATGATCGACTGGGCCGTCATCGACACCGTGCTACTGGATATGGACGGTACGCTCCTAGATTTGCATTTCGACAACTATTTTTGGACCCAGTATCTACCACAGGAGTATGCGGCAAAGCATCAGATCAGTAAGAAGATCACCATTGACGAACTCCAGGCCAAACTCAAAATCGAACCGGGCACCCTGCAATGGTATTGTGTGGATCACTGGTCACAAGCACTTGATATGGATATTGCTGCTTTAAAGCACGGACTAGGCGACATGATCACGCTTCGCCCCCATGCCATGGAGTTTCTAACCCGACTAAAGTCCAGCAGCAAAGATGTATTGATGGTGACCAACGCACACCGCAAAGCACTTGACCTGAAAATGCAGCGTGTGAGTATTAGTCACTGCTTTAATCGCTTAGTGGTGTCTCACGAGCTCGAGGCACCCAAAGAGCAACAAGCTTTCTGGGAAAAACTGCAAGATCTACACCCGTTTGACCCCAAGCGAACCCTGCTAATCGATGATACAGAAAGCGTCCTGCGAAGTGCCCAGAAGTATGGCATCGCTCATTTGATCACGCTTTTGCAGCCCGATAGTCAGGGGCAGCTTAGGACTGGCACGCGGTTTCCAGGAATCCATCATTTTGATGAGATTATGCCAACCCCCGAACAAGCATGAGGATTAGTAGCGCAGCAATGGAAAAATTACGATTAGACAAATGGCTGTGGGCCGCGAGATTTTACAAGACCCGAAGTTTGGCAAAAGCTGCCATCGAAGGTGGCAAGGTGCACCTCGATGGGGTTCGAGTAAAAGTCTCCAGAGAAATTTCTGTGGGGGACAAACTCCAGATTCGACAGGGCTGGGATGAAAAAACCGTCATAGTAGCCGCTCTGTCAGCGCAGCGCAGGGGTGCTCCTGAAGCTGCAGAGCTTTACTTTGAAACACAAGCAAGCGTGGAAAAACGCGAAGCCGACGCTGCGGCGAGAAAGGCCGCAGGCGGTATGCTTGATCGACCCGCAAAACGCCCAACCAAGAAACAAAGACGTCAGATTCACAGCTTCAAAGACAGCTCTTCCTGAAGATGCAGGCCCTCTCCCGCCACAATAATCGCATTGCGCCCTGAATCTTTGGCGTCGTAAAGCGCATCGTCTGCCAACTTAATCACCTGCTCCGGAAGCATATCTCCTTCGGGTTGTACTGTGGCAATCCCCTGGCTTACCGTGATAAAGGGTTCGCCCTTTGATGTTTTGTGGGTAATAGCCTCAGTAATTACCAACGCCTTAAGACGCTGAGCGGTACGCATGGCAACCGCCGAAGAAGCTCCTGGCAATATCAAAATGAATTCCTCACCCCCATAGCGGGCGACAACTTCACCGGCTCGAGTGGTTGCACGCTGCATCAAATCGGCGAGCTGCTGCAGAACAACATCCCCGGCCTGATGACCGTAGGTGTCGTTGTACAATTTAAAATAATCGACATCCAACAAGATGACTGAAAGTGGAGTGCCACCGCGTCGCGCCCGGTTAACTTCGTCGAGCAACGCCTTGTTGACCAAGCGTCTATTGCCCAGTCCGGTCAATTCATCCACGTTAGCCAAGTCAGTCAATTGCTGCCTGGCATCGCGCAATTGGCGATTGCGGTCTCTCAAAGAGCCGGTTAAACCACCCAACTCACGCGACATAGCCTCGCGCTGTAAATTAAGAGATATCATATTTCGATACGATCGATACACCCGGTCACTGACCACAATCAAAACAGCGCAGATAAGCAGTAGGAATAGACCAATAACCAAATTGTAGGGCCCCTCCCAATAGTGGACCAGACTCCACCAGCCAATTGGCCACAGTGACGCAAATAAATAGGCAATAAAATACTCACGAACAACCACCGTTACACCCACGGAGAACGCGGTAATCATGACAATGGTGAGTAGTAAAACGTGCTGTAGCGTTTCAGGAATTATATCCACCAGATAGATGTAAGCGCTTGACCAGACAGCACCTGTTAACAGCGCACTGACAATCAACGCCCTGTACACCTGTCTGGGAGAACTTACGAAGCTGCGCTCGGCAAGGGCGCTGCTCATGCCCAGGGAGCATGCCAACAAAAGGATCAAAAACACGGCAGACCAAATGAGCAGTACCGGCACATCCAAGTAAGACCAAAAGAGCAGCAAGCACGCCACCAAGCCGACCAAATGTGCACCTACGGTGGCGAAACGCGCGTTCATCATCAGCAGCTCTAACTGCGAGGAGAACAATTCATCGCGAGGTATATTGCGTTGATAAATCATGGAGGAATCCTACACGCATCACCCCCCAAAGATAAGCTTTAGCGTATAAGGTGCCAACAGCATCACAACTGAGTCCTCAATAATTGCCAGCCGGGCATATTTGCTAGAGAATTGCCCCTGAATTCACATGCGGGGTCAAGGGGATGTACTCCTGGAAAGCGATACGCACTTTGGCGGCAGTATTACTACTGATCCCTATCGTTCATCTGGCAATTCTAGTATCCAACGAGACCTACAAAGTGCTCGATCCCTCACCTGAAGCTTGGGCCAAGGAGGTAGAGTCCTATGTCAAAGCAGATCGGCTGACCCAACTTGCCACGGACCCGGTCGTCATTGTCGGAGGCCGAAGGGTGACATTGTGGCAGGACCTAGAGGACTTACTGGCACCCATGCCTGTACTCAACCGCGGCATCGGTGATGCAACCGTCAATGACATCACCCACTACTACCAAAACCTGATCGGTTTTTATCACGCACATACAGTGGTCTTGCTCCCCGGTGAGAGTGAATTCCATATTCGTGACAACAAGACGGCCGATGAGCTGGTTGCCGCTATCAAGGAGCTGGTTGAACTCGACTTATCGTATTCGGTAACCCAAAATTTTTACATCTTCACGCCTCTAAAGACCCCGCTATACCCCTCCAGCAGTAAGAAAATTGACAAAGCATCCCTGCAACTAAAGGCATGGGCGGCAAATGACGAGCGAATAAGAATCCTCGATGCCAATCGCCTGCTCAGCGATCGAGACGGCCGCGCCAAACCAGCATTTTTTCGAACTGACGGTGTCAATTTGAACGAACATGGCTATGTGCGACTTTCGCTGATATTGCGGGCGCAGATGGAGCGAGACAACCCGAGTATTTACGGTCTAAGCCAAGCGCTGTAAAACCCCACATTGTGATCAGAATGCGCTAGAATTGCGCGATGTTGTCCGAGATTCCACTGCTGCCTCCTTACACACCTCACCTTTCGAGGATAGATGGAGGCGCCCAGCTGAGGGAGTTAGACGCACGACAACTGCTTGAACTGGCGCAAGAATTGCGCGCGTTCGTACTATACAGCGTGGGTCAAACAGGCGGACACTTCGGCGCAGGCCTGGGAGTCATCGAGCTCACCATTGCCTTACACTACATCTACAACACCCCAGAAGATCGAATCGTTTGGGACGTGGGACATCAAACCTACCCGCATAAGATTCTCACCGGGCGCATGCAGCAGATGCACACCATGCGCCAAGCAGGGGGATTAGCAGGATTCCCCAAGCGCGGGGAAAGTGAATTCGATACTTTTGGGGTCGGCCATTCCTCCACCAGTATTTCGGCAGCCATGGGAATGGCTCTAGCGGCTAAAAACCAGGGAGTCAATCGCAAAGTCATCGCGGTCATTGGCGATGGTGCCATTACCGGTGGCATGGCCATTGAAGCACTCGCCCACGCGGGCCATGTGCGGCCAAACATGCTAGTCATTCTCAATGACAATCAGATGTCTATAGGGCACAACAAGGGCGGCCTAGCCACCTACTTCGCCAAAATTTGGGCAAGCAAAACCTACATCGCTATGCGCGAAGGCTCTAAAAGAGTGTTGGAACACATTAGACCAGCCTGGGAATTAGCCAAACGCACCGAAGAACATATGAAAGGCATGGTGGCTCCTGGCACGTTGTTTGAAGAGTTGGGTTTTAATTACATTGGCCCCCTGGACGGTCACGATTTACCCGGGCTAATTCAGACTCTGGAAAACATGAAGGATCTGGAAGGGCCCCAGCTGCTGCATATTCGGACGATGAAGGGTAAGGGGTTTTTGCCTGCTGAGCAGGATCCGGTGGGGTATCACGCTATTAATAAGATTGATCCCAAGCCCAAGGGGCCGAAGCTAGCAAACACCCCTGTCACTGCCTCTCGCCCAAAATATCAGGCAGTGTTCGGCCGCTGGCTCTGCGATATGGCAGAACAAGATCAAAACCTGATAGGCATAACGCCAGCGATGTGTGAAGGGTCAGGCATGGTGGAGTTTTCTGAGAGATTCCCAGAGCGATACTACGATGTAGCCATCGCCGAGCAGCATGCGATCACATTGGCAGCCGGTATGGCCTGCGATGGAGCAAAGCCAGTTGTAGCTATCTACTCAACATTTTTGCAGCGTGGCTATGACCAACTAATCCACGACGTAGCGCTGCAGAATTTAGATGTCACCTTCGCCATAGATAGAGCCGGTTTAGTGGGGCAGGATGGACCGACCCACCACGGCGCCTTCGACCTGTCGTTTTTACGCTGCATACCGAACATGGTAATCGGCGCGCCCTCCGATGAAAACGAATGCCGACAAATGCTCTATACGGCTTACCGGTACCAAGGACCAGCCGCCATACGATATCCAAGAGGCACCGGGCCTGGGGCTTCCATCGAAAAAGAGATGACAGAATTGGAAATCGGCAAAGCCGTAGAGCGCAGAATCGGCTCACAAGTGGCAATTCTCAATTTCGGTACCCAACTGCACGAGGCGGCTAGTGCGGCTGAACAACTCGATGTAACTTTGGTGGATATGCGCTGGGTGAAGCCGCTCGATGAAACCCTGGTTCTCAAGCTGGCCCAAGAATATGAGCTATTAGTCACTATCGAAGAAAATGCAGTAGCTGGAGGTGCTGGATCCGCTGTCAGCGAGTTTTTACAAAGCCACGATGCCCGCGTCCGGATTGCCCATATTGGCATCGGCGATGCCTACGTTAATCACGGCGAACATGCCACCCAATTGCGCGATGAGGGGCTCACCAGTGATAAAATTGTTGAGCGCATTTGCGCGCTGATCGAAACCGAAGAAGCATCTCCCGCGAAAGCTGTTGCGGGTACGCAGACAACGGCATCATTGATCTCCGCTCAATATAGACAAGAATAAGCCTCGAGGACAATGGCTTGCACAAGCTGATCAATCTGAACGACTTTATCGATGGGATTGCGATTCTGCACAGACAGGCCTCTATCTTGTTGCCGCGGCTTACGCCAGAGAAAAAGCACATTCTCGGTCGCTGGAATTCTCTATCAAATAAATCCGCGACGCTTTTTTCAATCGCAGCTAGACAAACCAGATTGGTCTGTAACACACAGACGATTGTCCGTTCGAACCCATAGTAAAGGAAAGCTACTCAGTAGTTATTAATATCCTGATTCGCGGATCGATACTGCTCGGAAGGTTCTGCTTCATATTTGTAGCTGCAAAGTTTCTTTCCCTGGAATCTTTGGGAACCTATAGTTTGATCGCCGTAGTCTTGCCATTGAACACCTCTCCTGGTGGCGATTTTACCACCTAAGTTGGTGTCCGGTTTTATTAGACCACTACACAGCGTGTTGCTGAACATATTGTTTGTGTGGATGTGGGCTATAGACAGAATGTACCGCGTTGGACTTTCTCAGCCCGGGCAACAGACCAGACATTCGCCAATATCCCAGAGCCGATGACAGCCAATTCTGCTCACTACGCCTAAAATTAATAACCTTGACGCTGGCGTGCTTGTATTCGCGCTTACAGGTATTGATCACAAGACTGGGCCTACAGGCGATGTGTTCGAGCTCTAGCAGTGCATCTAAGACCAGGAGGTTGTAAGGCGTAAACTCAAAAAACACGTTACAGCCACCCGCTAATTCTCTCAATAGTTCCCTATCGTCGTTCATTCACTCCAGTACGGCGGCGAGCGCATCTTGCTGTTAGATCGGAGCACCCATGCTACCATAGGACCATCGCGTATTGACCCTGTCAGGGCTTTGAACATGGCAAAGAAAACCACCCCAATAAACTTTGAAGACACCATCACTGCACTCAATGTGATTGTCGACAAGCTCGAAAGTAGTGATACAAATCTTGAGGGCTCACTGGAGTCCTTCGAAGAGGGCATCGCGCTTACTCGTCAGGCTCAGACCATGCTGCGTGAAGCGGAACAGAAAGTACAATTGCTAATGGCTGACGAATCGGATGAACTGCAAGTAGAGGGTTTCCCGGACGCTCCATCTGAATGAAACCCGATTTAGATGAGTACATGAGTTCCAAGCGAGCTCACGTTGCCAGCACCTTGGAATTGCTTATCAGTGCCGACGAAGCTGCGGCTCGTGTGCTGGCGCAATCACATCTAGACGAGCTTCACAGCGCCGCCAGATATAGCCTTGCCAGCGGTGGCAAGCGGGTTCGTTCAATACTTGTTTACGCCGCTGCAGAGTCTATTTCGTCCGATGAATCAACTTCCGTCGCACTGGACCACGCAGCATGCGCCATGGAACTCATGCACAGCTACTCACTAATACACGACGACCTCCCGGCAATGGACGACGACGACTTGCGAAGAGGAAAACCCAGCCTGCACAAGGCCTTTGATGAAGCAACAGCCATCCTGGTCGGCGATGGCTTCCAAGCTCGCGCCTTCGAACTGCTGGCCCAGGCGCCTGGTATCGCGCCACAGCAAAAGCTGAATATGATTGAAACTCTGGCTACAACGGCAGGTTTACATGGCATGGTAGGCGGCCAAGCCATAGACATCATGGCAGTAGATAGCACCATGAACGTACAACAACTTCAGACGATGCATTCACTGAAAACAGGCGCACTCATACGGGCCTCGCTGGCACTAGGCGCTATTACTGCAAATGCCAATCCAGTTCAGCTGGCGTCGCTTGATCGATTCGGAAGTCATGTAGGCCTGGCTTTCCAGGTGGTAGATGACATTCTCGACGTAGAAGGCAGTAACGAATCTTTGGGCAAAACGGCAGGTAAAGACGCCCAGACAAACAAGCCCACTTACGTTAAATTGTTGGGGCTGGAAGGCGCTAAAACAGAGGCCGCGCGCTTACTGGATGCCTCGATTGAGGCCCTGGACGGATTTGGCGAATCGGCAGATACGCTTCGCCAGATTGCCGAATACATCGTTAAGCGTAAGCACTAATCCTAAAAGACTTCACGGCTTTTAGGCTAAGCTTACTTGCCAAACATATGACCCAACTTACCGGCCTTGGTTTCAAGGTACTTCTCGTTGTGGGGGTTTCTGCCCGTTTCGATCGCTATGCGTTCCACAACCTTCACACCTAGCTCCTCCAGTGCATTCACCTTGCGGGGGTTGTTGGTCATCAGGCGGACCGCATCAATATTAAGGTGCTGAAGCATAGGCAATAAAAGGCTGTAATCGCGCATATCAGCGCCGAAACCCAATTGCTCGTTGGCTTCAACGGTATCGGCTCCTTCGTCCTGAAGCTTGTAGGCCTTGATCTTGTTGAGCAGACCAATACCACGCCCTTCCTGGCGCAAATAAAACAAAGCCCCTACACCATTTTCCGAGATTGCCTGCATAGCGGCTTGCAGCTGGCTTCCACAGTCGCAACGCATACTAAACAGGGCATCGCCTGTTAAGCACTCCGAGTGAATACGAGCCAGTACAGGCTCTGAGCCAGACAGGTCGCCCATCGTCAAAACAACATGCTCTTTGTTCGAGACAGGGTCTTCAAAGCCATGCATTTCAAACTCTCCCCAGGCGGTGGGAAGACGGGAGGATTCTACGTAGTGTACTGACACTCAGGTTGTCCATGGCCAAAGGGCGAGCAGTTTATCAGGTGTTCGGCCAGCTTGCGAGGCACATTAATAGTCCCGCGAGAGCATCAAAATGCCGTTTTTTTCCTGCATCTGGACGTGTTGCAAGTAAGTCATCCCCAGTAAAATCGTCGTGGGATGAGTGCCGCCTACAACCGAAGCCTGTACATTGTCGACGCGAATCCCACCGACATCTATGGAATCCAACTTTACAACCCAAGCACCAGCCGTACCCGATGCAGTGACTACCTGGGATGGAATGCCGGCGCTAAAATCTATTCCAAGAGCTGTCGCATGCGCCGAATTCATTGCGACGACATTGGCTCCGGTGTCCACCAGGACCCGCATGCCACGGCCATTAATCGTCGCCTGGACGATGTACTGCATAGCAGAATCACGCGGGATACTGACCTGCCGGGTCTTCGCTCGTTCGTAATTGCCGGTGATCCGCTGAGAAACCTTCAACTCGCGCCGCTTCCCATTCAATTCGATAATCGCCACTTGAGAATTGGCCTCGATTAGCTTAACGGCACCAAAGGACTGTCCCACTTTGAGCATTTTACTGGTACCTGAGATTTTCAGCATCGCTGCATTGGTAAAAAGCGCCTGCACCTGGACATCCTGCGCCAAAGCTGATTTACCACCCAGCACCAAGGCAAGGGCCAAAAGCAGGGAAATTACTCGGCTATTTTTCAATCGAAACTCCTCTCACACTACATCAGTACACGCGCAAGATGCAGGGTTGCGCAAGCGAGAATACCGGCGACAATGTCGTCAATCATTATGCCAAAGCCCCCTTTAACCTTTTTATCCAGGGGGCCTATGGGCCAGGGTTTGATGATGTCGAAGATCCTAAACACGACAAAACCCGCGATAATCCAGGTCCAAGTAGCCGGCAGTGCCCAAAGCGTAATCCAGTAACCGACAAACTCATCCCAAACAATGCCCGGATGATCGTGAACACCCAGTTCTCGACTGGCCACTTCGCAAAACCAAATCCCAAGCAATGTCATCACTGCGATAAACAAGGTGTACAGGGGCAAAGAAAGGTCTGACACCAGCAAATAGGCTGGAATTGCCACCAACGTCCCAGCAGTGCCCGGAGCCCAAGGGGACAGCCCGGAACCAAAACCGAAAGCGAAAAACTGCATGGGCCGGGAGAATGGCCTTGGTTTACTCCGATCGGCATCAAGACTGCTGTCGGATGACGGGGGTAGCTTTTCGTTCATGAAAGTCCCTAAATGGCCATCATTTAAAAGTGCCTGTATCCCGTTGGCGTGTCAATGTCGATCCCACAATTCACACCCTTCCCTGCGATGACCTCGCCGATGCGCACACATCCCTCAGGGGTCGCCTGCTCTGCCGGCAGAGTAAAACACAGCTCATAGTCATCACCCCCGGTTAGGGCCCACAACAAAGATTGATCTGGACTGGAATGAGAGCGCAGCGCTTCGGACTGAGGTACCAGCGCCGGATCAATGCTAATACCGACACCACTGGCATCGGCGATATGGCCCGCATCTGCAAGCAAACCATCCGAGATATCAATAGCGGCGTGAGCCACGCCCAGCAGCGAACGGCCCAATTCAATCTTCACAAGGGGACGATAAAAGCGTTCCCACAGATAATCTGCGTGCTTTGCATCAGGTGTCCAGGACCCCTCCATAAAGGCAAGCGCACCGGCTGCATCACCCAGTGGACCAGAAACGCAGACCTGATCTCCGGCGACAGCACCACTGCGCAACAAGCCTTGATCCAAAGGCAACGCTCCCAGGACTTGAACCGTCAAGGTCAGTGGGCCGCGAGTAGTATCCCCGCCGATAAGAGGAATATTGAACGCTTGGACCGCAGCCGCCAAACCGTTGCTGAAAGCATTGAGCCAAAAGTCGTCCGCCTCCGGCAAAGTCAGCGCAAGGGTCATACCGATAGGCCGAGCACCCATCGCCGCGAGATCGCTCACGGCAACGGCAACGGCACGAAAACCCAGGTCTTCGGGAAAGGCGTCTTCGGGAAAATGGACACCCGATACCAGGGTGTCTACGGAAGTGGCAAGCCGCTCATTGGGCTGCAAACGTAAGATAGCGCAGTCATCGCCGACACTTAGATCGACATCAGGTCCGCGCCCTAAGGAAGAGAAGTAGCGAGCAATCAGGGAAAACTCTGAGGAAGGCATTAGCCCGCGGCGTCAATTTCGACCTTGCGAAGCGCACGCGCCACCTTGTCCAAAACACCGTTAATGTATTTGTGGCCATCGGTCGCGCCAAATTTCTTGGCCAGCGACACGGCTTCGTTGATGACGACCTTATAGGGAACATCAATGCGCTTGTATAGCTCAAAGGTTCCCATGCGCAACAAGGTGCGCTCTATCGGATCCAGATCATCCATTTTGCGATCCAGCAAAGGCTCGAGAATTTCCTCCAGCTCATCGATGCACGCCGGTATCTCGTGAACCAGAGTATGGAAATATTCTCCATCTACATGGGTGAAGTCGTAGTCGTCGCGAAACTCAGCTTCGATGATAGACAGCGATGTACCAGCCATATGCCATTGGTACAGTGCCTGCATGCCGTAGTGTCGCGCTTTGCGACGCTGTGCCGCTAACGTGTTCTGAACCGTTTTACTCACTGTTAGAGCTGCCCCATTAAGCTAACCATTTCCAAGGCAGAAAGTGCGGCCTCTTCGCCCTTATTCCCCGCTTTGCTACCCGATCGCTCAATCGCCTGCTCGATCGTGTCGACGGTCAACACGCCGAAGGCCACGGGAATGCCTGTATTCATGCTCACCTGAGAAATACCCTTGGTACATTCTCCCGATACATATTCAAAATGAGGAGTGCCTCCACGTATGACCGCACCCAGAGCAATGATCGCGTCGACGCCGCCCTTTTGCGCTACTTTCTGACACACGAGGGGAATTTCGAAAGCGCCCGGAGCTCGCACAATAGTAATCTGACTTTCAGAAACACCGTGGCGCTTGAGGGTATCCAGGGCACCTTCAAGAAGATGCTCCACTACAAAACTATTCCAGCGGCCAACGACCAATGTGTAGTTGCCCTTGCCGCCAACGAAGTTTCCCTCGATCGTTTTTATATCACTCATATCTGCTATTCCTGTCTCTGCGTACTTTTCGCTTCTATTCGCCGGGCCTAAGCTTCACCGGGGCTAACAAAATCCAGAACCTCCAGGTCGAAACCGGAAATGGCATTGTACTTGATGGGCGCTCCCATCAGGTGGATTTTTCCAACCCCAAGATCCTTGAGAATTTGCGAGCCAAGGCCCACTGTTGTGTAGCTGTCGGGAGCATCCAGTGCGCCCTGTGATTCATTACCTAAAGCCAAATCGATACTTTCAAGGAGTTGCTCGGGGCCCTCTCGCCTGGCCAACAGAACGACGACACCCCGGCCATTTTCTGCAACGGCCTTAAGACACTCACGAATACCCCAGGATTGCCGACCGGGAATTTCTGTTCTCACCAAATCTCTTAGGGTGGAGTTTACGTGCACCCTCACCAGGGTGGGCTCTTGCGGAGAAATACTGCCCTTGGACAAGGCGAAGTGAACCTCGCCTTCCGTCTGATCCCGGTAGGCAGTCAACTGGAACTTGCCATAGGCCGTATTAACCTCGCCTTCGCGAACCCTCTCAATGCTGCGCTCGTTGACCATGCGGAAGTGAATCAAATCAGCAATGGTGCCTATTTTTAATTCGTGCCTATTGGCAAACTCTACCAGTGCAGGTCCATCGGCCAGCTCACCCTCGGTTGTGAGAATATCGGCAATCACTGCCGAGGGTTGTAAGCCAGCGAGGCGCGCGTAGTCCGAAGCCGCCTCAGTATGTCCCGCTCGAATTAGAGCTCCGCCAGGTGTCACAGTTAGTGGAAAAATATGGCCAGGCTGAACGATATCTCCAGGAACCGCATTGGGTGCGCATGCTGCCTGCACGGTTAAAGCCCGATCCAGCGCCGAAATACCCGTATCAATGCCTACAGCCGCCTCAATCGACAGGGTAAAATTAGACTTCTCTCCTCTGGCATCTTCCACCATCGGGGGCAGATTTAACTGCTTACATCGCTCTTCCGTAAGGGCGAGGCAAACCAGGCCTCGGGCTTGGCGAGCCATGAAGGTGATGTTCTTAGCATCCACGTGTTCCGCTGCCACCATCACTACGCCTTCGTTATAGCTCTCGGCATGGTCATCCAGCAATACCACCATCTTGCCCTGGCGAATGTCACTGATTAGTTCATCTACCGTGTTTACTTGCATTTCATCTGTCCCAATTCGGCGCCCTGTCAGCGACGCAAAAAACCGTTTTCGGCCAGTGTTGCCATGGTCACACCGCTCGCCTGTGGATCCGCTGCCGCATCCCCGAGCATCAAACGCTCCAAGTATCTGGCGATAACGTCTACTTCCAAATTGACCGGAGAGCCCGGTGCGTAATCGCCGAAAATCGTCTCTGCGATGGTCTGCGGAATAATGTTCAAATCAAACTCTGCGCCATTGACAGCATTGACGGTTAAACTCGTACCATCGATACAAATACTGCCCTTGTGGGCAATGTATTTAGCTAGCCCATCCGGTGCACGCAGCACAAAGCGCCAGGACCTGGCATCTTGCTCCAGACTCACAATTTCTCCCACGCCATCGACATGGCCACTGACAATGTGACCGCCAAGCCTGCTCACTGGAGTCATAGCCTTTTCCAGATTAACGTTCGATCCGGGTTTTAAGTTTCCTAAAGTGGTGAAGTTTAAAGTCTCTACGGACACATCTGCCCAATAGCCATCGCCGGGAAGCTCAATCACGGTCAAGCAAACTCCGTTGGTACAGATGCTGTCTCCAAGAGCTACATCGGCTAACGATAGATCGTGAGTTTTGACGTACAAACGCACATCTCCACCACGCGGCTGCAGCGCCGAAATTTCTCCAACTGCCTGAATAATGCCTGTAAACATGAATCACCTACGAAACTAAAATGTAACAACAATGCGTCCGGCCAAGGGCAGACACGCTAGACCGGGTGGGCCGTGAAACGCCAATCCCGACCAATTTTGCGAACGTCCTGCACTTCCAGCTGAACCTTCTGAGACATTAAATCCAGAGGCAGCTCGAGCAGCGGCCGCGCGTTGTGGCCCAGCAGCAAAGGAGCCATATAGATAATCAGCTCGTCCAATAAACCAGCTTGCAGCAATGCACCCGCCAAACGGGGCCCAGATTCTACCAGAATTTCATTGCATTGCCGCCGACTTAACTCATTTACCATTTCGGTTAAATCAAGGCCCCGGGCGCTGGAAGTGAGACCGTGCAATCTCTCGACACAACTGTCCAAACTTTCGGGTATCGAGCAGCCATTGCTGTGAAATAACACGGTTGGCGCGGCAAGACTGAGTATCTTTGCGCCCGCCGGTGTACGGAGTTGAGAATCCAACACCGCTCGCAGAGGCTGACGCTGCCCCGCCAATGCGGCTGCCTCGTCGTCCAGACCCAATTCTTCGGGCCGAACCGTCAGCGAACAATCATCTGACAAGACGGTGCCAACGCCGGTGACAATAGCGCAGCTCATCGCCCGCAGACGCTGCACATCACCTCTGGCCGCTGGCCCTGTAATCCACTGACTCTCTCCACTGGCCATGGCAGTTCGTCCATCCACAGACATGGCAAGCTTCGCTCTGATTCTAGGCCGCCCAGTACTCATTCTTGAAATAAATCCGGGAATCACCTGTGCTGCTTCGTCTGCCAAAACACCGCTGCTAACCTCAACCCCAGCCGCACGCAGTTTTTTTATACCCCCGCCGTTCACTTGTGGGTTGGGGTCTTCCAAAGCGATGACGACTCGAGCGACACCGGCTGCGATAAGTGCATCTGCGCAGGGCCCCGTTTTACCGAGATGACTACAGGGTTCCAAGGTGACATAAGCGGTTGCCCCTCGCGCATCGCCGCATTGATTGAGCGCTTCAATTTCAGCGTGATTTCCGCCTGCAGGCTGCGTAAATCCCTCTCCGATAACCACACCATCGCGGACCAAAATACACCCTACATGGGGATTGGGCATGGCTGAATACTGGCCCAGGGCAGCGAGCTGCAGCGAGCGAGACATCATGGCGATATCAAAAGAAAAATTCATCACGTGGTTAACCTGGGGTTCAACTCGCCTCGTTGCTATCGGAATCTTGCTGCAAGCTCTCTATGGCATCGCGAAATTCGGAAATATCCTCAAAACTGCGATACACCGACGCAAACCGCACATACGCTACCTTGTCCAGATGCTTGAGGTGCTCCATCACCAGTTCGCCCAACACGATCGACTTAACCTCGCGCTCTCCGGTAGCTCTGAGGGTATGCTTAATCTGTTGTATTTCTGCTTCCATGGACTCTATCGATACAGGCCGCTTCTGTAGTGCCCGCAAAAAACCAGCGCGCAACTTCTCCTCATTAAAGGGCTCTCGCGATCCGTTTGTCTTGATCAATCGCGGCATCACCAGCTCGGCCACTTCATAAGTGGTATAGCGCTCTTTGCAGCTTAGGCACTCCCGTCTGCGCCGCACCTGATCTCCACCGGCTACCAACCTGGAGTCGATCACTTTGGTATCTTCTGCGGAGCAAAACGGGCAATGCATGAGTGTCAGCCTTTAATCTAAGTGCCTGAAGATTAACATGATTTTCTGCCGGACATGTCACCTATATGGGCTACGCGGGCTTGCTGGTTTTGGGTGGTTCGAGCGCTGCTTCAAATTGGATAGCGGCTGTTCTTTTCGGGCCGGAAATTGGGCGGTAGTAGGGCAGTGATAGAGCTTCGAGTCGCTTCGAGTCGCTTTGTGCCACACGGGTGGGATGCAGATTCTAAGTCGATACGCTCTGAACAACCTTTCTTTCCGTCTTTCCGTCTCGCTCGATGCGAGCCGCCCTCGGTGG
>JBLGAR010000056.1:0-29106 GCA_047612385.1 Cryomorphaceae bacterium | reverse complement strand
TTCATTGATATGGGTATGAACGGCCACATTAATGGCGCGATACATCTGATAGTTACCGTAGTCTCCAAAGGCGGCTCCGAGTAGATCTTGTTGCGAGGCAGCGGCGTGGGTCACGATATCTTTCAGAATAGCGACTTCAGAGGTGGCGCCGCCGAATTCGCTCCACGCGGCGTATCCAGCGCCGTATAAAAAGCCTGAAACAAGTAGTAGTAATCCTCCGACCAGGAGGGCGCCTGCTGCCGTGTTGTTTTTGTCGAGATACTTGGGGGCCGGTATTGGGGTTTCGCCATCGCGGTTATGACGCCACAGGCCCCACAGCTGAACAAACAATGCAAGACCGAGCAGAGTGCCGAACGCGTCAGCCGATATGCTGGCCCAGCCAATATGCTCAAAGGGGCTATAGGCAAGGCCTATATAATAAATGGCGAAAATTGAAACCGGCATCATTATTGAAGAGATAATAAACAGCCAAGCCATGCGCCGCTTGGTGACATCGCCTAGCGCAACCCAGGGCTGCAGCATGGCCAGCAATAAAGCGATGTAACCCATGTGGATAATGTGACTGTGGGTGTCGACCTTGGTGCCCCGATTTTCCAGGAACCCGCCAATGGCCATGAAATGCGCAAGAATTCCATCTGCATCACCGGCCGGAATGAGCTGCGAGGCCGCGAACATTGCCTCGCCGATGCGCGCATTATTGGGATGCAGTACAAACATGGCAAAAATGTCGCCAAACAGCATCCCGCTGGCAATTAGCAGAATGCCCCCTATGGTTAATAACCGTTGCGAATCGGAAGCGATAGGATCGCTGCCTCCGTACTGAGTCTTAGCCAATGGGGCCTCCTTCACAAAATGAAAAATGTTTTAACTGGCTTCGGCAACCGCTACTGTTGCTGGCTTCAGATGAGGCAAAACTTCTTCACCGAACAAACGCACAGTTTCGAGGTTATCTTCTTCTGTTGCGCCGACAACTTCAAGTAGGGGAGTGTTCAACCCTGAGTCTACCAGCTCTTGAGTAATCTCAAGACATTGCTCGGGTGTACCGGAAATGACGGTAAAGTTGCGCTGCATTTCATCCGTCACAAGATGGGTAACATCGTCCGCAGTACCGTCTTCAATCGCTTTGCGGAAAGGGTCCCAGGAAGAATCCGGTAATCCAGATCCTGCCAGGATCACATCGTTCTTGATATTACGGAGTTTGTTAACAATGTACGTGCCAGTGTAAGAACGGGTAGCTTCTTTGGCCTTGGCGCCATCTTTACTACATGCAGCGAGAATAACGCCGCCCACGGGGAAGTCTGCGGGAAGTGAGCGACCCGCCTTTTCGGCACCTTTACGCATATTGTCGATAGCGTACTCGACAAACTTGGGAGAGGTGAGACCGGCCAGCAACATACCATCGCTGGAACGACCCGCCAGACGCTGCATGAAGGGTCCCGTGGCGCCGACATAAATGGGGATTTCAGTACGCAGGCCATCGGCCGCACGATCATAGGCGGGCATACTGGATTTAAAGTACTTGCCCTCATAGCTGTATTCTTCACCGGTGAAAATCTTGCGCATGATGTCAATGGCTTCCTGGTGTACTGGCACAGGCTTCATTTCATCAATGTCATACTCGAGGTATTCGATTCCCACCTTACCCACTCCAAGGCCCATAATAAACCGACCGTTGGACAGCTCGTCGATACCTGCACACTCTGAGGCCTGAATAGTAGGGTGGCGCACATAAGGCGAGGTGATACCCAAACCAATAGTAATTTCCTTGGTGGCCATAGTCGCGGCTGCCAGAGCGGTAAAGCAACCGCGAGACTCTAGCCCGTAAGAGCGAAACCAGTGGTAGGCTTCTGCAATCCAGAAACCGCCGGTATAGCCCGAGGCTTCAGTTTGGGCCGCGTATTTTTGAATAGCCGTCATCGGCTCGTAAGATTTAAAAATGATACCTACGTTGACCTTGCTCATAATTATTCTCCTTAAAATAGATTTAACTGATGTTTATTTACACGTATTGGGCAACAACCGAACGGAACTCGTCGTCGCTCATCAGTCGCTTGGCTGCAGTAGCCTTAACCTTTACTTCGTTCAAAATTTCTCCGTGCTTATCGGCAGATACTTCAAGCCCCAGTTCTTTTAGTTTCAGACCGATGCTCGACAAACCGCTTTTTTTGCCCAGTACGATTTTTCGTTCTGCCTTAACGATATCCGCAGAGTAAGGTTCTATGGCCTCGGGAATATGAAACTGGTTGGCGACGGCACCGCTTTCTCGGGTGTATAGGTATTCGCCGACGACAGGCTTCCAGCCATCAACCGTGTAGTTGCCGGCTTGCTGTACCAATTTGGAAATCTCTCGTGCCTTACTAAGGTCCATCGCAACGGGAACATTGTAGAGACACTGCAGCGCTAGAGCGACTTCACAGATATCTGCATTACCGGCTCTCTCGCCCATGCCATTGATGGTTCCCTGAATGAAATCTGCACCGCCGCGCACTGCTGCGATAGCAGACGCTGTTGCCAAACCGAAATCGTTGTGGCCATGCCAGTGAATCAAGACATCGTCGCCAACCCATGATCGAACCAGACCGATAATATACTCGACCGCCTCGGGGGCGCAGGCGCCGATAGTGTCAACCACCGAGATTTCGTCTGCCCCTGCTTCCAGGGCCGTTGTATAAACCTTGCGCAGAAAATCGAGATCGCTGCGAGTGGCATCCACTGCAAAAAAGTTCACGCGCTTTATACCATTGTCTTTGGCGTGTTTGACTGACCCGGCGACTCGCTCCAGTACTTTCTCGCGAGTGAAACCGTAGGCTTCCATCTTTACATCGCTCGTCGAAATTTCGATCAGTACAGCGTCCGTTCCCAATTCAATGTGTGAGTCGAGGTCAGCTTGCACACAGCGCGAAAAGCCCCAGATCTCCGAATCAAGACCGGCTGCTAAAATCCGCTCTACGGCTTCAGTGTCTTCTGGAGAAACTCGTGGAAAACCAGATTCGATGCGGCTAATGCCCATGTCGGCGAGTTTGCAGGCTATCTCAAATTTCTCATCGGGTGAGAAGCACACTCCGACTGACTGCTCACCGTCGCGCAGTGTGGTGTCATAAAACCGAACGGTTTTGCTGCGGTCGAAACCGTCTTGTACCGCTGCTAGGTTGTTGAGCTCACTGGTCCAGATCTGGTCTTTGGTAATGCTAGTCATGTGGCTGTCCTGCTAATTAGGTCGTATTGGCAAAGGATACTACGCAAGGCCTCGATAGCTGTCTTGATCTTCAGTGCGCTTTTAGTTGACTGGCAGGGTAGCGCTGGGGAGGGTTGTCCGAGGAGGCTTGCGTAGCGTCTATTCGAGGCTTATTCGCTGGGGTTTGTCATGTACCAGTCGTA
Source organism: Cryomorphaceae bacterium (assembly GCA_047612385.1). Classification (GTDB taxonomy): domain Bacteria; phylum Pseudomonadota; class Gammaproteobacteria; order Pseudomonadales; family Halieaceae; genus JBALVT01. Next base: position 25,728 of record JBLGAR010000056.1, on the reverse strand, counting down.
GATCTCTTCGGCGGTGGCGAACCAGACATCGTCGTGTTGCAACATATGATCATACGCCGATTCAAAATACTTAATACGGTGAGGCACACCCATGATATAGGGGTGAATGCTCATAGACATTACTCTGGGCTGACGTGCAGACTCCTGATACAGCCGGTCAAACTGGTCTACGGCTCGTTCGTGCCATACACTGGACTCGTGCTGGTGCACTACCATCATGGGCAGGTCGCTGAGTTCTAGTGTATAGGGCATTGCGACTACAGGATCACTGCTGGTTTTCATTGTCACCGGCTGCTCATCCATCGGAAAATCTGTGACAAACTTAAAACCAACTTCGGCCAGATAATCGAGAGTATCCAGGGTCTGATGCAGACCCGGTCCCAGCCAGCCCTTTGGTGCTGTGCCAGTGTAGGCGAGGAGGGTATCGTAGGATTGTTGAATATTCTGTTTCTGATCTTCAACCATGTGCATGGCTTGCTGTTGATAGCCGTGACCCATGAAACCCCAGCCCGCATCGCGCATTGCGGCGGCCACAGGCTCACCCGCACCATTACATACTCGGGCATTTAACGCTGTGCTGGCTTTTAGGTTTCGACTTTGAAAGGCTTCGAGAATACGCCAGAAGCCTACGCGCATACCGTATTCATGCCAGGCCCAGTTAGGTATGTTTGGAACAGTGGCGACGCCCGCAGGGGAGGTGACATACTCGCGGGCTACGGGCTTTTCAATGTCCCACTCTTCTACATTGACGATGGTGTAAACAGCCATCCGCTTACCGTCTGGCAAGTGCCACCGCTTTCGCGAGGGCATCGCCGAGAAATCAAAACGCTGTTCTGGCCGTTTCATCAAAAAATCCTTTTACACTTGACCCCGCCGAGACTACCAGCGCGGCCGGATGGCGGCAATTATCCGACGACTATCATTCTACGACGCCGCAAATCTGCATAATCGTCTGAATGTAGATTCTGATCATGTCCATCATGTCTCCAATGTGCACGGCTTCCCCTTGGTGAGTGGAGAAACCGCCGCCACCGGCGCGTATGCGTCCCGCAGAACCGTAGTTGACGGTAGGTATACCGTAGCGATTCATATGTGCGGCGTCGCTCATCCAGGTTTCCACCCCAAATTCGGGGCCGTGCCCCAACTGATCAGTGTGGGCTTTAACGATGTTTTGAATCAGCTCGTGATCGTCAGGAATAGAGGTGCCCGGGACGGACATAAATGTCTCGACCTTGGTGCCAGACAGCTGCGGATTTTCATCTACGACACTAGCGATCAGCTCGCGCACTTCGTTGTAGGCTTTAATGGGCAGGTCGTCGGGCAGGGTGCGCACGTCCATATAGATCACGCAATTGTCCGGCGTTCTCGCTCCACGCCAGCTCCAACCACTTTCTACTGCCGACACGTTCACACGGGGTTGGAAATCTCCCAAGGTGTTACGCTGGCAATAATCTGGAATCCACTCGTGAATGGCATCCAGCACGACTCTGGCCTTGTTGATCGCATTCTTTTCTATTTCCGACCAGGCTGTGTGAATCAAATGGCCAGGTACTGTGATTTTGACCCAGGTGCTGCCACAGTGACGCGGTATCACCATCATATTCGTGGGCTCTCCCAGAATGCAGTAATCTGCTATAGCACCGTGGGTGATGGCAAACTTAGTGCCCACACCGTAGCCTTGATACATCGGCCCCTCGTGATCGTTGACAGGCGCTTTTTCAATTTCACCGGCAACCCCGGCAATGACGATGTCTCCACCGAGCTTGATGCCCGCTTTTTGGATGGCCTCAACCGCCGTCACATAGGTGCCCATGGCGCTCTTCATATTGAAGGAGCCCATGCCATAGATCCATTCGTCGTCCACCAGAGTACCTTTGCACTGATAGCCCAGGCCACGATGGGCTTGCTCCGGGCCAAAAGAGGTGTCCAGATGGCCGTTGAACATCAGCGACTTACCGCCGCCCTGGCCCTGTAAACGACCGACGGCGTTGTAGCGCTCGTCACCAATGGGCTGCAGCACAGAATCAAAATTGGCGCCTTTGAGTACTTCATTAACAGCTCTTGCGCAATCGCCTTCGTAGCCAGTGGGGCTGGGGATATCTACCAGATCCATAACCAGCTTTACCAAGCGCTCGCGGTCTATATTGTCTATGGCCTTTTTGACCAGGTCGGGGTTTGCGGTATTCATCAGTGTTTCCTTGTCGTGATTTTCTTGGGTCGAAAAAATTGCCGATCAATCGCCAGCTCAGATGATCGGCGTCACCAGATTTCCCAGGCCTTCGACTTTACATTCCATAACATCCCCGGGCTTCATCCAAACCGGTTCCTTCATGCCCGAAATGACTCCAGGAGGGCTACCCGTTGTTATCACATCACCGGGCTCAAGCGTCATCTGCGACCACCAGGAGACCAGCTCGGCAAGCTTGTAGTGCGTCGCGTTAGTGTTTGAGCTCTGGCGCAGTTCGCCGTTGAGATACATTTTCATGTCCAGGTTGTCGGGGTTTTCCAGCTCATCCAGGGTGACTAACCAGGGGCCAAAAGGGCAGGAACCATCGAAGCTCTTACCCATCAGAATGACGTTGTTGGCGTGTTCGCGTGCCTGAATATCCCGGGCGGAAACATCATTGAAGATCATTAAACCAACCACATTGTCCATGGCGTCTTCGACACTCACATCTTTGCAGGTTTTGCCGATAACAATGCCCACCTCAATCTCGTAGTCCAGTTGCTCTGTGAAGCCTGGGATCTCGATGCCAACACCGGACCCCACAATGCATGAGGGTGCTTCCAGGAACCCCGTAGGGTGTTCGAAGTGAAACTTGTCCCAGCCGTGATCCTTCCACTCTTCGGCTTCCCATCCTTCCAGCTCGCTCAAATGAGCGTCAAAGTTGCAAGAAGTATGAATAATTTTGCCGGGGCGAACTGGAGACTGCAACTCCACTTCTTCGGCCGTATACGCATGGCCGTTAGCGTCTGAATTGTCGGCGATTGACTGGATCTCCTTCAATGAAGTGGCACCGCCTTCCAGAACCACTTGCATGGAATTGGGTATGCTTCCGCTACCCATTGCCACAATGTCTAGGTAGTGTTCGTTCTGGTATAAGCCGAGGGTCTTTACACCCGTAGCTTTGATGATAAATGTCGATAGTTTCATACGCTGGTTCCTCTCGCGTTGGGGATCTGTGCCCCGGTCTATGAATAGCTTTTTTTGATGTTAGAAATGATAGTGGGAGGCATCGAAAAGTGCATTGCCCTCCAAGGTGTAAAAGGTTGACTCTCCGTGCAACAGGTTTCACACTTGTTAGAATAAAAGCGCGTATCCTAAGGACTTCAATGCCCGACGAATCTCAGTACTCAAACACTCCCAGTGATCCACTGGAAGCGTCTGTTCGCAGCGCGCACGTGTCGGTGGACACCCAGATGCGTGGCCAACCTATACAGAATTTCACCTGTCGGGAACTTCCTCTTGGCAGGCTCGAGTTGTTCGATATCTGGATAGACCCGATCGCCATTTTTCGCCGTACGGAGGACATTGATAGGGACTCCAACGATGATTTTTTGCTGGCAACACAGCTGGAAGGAACGGTGTTGATCAAAGAAAAAGATGTGGAATTTACCCAGCACCCAGGAAGTATTTCTCTGATGTCAGCCGGTGAACCCTACACTATCATCCACACCCAAAAAAGCCACCGTTTGATCCTGCATATCCCCAACGCGATGTATCGCGAGCGTATTTTGGGTGCCCAGGAAAATCAGGATTTTCGCCCCCGCTTATTGGAATCAGGTGGGTTGACGACCATTGTTCACGATATGCTTAAATCCCTGACCTTTGAGGCCGACAATCTCACAGTGACCGAGCAACATACTCTTGCAGAGTGCCTGCTAGAAATGACCTCTGCAATGCTGCGCTCGGAGGTTGACCAGGAGTATGAACATAATCACGCCAAACAATCTGCTTTGTTTCGCCGAATACTGGAATTTATGGAAGCAAATTTCAGCGATTGTGAACTCACACCGGAGAAAATAGCGACCGCCAATGGAATCTCGATGCGTTATGTTCACAGCTTATTTCAGCAAGCCGGGATGACGGTTTCAAAATGGATTTGGGAGCGGCGTTTAAAGGCTACGCGAGAGGACTTACTGGACCTATCCATGACCCATATGAGAGTCAGTGAAATAGCGTATCGTCGGGGGTTCAACGACCCGGCTCATTTTAGTCGCGCCTTTAAGTCTCGTTTTGACATATCACCGAGTAAATTGCGGCAAGTAGTGGTAAACCAGACCGAGGCAGCTGGCTAAATCAGCATGCTGATCCACCCCAGTCTATCGCTTCCACAGACATGGGCGCGCCTAGTCAACTATTGATGCAGTGATATACAAGACAGCTCTCTCACGGCTCTTTATTATTCCCGGTGATAAGGTGTGACATGGGAATGGGGAGAAGTAACATCCATGCAAGAAATTAAACGGGTTTGTGTCGTTGGCGCTGGGGCTATCGGTAGCCTGCTAGTGGGACATATCGGTGCTCTACCTGACATCACGATGACCGTTTTGGTGCGTCGAGAGAGCCATGCCAGAGATTTGAATGAGCTGGGTCTCAAGGTAACGGGTAAATCTTCTCTGACAGCGGAGGTTTTAGCCTCGACAGAGCCGGCCGACCTCGGAGATGTCGATCTTGTTATTCTCGCCACCAAGACAACAGCGGTTGAAGCCAGTGTAATCAAGCTGAAGGGGCATTTTCCCAACGCAACCGTGATGATGATTCAGAACGGCCTGGGTTGTGAAACCCTGGTGCGCGAAAATGGCGACTGGCCGATTATCGCCGGTTTGACGTTTATGTCCGGTGTTCGCAATTCTGATACCCATGTTGACTACGAGCTCGATACCGCTACCTGGATTGGACCGTGGCATGAAGAAGCTCAACGCCCAGGCTATGACTACATCAAGCAAGTTGAAGCGCTAATCAATCGTTCGGGGTTGCTTTGCGAAGCCTATGAAGATTTACAACCGGTGCAGTGGTCTAAACTTATTTTCAATTCTGCAGTCAATTCAATTGGTGCTGTTACCAACACGCCGCATGTGCCGTTTTATGCAGATACAGACCAACTTTCCGATCTGGGGAACCTGGTGAGAGATATGATGGCGGAGGGTGTTGCGATCGCCAAAGCACATGGTATTGAATTGAGTAGCGATCCCTGGAAAATGAATTGTAAGGCGGTGAGTCAGGGCGGTAGTCATGGCAGCGAAGAATATGCTCATGTTACCTCTATGCTCGACGATGTTCGTCGCAAGAACTATACCGAAGTGGATTGGATTACGGGGTCAATTGTTCGCGCGGCTCACGAGGTTGGCATGGCCGCACCGTTTCACGAAACGATGTACCGATTGGTCAAGGGGCTCGAAAAGAGCTGGTCACTGCCAGAGGTTGAGCACTAGAAAGCGCTCAATTAGCTTTTAATAACATTAAAGGGCCTGCTTCACGGGCCGACACTGCTAAGGAGTAGAAAATGAGGGTATGTATCATCGGTTGCGGCGCAATCGGTAGCCTGTTTGCAGCGCATTTGGGAAGACTGGATGACGTGGAAGTCTGGGCTTATGATCCCTATGAAGCCCACGTCGATGCGATCAATAAAAACGGTTTGCGGCTCACTGGTGAAAGTGACTTTGTTGCCCAGATTAACGCACGCTCTGATGCCAGTGAAATTCCTCCCTGCGAATTCGGCATCATTGCCTCCAAGACACTGCACACTCGCGCTGCCATGGAAGCGGTTGCCCACCTGTTCCAGGACGGCGCCGTCTGCTCTGTGCAAAACGGAGTCGGCAGTGAAGAAATCATTGCCGAGTTTGTGCCCCGCGTGATTATGGGGACTACGTTTCCTGCCGGTCACATCAGCGACCTGGGCGTTTGCAATCACGACACCAAAGGCTTGACGAATATAGGTCCCTTCGATGGTAAGCCTGCGACACAGGAAGAGAGCGATCGCCTTGCCGAAGCGTTGACCCGGGGTGGAATGGAGACCAATTCGGTAGCCGATCCCAGGGGGCCAATGTGGACTAAGGTCATTTTCAATTGTGCCTCAAACGGCGTTGCTGCACTCACCGGGCTTCCCCACGGAATTGCCGCGGAGCAAGTGCGCGGTGTCATGAGTGCGCTCGTCCAAGAAGGCGTTGCGGTGGCCGCCGCGCTTGGGGTCACGCTAGAAAAAGACCCTGAGGAGATGATCGATTACGGTATAGAAGTGGCCTATCTGCACAAGCCCAGCATGCTGCAGGATGTAGAAGCCAAGCGGATCACCGAGATAGACAGTATCAATGGCGGCGTTGCTACCATTGGCGAGCAAGCGGGCGTACCCTGTCCGCTGAATAGGGCCATAGCAGATATGGTGAAAGGTTTAGAATTTAGTTGGACATTGGAGAAGTAAGCTATGAACACAGCACAGAAAATTGATACCCAGGATTACGTCAACCGTTTTCGCCCCAGCCAGACAGAGATAGATCGTCGCTACAGCAATGTCCGCGCGGCCATGGAACAACACGGCTTGGACGCTCTGGTAATTGCTGGTAGTGAATATAGTGGCTTCGAAGGCGCCATCCGCTATATGGCAGGCTTTCATATACTGCATCGTTATTCCTATGTGGTGATTACGCCCAATGCCGACCCGGTGATAGTGTTCCCCCGTGAGGCGACATGGGTGGGTGATCACAGTGCTACTTTTGTGAAGCGGCGAGAGCTGCCCGAGCATTGCGGCAAATGGATAACGGATTACCTGAAAGACAAGAACGCCAAAAAAGTGGGAGTGTACGGGCTCGAGTTCATTGTTAACGTTCGCGATTACAAAGCCTTGGCTGCCGGTGGTTTCGATCTTATTGATTTTGATATTCCCTTCGACTACGCCAGGGCTCAAAAATCCGACGAAGAACTAGTTTCAGTTCGGCATTCTATGGAAATTAACAAGCAGGGTGTGTTGGACGTCATCAAGGCCTATGAGCCTGGTAAGACTGAGTCTGAACTGATGGGCGTTGCGGAAAATACCTTTGTCAGCGCAGGTTGCGCGCGCAACACGATGGACATGGTACAAATGGGCCCCAATGGTTCGCTGCTACCACAAATGGTTTTCCCCACTAACCGCCCACTGCAAGATTCAGACGGCATTATGTATGGCCTGGAAGTGTCAGGGGAGGGCGGCCATTGGGTTGAGTATTCTCGCCCACTGATGCCCAACGGTATGGATGCTATTACCCAGGACATGATGGACGGCCACCAGGAGTTTCATGCACTGGTACGCGAGAACATGAAAGTGGGCCGTACAGCCGAAGAGGTGCATAAGATGTGCATGAAGCCACTGGTTGATCGTGGTTATCGCTCGGGCCATGTTTGCGGTCACAGTATCGGCATGACTATGATCGAAATGCCGCGCATCGGTGAAGGTTACGACTTTGTGCTGCCGGAAAACATGGTCTGTTCAATGCACGCTCACGTGATGAACGAAGAGCGAACACACTCACTGTACTTTCAGGAAACCTATCGGGTGACTCCTGATGGTGGAGAGCCGCTTTCCGGCACTGCTATCAGAGCTTACGATGGCACGGAGACGCAGCTGACACCGCTTTAAGTCTACGACTATAGGCTTTTTTGATACCTCGGAGCCTTCTGGTGTTGTGTCTCACGCATTGAAATACTGCGAGTAAAATTAAGGAACGCACACTATGAAAATCCCACGCAGGCACCGATTGCGAGTGCTGGCGCTGGCGCTGGCCATGGCAGGGCTATTTCTTAGTCGCGCCGTGGTTGGGCAAATTAGCGAGCTGCCGCCACTGCCTATCGAAAAAACCGGTATGGTCCAATCGCTGCCGAAACAGTATCCCAACGACTGGTTTTTGGTAGCCGACGCTTCCTTTTTTCATATGTCAGACGGCAAGATTTACGTGATGGATGTGGGCGAGGATACCGTGCCTCGGCAGGTCAAAGGTTTCATCAATCATTCGCTTATGGGGAGTATCTACCAATCCGCCCACCGCGGGGAAATCTACGTTGCCGAGACCTTCCACACCCGCGGTTCACGCGGTGACAGACTGGATGTACTCACCATCTGGGACCCAGCTTCGCTGACGCCCCTCGGAGAAGTCTTGTTGCCGGGGGCGAAACGGTTTACCGGCATGCCTCAGCGCGACGCGATGCTGGGCATCGACAATGATCGCTGGCTGGCGATCGCCAATTTCAGCCCCGCGACCTCTGTCACCTTGATCGATCTGGATAGCCGGGAAATCATTGCTGAGATCCCCACCCCGGGCTGTACCTTAGTCTACCCTGCAGGCAAGCTCGGGTTCAGTTCGCTGTGTGCTGACGGTCGATTCATGAGTACCGAGCTTGCCAGTGACGGCACGCTCATCAAACAGACGCGAACAGACGCTTTCTTTAACTCAGATACCTCACCTATATTTGAACGCCCAGCAATAATTGACGACACGGCTTATTTCCCTTCATTTGCAGGCCTGGTCTTCCCGGTAAACCTGGGTGGCCCGGTTGCAAAAGTGGGCGAGCCCTGGAACCTGGTGCCCGAGTCCAACCGCGATGAAAATTGGGCGCCTGCGGGTATTGGCATTACCGGGGAAGATGACCTGGGTCGTTTCTACGTTCTGATGCATCCTGGCGCGGTCGACGGTAGCCAGAATGGGGGCGGTTCCGAGGTCTGGGTCTACGACCCGAAAAAACGCGAGCGCGTCCTGAGAATACCGCTGAAAGTGTGGGGTCTAACCCTGGCAGTGAGTCGTGGCGATAAGCCTCTATTGTTGATAACTAATCCTACCGATATGAGTCTGGAGCTCTACGATGCCGGCAGTGGAGACTTCATTAAAAGCATTTCTGATTTTGGACAGGAGACACCGCTCATGCTGTTCGGGAGCAAGTAGATGATCAGCATGCCGGATTTAGTCAGCGACGGGCTGGCACTATTCTTTGCTTGGCTTTTTGCCCTCGCGGCCATCCACAAACTACGCGCAGCCGGTGATTATCTGGCGCCGATGTCAGCCTATTTGCCGGGTATGAACCTCACAACAGTCTCCGTGCGGGTGGTAGCAGGTGTGGAGTTATCCGTTGCTGTAATGGTGCTGTTACCCGGAAGTCGAACTATCGGTTTGATCGCCAGCGCCGGGGTGCTAGTCGTCTATGCCGCTGCGATGGCACTGCAAATCAGCCGTGGTATCGACAACATCAAGTGTGGCTGTGCCGGTCCATCCTCCCAGGTACTGGTAAGTCCTGCTTTAGTGCTTCGCAATATTGTTTGCTCTGCACTAGCGCTCCTGGCTCTGACGCCGACCACCGGGGTGACCTCGGGTATTGCAGGCTTGGGACTGACGCTGTTCGTACCGGCGTTTATGATGATGGTTTACCTGTGCAGTGAGCAACTTATTGGTAATGCGCAACAAATGGTGGGAGAACACTGAATGGATCTGCTGATTGTTTCAAATATAGTTTTGTGGATTGGGTTTCTGATCATGGTGGTTATTAACCTGGCGCTGGCGCGTCAGATCGGTGTGCTCTATGAGCGTGTTGCACCGGCGGGGGCGCTAATGATGAATCAGCAACTAAAAGTGGGGTCTCCGGCGCCGGCACTCACCCTCAACACACTGGCAGGCGGTGTTGAAGAAGTAGGGAAAGTCCTGGAGCAAAAATCTCAGCTGTTGTTTTTTCTATCCCCGGACTGCCCTGTCTGCAGCGAACTGACGCCTGTTCTAAAATCCGCTGCGAAAGCCGAGTCTGACTGGTTGCGTGTTACTTTAGGCAGTGACGGCGATGAACTTGACCATAGCGCCTATGTCGCCAAAAAAGGTCTGGAGCACTTTCCCTATGTTGTTTCCGAGCTGCTGGGCAAAACCTACGGTGTCGCAAAACTTCCCTATGCTGTGCTCATTGATGAGAACGGAACAATAGCCTCTATGGGAATCGTCAACTCTCGAGAGCACCTGGAAAGCCTGTTTGAAGCCAAGGAGCAAAAAGTGGCATCCATACAGGACTACATGCAACAACAACAAGCGGTACAGTATGTGGAGGCTGATAAGGCATGAAACTACTCGATAAGTTATTCGAACGGCAGACCCGACGATTGGCTCAACACAGCTCGCGCCGCGGTATGTTAAAAGGCCTCGGTAGTTTGTTGGTTGGCAGTGCGGCTATACCGCTGTTGCCAGTCGCACGGGCCTCGGCTGTCGAAAGCCCCGCGCATCCAGCGGAGCAGGGCGATCCCAATAGTTGCGATTACTGGCGCTATTGTGCAATCGATGGTTTTTTATGCAGCTGTTGTGGCGGAACCTACAACAGCTGTCCTCCCGGTACCGAGATGTCACCGGTTACCTGGATAGGCACCTGTCGCAATCCCGTCGATGGTCGCAACTACGTGATTTCCTACAATGATTGTTGCGGACGCTCCAGCTGCGGTATCTGCCTGTGTCAGCGCGATGAGGGTGATCGTCCCCCGTATAGAGCGGACAAGACCAATGATATGAACTGGTGTCTGGGTACCAGTAGTGCGTCCTACCACTGTTCCACTGCGGTATTGGTAGGGGTGGCATTCGAAAAGTAATGAAATTACTGCTCCTGATCAGTCTACTGCTTAGCGCCAGCGTGCACGCTCAAGAGATCAATGATCGTCGCGCCCTGTTTAACTACCAGATGTTTTGCCAGGGTTGTCATACCCCCGACGGAGCAGGTGCTGCGAGCGTGCCGCCGCTTAAAGATCAAATAGGCCAGTTCTTGAAGTCACGGGCTGGCAGAGAATACTTGGTAAGAGTGCCCGGTTCTGCCACTTCGGCACTGGCTGATGCGGAGCTGGCGGAAGTACTCAACTGGATTATTTTGCAATTCTCGGGATCCAGCGCGGACGATGGATTTGTGCGTTACACCGCCTCGGAAGTTGCGCACTTACGCCGGGATCCACTCAAGGAAGTGGTGCACTACAGGCAACAGTTATTAGCGGAACTTGAGAAGACCGGGGCGTAATCGTAATGAGAAATTGGATTTTTGTAAGTGTCGTGCTGTTTTTTTATGGTCCTGTCTTGTCTGCTCAGGAGGTGCCGGCCAGAATAGCCACCTGCGCCGCTTGTCACGGCGCAGCAGGGGTATCCAGTCACCCCCAATGGCCTAGCTTGGCCGGGCAAAAGGCTGGCTACCTCGCTATCCAGATCAGGGCATTTCGCGATGGTAGCCGAGTGAATTCTCTGATGGCGCCGATGATGGTGGGTATTACAGACGAAGAGGTATTGGCCCTTGCAGGCTATTACGCTGAGCAAACGCCGGCTACCGCATCCAGCGGAAATCCTGACCTAGTGGCCGCCGGTGAAAACCTGTCGGCCTATTGCAAGGCCTGTCACGGGATGCAGGGCAAGTCGGTGGCGCTGGTCTGGCCCAACCTGGCAGGGCAACAGGCAGATTATCTACAACAACAACTTTCGGCTTTCAAAGGCGGAGATCGTTTAAACACGAATATACATACAGTCTTGGCACCCTTTGGGGAGGCCGAGTTTGCTGCTTTGGCGGCATACTACAGTCAGCTGTCGCCCTAAGTACTGCCGGAGAATTGCGGATGAAAATTGGAAAAGTACCCACCCGCCTATTGGCTATTGGTGTCATAGGGTTGTGCTGGCTGATAACGTCTTGTGGCACGGTTGGTCGTATAGACCCGGTACAAACAGCAGTCTCGGTCGGTAATGCCGACACCATTTATATCAATGGAAAAGTTTATACGGTGAACGATATGGCCCCTTGGGCGCAGGCGCTCGCTGTTTTAGATGGGCAGCTCGTTGCGGTTGGCACTAACAAAGATGTAATGCGCCTGCGCGGTGAGGCCACAGTTATTCGCGATCTGAACGGCCGTATGGTCATGCCTGGCATTCACGATACTCATATGCATCCATTGGATGCAGGCTTAGGTTCACAAGTTCAATGTGTTTTCCCACCCAGTGAGCTTCCTGTAGCGCTAGGCCTCATAAAAAACTGTTTGAAAGACCTCTCGCAGGGGGAATGGCTTCGTGGCGGCCAGTGGGACAGGTCGTTTTTTGACTCGGACTTAGCAACAGGAAAATTGCCCAAACAAATTCTCGACGAAATAGCGCCCAATCACCCGGTTTTTTTGATGGACTGGTCCGTCCACAATGCCTGGGTGAATTCCAGCGCACTAGAGCTGCTGAAAATTGATACGCAAACGCCAGACCCCTCCGGTGGAGTCATTGTCAGAGATCCCGATACGAATGAGGCGACAGGTATTTTGTTGGACAATGCCGCTTATGATTATCAACGAGCGTTACCGGAATATGGAATTGAGGCGCGCATTCAGTCGATGAAGTGGAGCCTCAACACTATTGCAAAGCACGGTGTAACAACTATCAGAGACGCGCTCACTAACCGCAGTACTATGGAGGTCTATCAAGTACTAAACTCAAGCGGTGAGTTACCGATTCACATCAATACCAGTCTGACCTGGAAAAGTTCATGGGCCAACTCTCATGCCGAAGAGCTCACGTTAATAGAGAAACGTAGTGAGTTCGAAAGAGACGCGATCAGCACCGGATTTGCGAAAATAATGTTGGACGGTGTACCGATCTTTTATACCAGTGCGCTGCTAGAACCGTACGCTCCAAACGATGCCTACGGTGATCACTATCTTGGCGAGTTGATGCACGACCCTGAACAACTTAAAGAAGACGTTATATGGCTAGACCAGCAAGGCCTCACAGTTAAAATTCATGCCACGGGAGATCGATCAGTCAGGGTTGCATTGGATGCAATCGAAGCGGCTCGTAACGCCAATGGCGATAGTGGACTGATTCATGAGGTGTCCCACGCAGAGACCATTCATGAAGACGATATACCGAGATTCAAGAAGCTCAATGTCGCCGCCGAAATGTGTCCAATCCTTTGGCACCCTATCAAAGGATTGGAGTGGTCCAAATTCCTAGGTGATGACGGGCGTGAAAAAGTGTGGCCCATTAAAACCATGTTCGACAGCGGCGCACTGGTCATCTACGGTTCAGATTGGCCAGTGGTACCCACGCCTAATCCGTGGCTAGGTATCGAGTCTATGGTCACTCGCAGTGACCCAGCCTCGAAAGAGATAATACCCGATTGGCCGGAACAAGCGGTGAGTCTGAAAACAGCTCTGCAGATATTTACTTTAAACGGAGCCGTAGCCAACAGGGTAGGGGATAGCTCAGGTTCTTTGGAAGTAGGCAAAGATGCTGATTTTATTATTCTCGATCGAAATATTTTTGTAATTCCAATTACCGATGTCGGTGAAACCCGGGTACTAATGTCGGTGGTAGGCGGTAAGGTCATCGTTGATGAGCTAATATCGGAATAAAATAAAGGGTCACAGAGGATGAGACACATGCGACGATGGTTGATATTGATGGGCGTTAGTCTTATTTTCGGCTGTACAAATGATGTATCTGACAACGTTGCAGCCGATGACTTACTCGCAGCCCCTCAACCAGGTCACGTAACCCAGACAACGCGGGCTGCTAACTTGGCATTGGCAAAACGATTGCCGCTGGCAGACCAATCAGATTTTCAAGATGCTAGCCGAGGTTTTTTGGCCGCTATCGAGGCACCGGCCATACTTAATGCCGACGGCGACTCCGTTTGGGATATAGCACAATATGATTTTGTGACGGGACCTGCGCCGGATACGGTGAATCCCTCTCTTTGGCGTCAGGGTGAGCTAGTTGCCAAGCATGGCCTATTCGAGGTCGTACCCGGGATTTGGCAGGTGCGAGGCTATGACCTCGCCGTGATGACTATTGTACGTGGGCAGACCGGTTGGATTGTCATTGACCCACTGCTCAATGTTGAAACAGCTGCGGCGTCGTTAGCATTAGTCAATAAGACATTGGGTGAACGGCCGGTCTCTGCACTCATTTACACGCACAGTCACACAGATCACTATGGTGGTGCTCGCGGTGTTTTGCCCAGCTATAGAGGCGATGTACCTGTTATTGCACCCCATAATTTTACCCGTGAATCTGCGAGTGAGAATGTGATTGCAGGGAATCATATGTCCCGCCGTGTTGCACTAATGTTTGGCTCTACTTTACCCCGATCCGCAACCGGGCATGTTAGCGCCGGCCTGGGCCCAGGATTGCCAAGTGGAAGTGTCAGCTTAATTGTTCCAAGCGAGGAATTACCCAAAGGCCTGACAAACAAGGTGATTGATGGCGTCGAATTTGAGTTTATGGATTTGAGCGGCACAGAAGCGCCTTCTGAGTTTGTATTCTACTTACCCCAATTCAGGGCCCTTCATACTGCGGAAGTTGTATCCGGCACATTGCACAATGTATTGACTATGCGTGGAGCAAAGTCGCGCGACGCCCTTGCGTGGTCTCAGGGAATTAACTCTATGCTGCAACGATATGGCGATAAGTCCGATGTTGTTTTGGCCTCACACCATTGGCCTAAGTGGCAAACGGCGCGGGTTCAAGATCATTTGCGCAAGCAGCGGGATGTATACCGCTATATCCATGATTCCACGATAAGAGCAGCCAATCAGGGAGCTTCCATGTTTGAGGCCGCTGAGTCGATGAAGGAGCCCGCTTTTATGTCACAAGATTTTTCCTCTCGCGGTTACTACGGCACACTCAATCACAACTCAAAGGCGGTTTATCAACACTATTTCGGATGGTGGTCTGGTGTGCCGGCGCAGTATCACAAATTGCCGCCTGAACGTGGCGCCAAAAAGTATGTTGCAGCAATGGGAGGTTCCCAAGCGGCGATACGCGTAGGAATTGAGGCTTATCAAGCGGGCGACTTTCGCTGGGCCGCTGAGGTACTAAACCATGTGGTTTTTGCAAAAGCTGGCGGACAGGAGGCTAAAAACTGGCTGGCCGCAAGCTACGAGCAAATGGCTTATCAAGCGGAAAGCGGTGCATGGCGAAGCTATTTTTTAACGGGAGCGCAAGAGTTACGTAGTGGTTTAGTGGCGAAAGGCTTTACCAATACAGCAAGTACCGATGTCCAAAATGCGGTGCCAACCGCTACTTTGCTGAATCTCTTAGCTGTGCAGTACAGCGGTCAAAATATTGCAGATCCCTTTGACATTACCTTTAATTTCGCGGATTCGAAAGAAATTTTAACGGTCGAACTGAAACCTTCGATGGCACTCGTTCGACCCGGTAGATCGGTAAATGCTATAGCCGTAATTACCTTAACTCGTCCCGCTTTCGATAAGTTACTTAGTCAACAAACTGATTTGAAAACGCTAGTCGCAGCAGGTGAGATAAACATTGAAGGGGACGCCGATAGTTTAGTGACCTATGTGTCTTCATTGGAAAGGCCCAGTGTCTGGTTTAACGTCGTCGAGCCCTGAGTCACATTAATAAGCGTTCCACAAACACCAAAACGGTTTCATCACCGGATATCAGCAGTTCATTTATCTGATTGCAGACAAAGATGGACTTGTGAAACTTGTGCACTAGTCTATTTTTATCAGGATGCATTAATGAAAAATCTACTTTTATTCTAGTTACTGGAACGATCGCCCTTAGTTTAGTAATAGTGGAGCAATAAATATGAAATTTAGTGTACGTTTAATCCAACACCTGGGTTCACCAAGAGACATCGTCAATTTGGGGATACTTGCAGATAAAGCTGGGTTTGACCAAGCATGGTTTCCAAGTGATAAATTTATGTACCATGCTTGGACAATTATTGCTGCCCTCGTTGAAAATACGGATAACATCGTAGTAGGTGGAAACGGCACAGAGCCCTACGCGGTGTCACCCGGGGAAATTGCTGCTTTCATGGCTACTTTGGACCATCTGAGTAGCGGGCGTGTAGCCATTGGGTTCGGTATGCATACGGAAAAAATGATCGGTTGGCTTGGGTTTGATGCGACGGATCGCCTTGCACGAATAGAAGAGGCCGTAGCGTTAATGCGCACACTATGGCGAGGAGAGAACGCAGAGTTTGATGGTGAGGTCTATCAGTGGTCAGATCAGTGCTACATGCGATTTGAACCGTTCCGAGATCGTATTCCGATTTATGTTTCAGGTTTTGGTCATGAAGATCTCGAGCTAAGCGGGAGAATAGGGGACGGTAGTCTACCAATGATCACGCCTCCAGAGTCGGCTAGCTTAATGGTCGAGCGTGTGCTCAAAGGAGTTCGGTCAGCGGGAAGAGAAGCATCTGAGGTCGATATATGTGGCTGTGCGTGGGCATCAATTTCGGAAAATGGTAAGGACACGCATACCGATACATTGAAAGATATTCTGGCGTATTTTGGTAACTATTTGGATGAAGAAGCTCTGGCGACCGTTGGCTTAACTACAGCAACCTTTTCTGAGACAGAACGGCTGGTTGCTGCGGGTGATTACGCAGGAGCGCGCGCGGCGGTCACTCCCGAAATGCATCAGTTAGCTATCACTGGAACCCCAAAGGACGCGATAGCCAGGATAGAGAAGTTGTTTGACGCGGGCATTACGCAAGTATCGATAGGCGGTCCACTCGGGCCAGACCCCAGCGAATCGATCCGTCTATTTGGTGAACAGGTCATTCCGTATTTTCGTTCCTAGCCTGAAGTAGTTGCCACCCACCATTATTGGGGTTTGTAGTTATGCAAGACGCAGAAGTGCCTGGGCGCAATCCCACAAAGATATTCTATGGCTGGTGGGTAGTGTTGGTGTCAAGCATTGGGCTATCGTCCAATCCAGGCCAATTTGCATTTGGTTCATTAGGGTTATTCATTATCCCCCTCGGCGACGCGTTCGGCTGGACCAGAACAGAGGTTAGCCTAGCGTTAACTTTGTTTACCGTCGCGCTAGCGTGTTCACAACCGGCGATAGGTGCTTTGGTAGACCGGTATGGAAGTAAGAAAGTGTTGATACCTTCAACTATTATTTTCGCTCTCCTACTGGCAGCCATACCAGCCTTCGTATCTGAGCTGTGGCATTTTTTGCTGATCTTTGTGTTAATCGGTTCACTGGCAGCAGGGGCTAACGCGATGCCTTACCTGCGGATACTTGGGGCGTGGTTCGATCGCAAGCGAGGGCTGGCTTATGGGCTTGCACTTTCCGGTGCAGGCGTTGGTTATGCGTACGTTCCTCCAATGTTAGATTATTTAATCAGCAACTACGGCTGGCGGTCTGGTTACTATGTTTTGACAAGTATCCTGCTGGTGGTGACGGTTCCGCTGCTGTGGTTTTTCTTGAGGGACGATCCAAAGGAGGCCGGGCTCGCTAGCGATGGAAGCAAAGTCGATGCGCATGAACCACTAGATACACCTTCGCTTGCCCCCTCCGTTGAAGGTGAAGTAGAGGGCCTGGAGTGGCGACAAGCAATAAGAGGCAAGGTGTTCTGGCTCCTATTTCCAATCTTTGTAATTATTTCGCTCAGCCTGTACGGAATGCTGGCCCACTTTGTACCTATGCTGACAGATGGAGGTATGACTACCCAGCGTGCGGCGTTGGCCGCGGGTACATTGGGGGTAACTATCGTCGTATCCCGACCAGTGATTGGTGTTCTTCTCGACCGCTATTTTGCACCCTTTATTGCTCTAGTCTGTTTTCTAATCTCGGCTGTGGGCTTCCTCATACTAAGTGTCGACTTAAGTGGCCCTCACGTATATGCAGTTGCCGTACTCATTGGCCTGAGCCTGGGAGCCGAGCTTGATCTACTGGCGTTTCTTACTAGTAGATATTTTGGAATGAGATCTTTTGGCGTGCTATACGGTATGCAATTTTCAGGTTTTATGATCGGAGCATCATTGGGGCCTGTGCTATACGGTATGACATTTGATATGAATGGAAACTATCAGGTCATACTTCGTTTTAGTGCGGTTTTTATGTGCACAGCCGCAGCTATGTTGGCCTTGTTGCCTCGGTATCCTTCCTTAGGTGTCCCGGCTCGTTAGTCTGCTAGATAAGCGGCAAGGTCTATGGTCGACTCCATCGGAATTGATTTTCTTTCGAATTCTTCTTCTCTTCCCCATGGCATAGTTGCATCGATCGCTAATCGTCCCCAGTGATCTTTCTTCTCATCGCGATAGAACCCGGGGACGTCGTCGATGATAAAGGCGCGCTTGTCAGCCGGACCCCTAACCATATAGGCCCACATAACATCATCCAGATCCTGTATATCGACGTCTTCATCCACGACGATACACACTTTGTTGTAGTCCATGTTGGAGCCGATCGCCGCGAGCAATGCCTGTTTCCCATGGCCTTCGTATTGTTTCTTAATCTTGATAATACTAATCATACAGTTAGGGCGACACGAGACGTCTATCACACCCGGAACCACGCGTGATACGTGGTCGTAAACACGCGCTGCTGTCATTGCCTCAAGTGGTCTAAGGTCCTCATTGGACCCACAGATTAAGGCATGAAAACTAGCATCCTTTCTCCAAGTAACTTCTAGTACTTCAAATACATGATTATTGCCGGCTGGGACGTAATTCCCCATGAACTCTCCAAATGGCCCTTCTGGGCGAAGCGTATTGGGTAAAAACCGACCCTCTACAACGATCGCTGTGTCAGCGGGCACATGCAGTCCTATCGACTTGCACGGCCTCATTTTTATGGGCGCACCGTCTATTTTGGATGCTATTTCAAGTTCGTTACCGTCGTAGGGCAGACTTGAACAGGCTGCTAGAAAAACTGATGGCGAAGTCCCTATGAGCAGTGCGGCTTCTATAGGCTGATTATCTTCTTCCGCTTTTTTTTGGTATTTGGCGAGATCATGACTGGCACCTAGACGGGCGCGGATCTCCTGGTCGTCGACAAACATAGAGCGGTGAAATGATAGATTAGGCACACCGGTTTCGGGTTCATTGGCGAGATAAATCGCTGAAGTGAAATACGGACCCGCGTCCTTTTCGTGATAGGTGATCTGGGGTAAATCGCTCAGCTTTCCTGAGACTAGATCGTTCGGCATATCGATGTATTCGTAGATGTCGTGTTCAATTGGATGTCTTAATATTTCACCCCAGCGCTTGCAAAAACTGCCATTCGAAGCACCTATGAGTTCGCATAGCCTGGTATGGCTGCCGTACAGATTACTAACCACCTCAAATTGGGTATTTGCAACGTTTTCAAAAGTAACGGCTTTCTCGCAGTGCTTTTGTACGGCTTTAGTTACAGCTGCAAGCTCGAACAAGGGATCGACTTTGCGGTTTACGCGCAACATAGCGTCACTAGCGGTAAGGTCTTGAATGAATTTCTTCATGTTTAATGGCTCTATCCAAGTAGATTATTGCTATATCTCACGCCTGTAAATGTTGTGCTTAGGGCCCTACAAAAATCTCGGGGAATGAGTGGAATTCCACCGTGAAGCCTGCTCATAAGCATATGCAATTTTTAGCACCGCAAGATCGGCGTGCCGACGACCAATAATTTGCAAGCCCATGGGCAGTCCACCTTTACCAAATCCTGCGGGAACATTGATTACCGGGCAGCCTGAAAGCGTGCCGGGAACAACAACTTCCATCCAACGATGGTAGGTGTCCATCGTCTTGCCGGCAATTTCTTTTGGCCAATGTGTATTGGCATCGAACGGAAAAACCTGCGCTGTGGGTAGAACCAGGAAATCGTAATGCTCGAACGCGCCCAAGAGAGCTTTATACCATTGAGAACGGGCAACAGAAGCCTGATAAACGTCATCAGCTCTGAGATTGAGCCCGCCTTGCGCCTCCCATATCGCTTCTGGTTTCAGAAGAGGCCGCTTTTTGGGGTCCCTATACAAGGGGCCAACTTTCCCCAAAACTAGCCAGTGGCGGAATGTGAGCCAGGTGGCCCACAGTTGCTCCATCGGGTATCCTAGCTTTGCCTTGTCGACCTCACAGCCAATATCACTAAACGCCTTTAGCCCCTTTTCGCAGACGTCCATAACGCCTTCTTCCATCGGGAGATAGCCATCGAAATCACCCAACCAACCAATCCGAGTTCCTGTAACGTTACTCTTAAGTGTCTGTGCAAACTGCGTGCTGTCTTGTTTTAATGAGGTGGGCGCCGCGCTGTGATAGCCGGCGATCGTCGATAGCAGCATCGCCGTATCTCGAACGTCACGGCCCATGGGCCCGTTGCACGGCAGCTCCTCGATATACATGCCGCTCAGGGGCACTCTCCCCGGAGTAGGTCGAAAGCCAATGACATTGTTGAACGCTGCAGGGTTACGTAAAGACCCCATCAAGTCGCTGCCATCGGCAACAGGCAGCATTTTTAGAGCTAACGCTACGGCGGCACCTCCGCTGCTGCCACCGGCTGTACTTACCCCATCGTAGGCGTTTAGTGTGGTGCCAAAAACCGGGTTATAAGTCTGTGAACCCAGCCCAAATTCCGGCACGTTAGTTTTGCCGATGATAATCGCACCGCTTTTTTTAATCCGTTCGACATGAATCGAATCACTGTGCGCTATATTTTCTTTAAAAAGGGGTGACCCCAAACTTGTGAGCAATCCGGTAGCATCAGCGAGGTCTTTCGCTGCATGTGGAAAGCCGTGCATCCAGCCGTGATACTCCCCACGCGACAACTCCCTATCACGCAATTGTGCTTCTTCCATCAACTGCGAGTAATCGCGCATCGAAACAATGGCATTAAATTTGGGATTGAATGTGTCGATATGCGCCAGATATGCCTGCATGACTTCGACACAGGACACCTGCTTGTTACGAATAGCCACGGATAACTCTAGGGCGGAGAACGCTACAACTTCAGTTTCGCGCGGAGACTGCGCACTGCTTGCAGTAGAGCGCACCGTCTTTTCTTCTCCACCGGCCAAACCCGACACTATCATCGCAGCAACTGCTGCGGAAGTAGTGCCTAGGAAGGACCTGCGTGAACAACTCATTCACCTAACCCAGTGTGTTTTTAGCCGACTCATATTGTTTAAGACCAAGCTGTTCGATTAAGTCCGCTTTCACATCATAATTACCTGGATCTACGGGTATTCCAGTACCATCAGCAATCCTGACCATACGCTGGAAATTTGAAGCAACACCGGCTGCATCCACCAGTGCTTTGGCGCCCATTTCCTTTTCCAGTACTTCGCATATAATAACTAGTTGTGCTGAATCTCTCGTCATGAAAACATCAGCATATTCTATTAGGATTTTTGAATTTTTCAGGCCAGAAATTTCTTTGCAATCGGGATCTGCCAGCCCTTCCAAATCGATAATTTTTCCATCAGCTTGTATGCTCTCACGGAGCATATTTGCATGTGAGGAGGTTCAGTAAAAGCAGTCATTGTGTGAGGAGACTCTAGTCGCGATTATCTCCATTTCTATCCGAGTTAAACCCCCGTGAGGGCAGATTGTCCAATCGCCTACGATACTATCATTTGTAATATAGTGAGAATTAAACAGGTCGATCAAACTGCGGACTTCATCTGGCACAAGACTTAGCGCACGAATGACGTTGGCACCAAAGCCATTCCAAAGATCAGCTTCTGCTCCTTCTTCTATGAAATTCGGTAACAAGGGCACCCACGCTTCGGCATCGTAGGTGGCGTTCTCAGGCAAGTATCGCGTTGGCGCGCCAGCTAGTGGTTCAGGCAGCTCATTGAGCGGAATACCCAGACCTCGACAGAATTCATCGATAGCAAAGGTATGGACGATGGTGCCGAGAATTTCTACGTACTCTTGTGGTGTTAGTCCTTGTGCAACAATGTCGTCGAACCATTTTTTGGTCAGACGAGCTGAATCAGTGACAATGCGATGTACGACTTCAACCATCGCCTCACTAAGTTCATCGGAGACAATCTCATGCGTGCCCGCAACTTGATACGGAGAGAGCGCCTCTTTACGCGCCTTGCATAAAGTACAGCCTTGTGCCGCCCTGATCTCTTTTGCGATTGCGACTTTCTGAGCACCGCTTAGCCAAGCGCCAGGAGACGCAAGCCGATTCCAAAAACGATTATGTGTTTCGTCAAAATTGGAGCGCACAGGATAAGGCGCACTACTGTAGTCAATTGCGTTCATGATTTTCCTAGTTCAGACGACTGAATGAGACATTCACGTTAACTGAAATTACCTCGAAGTCAACAATGGAGCGCTTGAGACTATGAGATCCGACGCGAATCAGTATAGGTGAAGGTGACAAGGTAAGTGACGCTCGTTGTCAAAGCTCCTATAATCAAAACTTGTTAAGCTCATAAAGGAAGTGTCCCATTACCTCTAAAAGCAAACTCGACGGGCCTGTTTTAGATAAACGCTGGCATTTGGCACAAAGTGATATGGAACTCAATTTCACAGAGCTGGAATTTTCAATTCTCCGAATTAGCGCCGCCTTTGAGCGATGGCAAAAAGATTGCCTCGCCTGCTGTGTCGATGGTGGGTTATCGGGCACCGACAATGCCGTGCTGCATATTATTCGTATGCACGACCGGCCCAAAAGTATTTCTGAAGTAGCGCGCCTGATGAACCGTGACGACATCCCAAATTTGCAGTACTCCCTGCGCAAGTTAACCAAATCGGGATTGATAGCACGCGCTGGCAACGGCGACAGCAAACGTACAGCTGCCTACGAAGTGACAGAGGAGGGTACTCGGGCCAGCGATTTATTTGCTCAGTTTCGCCGAGAGCTGTTGTTGACACTTACTGATTCGATAAAAGATTTGGATGTGGAGATTCTGACAACCTGCAAGGTGCTGAACATTACTTCAGGCCTTTACGATCACGCTTCTACCGTTGCCGCTTCGCACAGGCACACCTAGCTTCAAGTGCCAGGGGTTTGCGTCGTACGCTTCGATAGTAGCTTTTCGGACAACGAAGGGCCTCGTCCGGGCTTGGTCCAGGGACAGACCTCTATGCAAATGCCGCAGCCGACTGTCGCAGTAAAGTAGGGCGCGCATTTGTCAAAATCCACATACCATTTCTCCTCACCTCTGACGATTTTCTTACTGTCGCCGATTGCATCCACGGGGCAGTCCAGTGTGCAGCGTCTGCAGCCAATGCAAAGATCATCAACCGCAATGTCGATGGGGTTGTCCAATGCCAAGGGCAAATCCGTCAGTATGGTGGCGATGCGCATACTGGATCCATATTCCCTGCAGATCAGCGAGCCATGTTTCCCCAACTGGCCCAGACCTGCATCAATCGCCAATGGGATATGCAGTAGATCAGCGCCCTCGCAGTAAGCCCGAGCTCGCCATCCCAGGGATCGGATGTGCTCCGCCAGTGAAATGACCGTGCGGGAGATCTCCATATAAGCGCGCATCGTTTCTGTGCCTGCACGATTGGTCGTGACATAGGCCATTTCCGCGCCGTCCATGGGGACCAAAACCACAATTGCGGTCGGGTATTTTATCTCGCTACCTCGGTAGGTGGCCTGCTCGGTCATAGCGGTAATGCCCACCGTGCCAGCGCCCAATTCGAGTGCGCGAGCTTTAACCTTGCTTGCCATGGCGGCGGGGTTATCGACAGGCACTTTGGTTTTGGCGATCGGTCCATCGGCCTTGCGCAGCATCCAGCGATTGACTAAATTCAACCAATACACTTTTAGGGGATTGATCAGCGCAAAGAAGTATTCCAGTTGAGCCCACTCAAGCTCGCGCGCACCTGAGCCGTGAAAAATCTGTGTCGCTTGCTGTTTTTCGGTAACGCCCAGGCCGTTGATAACGTTGCCTGAAACAGGTTGTTCGCGATAGGCAAAGGTGAGTTCGGGGGAGGGGAAATTTCTTTTTTTCACAGTTAGCTCTTGAACTGGTCTTCTAGTATGAGCGTCTTTTTCGAACGCCGTGCACGACGGTAGGCGATTCGCACCAGTAATCCTTTGCCGAGCCACAACCAAGCCTTGTGAGCCAGCCACAGGAGAAGTCTGAGGTCGCGGCGCAGTGCCTGCCAACGGCTGGGGTTTTCAATGTAAAACTGTTCTTCAAAGGATGGCATGGCTGTCATTGTAGCTGCAAACCAGCAACATGTAATGCCTCGCAAAGCCTACTGTTGCGCCAGTGCCACCTCTTGCTCCGTGACTGCGAAGTGTTTGAGCCCCCAGGCCAATATGATGCCACCGAGTATTGCACCTGTTGCGCCGATTATCGACATTGAGTAGCCCACCATGGTGTCATCTTGGAAAACGAAATCTGTAGTTAACGCCACCAGCGTTGTGCCACCGGTAATCCCCAGAATGTTCAAAGACAGAAAAAATAGCGCTGTAACTTGTGCACGCATCCTATTGGGCGCCATAAGCTGTAGAGCAGCAGCTGATGTTGCCAGTGGAAAGCTAGCAAAGAACATGGCTATAGCCAGCAGTGCCAGACTGCCGGCGAAGCCAGCAACTTGAGAAAATAAAATGACGGGAATAACAATGCCTATGCAGCCTATCATTCCGGCTCGCATGGGTGCATCGCGATAACCACGTCTAGTAAAATAGTCTGTCAGCCATCCGCTGACGAGCACGCCAGCAGTGTTACCGATTAGCACGACTAGGCCAAGGTATAGGCCCACGTCTCTAATCGGCATTTCGTATTTGCGCAGAAAGTAGGCAGGCGCCCAATTCATCAATGCAAACAAGGCCAGTGACAGAAAGCCAAACCCCAGGTAATGGGCCGTAAACGTAGCTTTGTGTTGACCTACATAGCGCAGAACCTCAGAAAAGCTGAAGGCAGTGCTATCAGCGCTGACTCCCTTGCGTTCTGGGTCTTTGATTGTAATGTAAAACAGTGCTGCTACTAATAGGCCCGGGAGGCCCACAATAAAAAATGTCATTTGCCAGGGCTTTATGTCACCGATAAGAGGGAGACTCTGCACTCCCCACTGCTCGACAATCGCAATGGCTGCACCACCAATAATGAACGCCAAGCCGCCCCCGAGAAATGAACCGCTGGAGTACACACCTAGCGCGACCCCGAGTTTTGATTTCGGGAACGAATCTGTGATCATGGAATAGGCAGCCGGCGAAAGTGCCGCCTCACCCACCCCGACTGCCATTCGCGCTAAAAATAATTGAACAAAACTCTTGGCGGTACCGCACAGAACGGTGGCGAGGCTCCATACAAAAATGCCTGCGGAGATAATAGCAGGCCGAGAGCGGCTGTCTGCCATGCGGGCAATAGGGATACCTGCGATTGCATACATCATCGCAAATGCCAGACCATGCAAAAGGCTAAACTGTGTATCCGAGATTTGAAGATCCGCGCGAATAGGCTCTATTAACAGCGTGATAACCTGGCGATCTATAAAGGAAAAAATATAGGCTAGCATACACAGGGACACCATGTACCACGGGTATGTTAGGGAAGTAGGATCTTGCTGGGTACTATGCTGAGCAGTATCTGTAGAGGTCGGTTCCATGATTATTATTTCCTTTTTTACCGCTTAGCCTTGACCCGTCAGCTGTTCACCAATGGTTCGGAAATTGTTCTGTATGCCGCGGGATTGCCCGCGGAGAGCCATATTACTGCGTGACGGCAGTGTGGCCCTATTGTGGTGCGCTAATGGGCTCGTGTAGCTACTCAATATAGTGGACTGTCATTGTAACTTTACTTCTGCTTGGAGCTGGAGTATATAAATATTAGATAGTAATGTATTAGAGAGCCCGTTAATGCACTGTCATCCAACTGTTTGTTCTCTGAGCGACATAATGGGCTATGGTGAGTATGGTAAATTTATTGTGTTTCTGCATTAAGGTGCGGAAGCAGGGCTTGAGCAAGATCCAATTTGATTCTAGGTTGTGCAGGCTTATGATCCACATAATAAGAAGTAGCAGCAATCAGGGTTCGCAGCCGCGTGGTCTAACCCGCTCGATTGTGGT
>JBLGAR010000055.1:0-29142 GCA_047612385.1 Cryomorphaceae bacterium | reverse complement strand
CATAACTGCATACTCTTGGATTAAGGTTTCAGGATAGTCGAAATAGCAATTTGCATTAAATGCATATGCATGTATAGTCGAAGTATGACAAACAAGAAATCCATTGTGTGCCTGGCTCATACTCTGCGGCGAGCCGACCGAGTGGTCAGCCAGCTCTATAATGAGTACCTGAGTCCGGTCGGCATTCGAGTCACGCAATTTACGATATTGCGGGCCTTGGCATTGACTGGCACAACGACAGCTTCGCAAATTCAGAACATCCTGGTGATGGATCAGACAACCGTTTCTCGGGCACTTAAACCGCTGGTCCGGGATGGCTATATTTCTGTCGGAGAAGGCGCAACCAGGCGCGAGAAAGCCCTTTCGCTAAGCGCGCAAGGGAAAGAACTTTACCAGCGTGCGCTAGGGCCATGGGACGAAGCGCAGAAAATACTCCGAAAAAAATTGGGCAAGGGCCAGGATGACCTGCTCATCAAATTGAGTCGTGAGATCGTCGCAATTAAAGGCTGATTTTTTTCAAAATACATGCATATACATGTTTAAATTGAATCAACTCGGAACGAAAGCTCAAAGGAGAGGAAAATGACTATCGAAAATGAAATCTTGAAGGATGTTCACCCCCCTGCCCCTGGCAAACCCTGCCAGCACAGCTCTCGCCGAAGGAATTAACACTATGAATACTCTCGCAATTTTTGGCGCACAACTGGCTCTCAGCCTCTTTGTCTATAAGCTGCTTGCAAAATGGTATGTCGCACCGTGGCTGGCGTTTTTAGCCGATGGTGTCGCTGAACAATCTCTGCCCCGTACCTTGGCTGGCGCTGGTCTGGATCTTCAATGTTGTGGGCACAGCAGACCTAGTAAGCGCACTAAGCCACGCGGAGGTTGTACCCAGTTTGGGAGCGACCTGGTTCATACCAACATTCTTTGTGCCCATACTCTTGGTTCCGCACACCATGATATTTGCCCGGATTCTTACACGGTCGCCGGCACAGACTGCTGCTTCGGTTAGCTGATTTTTTAAACCTAATACATGCATATACATGCATATACTCAATGGAGATCCGTCATGAACAAAGTAAAAGTTACTCGAGCGCAACCTTTCTTCCGTTGGATTGTGATTCATCCCAAGCGAATAATAGCATTAGGGCTCATCCTGATTGTCACTATGGCATCCTTTGTACCAACACTGACGAGAGACACCCGATCGGATGCATTTCTGGCTACCGATAATTCGGCTCTAGTTTACCGAGACAAGGTTAAATCGCTTTTTGGACTAAGCGACCCGATGGTTATCGCGGTTGTTGCCGAGGGAACAATCTTCACCCCACAAGGGCTGAACGCTGTACGGGCGGTAACCAATGCGGTTGTTAAAGTACGGAACATCGATCCCGATGGTGTAAAAAGCCTAAACACTGAGAATAATATCGTCGCTACCGATGACGGTATGGCAGTGGAACCGTTTTACGAAGCGGCACTAACCTCACAGGCCCAGGCAAACCAAATCCGCGATGCAATCCGCGACTTCCCACTGTATCAAGGTAGCTTGGTGGCACAGGATGAATCGGCAACCCTGGTTATTGCTGAGTTACTGGATGAAGACCAGGCTGAGCAAACCTACGCGGCGCTTCGAAGCACACTGGATGAAATTGCCCTTCCCGCAGGCGTTACTATCCATGTTGCAGGGGAAGGAGCGATTTCCGGTTACCTGGGCAGCTATATCGATGCCGACGCGCAGCGTTTAAACCCTATCGCCGCATTAGTTATATCGATCATAGTGTTCGGGGCGTTTCTGCGAGGCGGCGCTGTATTGGCTGCCAATCTTATTATTGGCGCATCGGCCATTGTCACGGTGGGCGCGATGGCCCTGTTCGGTGTTCCATTTTTTGTGATTACCAACGCGCTCCCGGTGATCCTGATTGGTATCGCGGTCGCTGACAGCATTCACATTTATAGCGAGTATTTTAAACGACGTGCATTGCACCACGCTGAGTCGATCCCCGACTCTATTGTTGCCGGTATGGAAGCGATGTGGCGGCCAGTAACACTGACCACCCTGACTACAGCGGCAGGGTTCATGGGGTTGTACTTTGCTGCCTATATGCCTCCCTTCAAATTCTTTGGCCTTTTTACTGCGCTTGGCGTGACGATCGCCTGGTTGTACTCACTGATTTTCCTGCCCGCCGTTATGAGCCTTTTAAAAACTGAAGTGCACCCTCGCCTGACCAGCAACGTCGCCTCTGGCACCCACGATACCTTTGCCAGAGCAATGGTGGTGTTGGGTAACTTTACACTTAAAAGATCCAAGTACATCGTGGCTAGCGCTATCGTTATCGGCCTATTGGGCATGGTTGCCGCAAGCCAAATCGTGGTCGACGAAGACAGGATTGCCACCTTCCATCCATCCGAGTACCTCTATATCGCTGACAAGGAAATTAACAGCCGTTTTGACGGCACAAGCTACCTCGACATTGTCGTTGAAACTAATGAGGAAGAAGCGATTTTTGACCCAGTTGTCCTGAACAAGATCGAGGCCCTGCAAAGCTACGCGAAAACATTGCCGGGCGTTCAGGGTTCAACATCGGTGGTGGACTATCTAAAGCAGATGAACCGAGCACTCAATGGCGGCAACATCGATCAGTATACCCTGCCTGACAACAAGGATTTGGTAGCGCAGTATTTCCTTTTGTATAGCGCTTCCAGCGATCCCACAGATTTTGAAGAAGAGGTCGACTATGACTATCGGCTGGCAAACGTAAGAGTAACGCTCAATACCGGTGCCTACACCAACAATAAAGTTGTGGTGGAATCTCTGAGTGAATATCTGGTCGCGGAGTTTAACGACGATACTGTAGTCGCAAGGTTAAGCGGCAGAGTTAATCTCACCTACCACTGGATCAAGGATCTGGGAGTGAGTCATTTTACCGGTGTGGGTATCGCTTTGCTGCTGGTATGGCTGGTTTCTTCATTGCTGTTTCGTTCGAGCGTGGCTGGCACCTTTACCTTAATCCCCGTTGCCACCAGTATTTTGCTAGTCTACTCAGCAATGGTGGCTTTCTCCATTCCACTGGGTATTGGCACTTCAATGTTTGCCGCTGTTGCCATTGGTCTGGGCGTGGACTTCGCCATTCACACCATTGAACGCCTGCGCACGCTTTATCGCCAGACACAGAATATGGATCAAACCCTGCGACAGTTTTACCCAACTACCGGCCGGGCATTATTTTTCAATCTGTTGGCTATTGCTTTGGGATTTGGAGTTTTGATTTCCAGCAAGGTGGTGTCGCTCAACAACTTTGGGACCATTGTTGCCATTTCGGTGACCACCAGTTTTCTGGTGAGCATGACATTGCTGCCCGCCCTGGTACAGCTGCTGAGACCTCGCTTTATCACCGGCGAGGTGTCAGACAGGGGGCTCAAAAATGCCTTACCGACCGGTGCCAGTACTGTTATCGCGATCGCGGTTGTCGGTGTTATCGGGTTTCTGGTAGCGACAGATGCTGCGGCTGCAGACGAACTGCCCGAGGGCCGCTGGGTGGTTGAGCAAATCAATAGGGTGGACGATGGCAGCCACGTAACTCGCAAATTGTCCATGACAATGATCGACCGGCGTGGCAAGGAGCGCAAAAGGGAAACAATAGGCTATCGCAAGTATTTCGGCGACGAGAAACGCACTGTGCTGTTTTACCTTTCGCCAAGAAACGTTAAGGACACTGGATTTTTGACCTACGATTACCCCGACGTCCAGCTCGATGACGATCAGTGGTTGTACCTGCCCGCCTTGAGAAAGGCGCGCCGCATCTCGGCATCGGATAGAGGTGACTATTTTCTGGGCACCGATTTCACCTACGAAGATATAAAGAAAGAGGGGAAGATTGAGCTCAGTGACTATCACTTCAAAACACTAAAAAACGAGCTTGTCGACGGCCGGGAGACGCTCAAAGTAGAAGCCATACCCGTCGACGACGCCACAGCAAAAGAGCTGGGCTATGGCAAGGTTCACAGCTGGGTCGACCGTTCTAATTGGCAGGTGGTGAAGGCACAGTACTGGGATGTCATGCTCAATGAGTTAAAGACAACCACCATCAGTGACATTCGCAAAATCGACGGTATTTGGACTCGTCATCGCATGGAAGTGCGGAACCACAAAACGGGTCATCACACCGAGTTTGTATTTTCCGATGTGGACTACCAGACACCTGTAGTAGATTCCTCATTCACCCGCCGAGCACTTGAAAGAGGGCTGCGCTAGTGAACACCCTGCTCAAGTTTTCCGGCGCTATGGTGGTGGCTACACTCCACTGCCACGCTTACGCCGGAGATGTTAGCGGCATTGTGAAAGCCCAAAGTGCATATGACTTCAACGCCCACAAGACACAGCAGCAAGAAGTCTTATTGGATGTCGAATACAACCAACCATTGTTCAGCGGCGATCTGAAAGCTATCGCCCGTTTTCGGCATGACGGTATCGGCGATCTGAATCATAGGTCCAGACCGCAGACCTATTCGCGTATCGGCGGCCCTTTGGCGAACGGCGAGGCCGGAACAATTGATCTTCGGGAACTTTACTGGGATGGTTCGAACACTTCGACTTTTTGGCGACTCGGCAAGCAACAGGTAGTTTGGGGCGAGGCCGACGGACTCAAACTGCTGGACGTGATCAACCCCCAGAATTTTCGCGAGTTTATTCTCGATGATTTTGACGATTCTCGCATTCCACTGTGGATGGCGAACGTGGAATACACCGTCGGCGATAACAGCCTGATTCAGATACTGTGGATACCTGACACCACTACCCATGAACTGGCACCGGCTCATTCGCCTTTTGCGTTTACGAGCCCGGCATTGGTACCGCAGCAAACCCCTGGACAAAAAGTGTTCGTCGAGGAAGCAAGCGCACCTGACTCTTTGCTAAAAGATAGCGATGTCGGCATACGATTTACCCAGTTTACCGGCGGCTGGGATGTCTCGCTAAACTACCTGTACCACTACGTTGATACACCAGTAGTCCGGGTAGAGGTCAGCGACCAGCTGTTACGAGTAAGCCAGGAATATGAACGCAGCCAGTTAATCGGTGGCACCGCTAGTACCGTTGTCGGAGACTGGACCGTGCGCGCAGAGATTGCCTATGAAACAGACCGTTATCATAGAACCGTTTCCACAGCACCGGGGGTGACCAAAGCAGGCCAGTGGAGTACCGTGCTTGGGCTCGACTGGCAGGGCTGGACAGACCAGTTCATTTCAGTGCAATGGTTTCAAACAACGGTTGTCGGCAGCGGCGAAGACCTGATCAACAATCAGAGCGAAGACACGGCTACTTTCTTGTGGGAGTCAAAATTTATGAATGAGACCGTAACGCTGAAATGGCTGCATATTTTTTCCCTAGATCATGGCGACGGTGTGCTACAAACCAAACTCACCTATAACTACCGAGAAAACATTGATATTTACGCAGGTGTGGACGTCTTTTATGGCGATCGCGAGGGGTTGTTCGGCCAGTTTAAAGAAGCTGACCGGTTTCGTATTGGGTTCGAATGGGGGTTTTAGAGAAGCGTGACCCCTGTGCTCTATACCGCAATCTCGAGGGTATTCAGCTGACTGATTGTAGCAGCACAGGCCTGAGCTGCTTCTGCTCCCTTATGCACAAAGTGTTCACTGAAAAACTTGATATGCTCTTCGCTACCATGAAACTGATGAGGCGTTAGCACCGCGGAAAAAATGGGTGTATCAAGCTCCAATTGCAACTGCATAAGCCCGCTAATGACAGACTGGGCCACAAACTCATGTCGGTATATTCCCCCGTCTACAACCAGTCCCGCCGCAACCACGGCGACATAATTACCGGTTTGCACAAGGCGTTTGGCGTGCAGCGGGATCTCGAACGCACCGGGGACCTCAAACAAATCCACCTGATGAGAACTGAGGGATTCCATTTCACTTAAGAAAGAATCTCTACAGCAGTCGACAATGTCGCGATGCCAACAAGATTGGATAAACGCAATTCGATTAGCTCCGGAAAATCCGGAACGCGTAGGAGTGATTAGTGAGGTCATTTGTTCGCCCTGTCGTCAATAAAAAGGGCGAAAAGATATTCATGATAAGCAGAGCGCACACCTAACAATAGATACGACTGCTAACAAGCAATTACCCAATCCTCATAACCAGACTTTAACTGTCGGCCCCGGAATCACACCGAGTCTGCTGTCCTTGTTGTCTGTACAGTCACTGCACAACAAGCGCCCGCGGGCTACACGCTCTTAATAAAAATCAGTAACGCGATTACCGCCGGTGGGGACTTTCACCCCGCCCTGAGAATCCTCCGAAGAGGAATAGGCCGTAGCCTACTGTATTTCGGCGAGATCGACAAGATATCCAGCTTTGCTTGATCCTTTGACTGACATCAATACCCAGACACACACATTCACCTAACACGCTCTGGAAATGGGTCGGCGTGACAACCGGGCGCGCAACAAAAGGCATGAAGACCAAGGAGATGTTCATGAAGAAATTAACGAGTATGGCTTTATTTCCAGCTTTAATCGTAGGTAGCTTGTCTGCACAGGCGCATGAGAAAGGCGATTGGATTGTGCGGGTTAGTGCTGCAACTATAGCACCCAATGAAGATAGCGGACGCTTTGGTATACCCACGGAACCAGCGACAACACTTACAGGTGTAGACGCTGATCCCAACACTCACCCCGGGCTGATCTCGAAAGCGCGCTGGGAGCACTGATCGGCGCGACGGATGTTGACCGAAAGACCAATGTGAGCCTTGCAAAAATGTGATGTCAATATTGATCCGTGAGTCTACAGCATTGAAGTTCTGAGCCCAAAGGACGCGGTCAGCGCTATCCCAGGCACGGGCCAGGGCGCATCATCTCTCGTACCCACCCACAGACCGTCAATAAAAAGCAGGATGGTCGGTTTATATAAGGCGCGATGTTCGCTATCCTGTGCCCGTGGCAACGAGAACAGGTGATGCCGGCATAAATAATTTTAACTCCAAGCCCGCATCCCACCTATTGTAGTTTGACGCCTGTGACACGATTGAGTTTGCGCGACCCTCGCGCACAAAGGAGAGCCCGTGATTAAACTAACCGCCCTATTGTTTGCGCTGTCTGCATTACCCCTTGGCGCCGAAGAGTATTCACCGCCCCTGAACGAGGCCAATAAGACCAACGTCTATTGGGGAGATTTGCATGTGCACAGCAATTATTCTCCCGACTCATTCGCCTTTGGCAATTCTCGTCTTAGCCCAGAGGACTCCATGAAGTTTGCCAAGGGCGTGAAGGTCACTGCCAACAACGGCATGGACGTCCAATTGCGACGGCCTCTGGACTTTTTGCTGGTGGCAGATCACGCAGAGTTTATTGGGGTTTTCCCCATGCTGTTGAACGATGACCCGGTACTTCTCGAGACCGATCTGGGCAAGGAGTGGCGTAATGTGCTCGATAACGCAGGTGGCGATATCGGGGCCATTATTAATGAATGGCTTGCTCGCATGGCAAACACAGCATACGAGCAGGAGCTATCAGAAGATTTTCGCCTAAATGTCTGGAAAGAAGCAGCGGGCTTTGCCGAAAACCAAAATGACCCTGGCGTGTTTACCGCCTTCGTTGGTTATGAATGGACCTCCATGGTCGAGGGAAACAATCTTCACCGTGTTGTTTTGTTTCGCGATGGCGCAGAAAAAGCAACGCAACTGCCTCCTTATTCTGCCCTGGACAGCGTCAACCCCGAACAACTATGGGCGGCAATGCAGCGCTATGAAACCAAAACGGGTGGACAAGTGATGTCCATTCCGCACAACGGCAATATATCCAACGGACTGATGTTTGCGCTGGAAGATTTGGATGGCAAACCTTTAGATCGCGACTACGCTGAACGGCGTGCCCGCTGGGAGCCCGTCTATGAAGTCACGCAAGTTAAAGGAGATGGCGAAGCTCACCCGTTCCTTTCTCCAGATGACGAGTTTGCCGATTTTGAAACCTGGGACCAAGACAACATCGGCAGAACAGTCGCGAAAACAGACTCAATGCTCAAGCACGAGTACGCTCGCTCTGCCCTTAAGTTGGGCTTGGAATTGGAAAACAAGCTGGGCGCAAACCCCTATCAATTTGGAATGATAGGCGCCACCGATTCACACACCACTTTATCGACTGCAGACGACAATAATTTTTGGGGGAAATTTCTCGACTCAGAACCCAGCGCCGAGCGCATGGAAAGCAGAATGGGCGGTAGTTTATGGAAAAACTGGAGGCTGGCGGCCTCGGGCTATGCTGGTGTATGGGCCAGGGAGAATACCCGCGAAGCACTCTTTGATGCTCTTCAGCGCAAAGAGGTCTACGCAACCACCGGCCCAAGAATTGCACTGCGCCTTTTTGCTGGTTGGGATTTTGTAGAAAGTGACATCGCCTCATCCAATCTCGCAGACATTGGATATACCAAGGGTGTTCCCATGGGTGGGCAATTGTCCCAGGGACCGCGCAATGGATCTCCCAAGTTCCTGATACAAGCTTTCAAGGATCCAGACGGGGCCAACCTCGATCGAGTTCAAATTATAAAAGGCTGGCTCAACGGCAAGGGTGAATCGCAGGAACAGGTTTTCGATGTCGCACTTTCTGACGACCGCACCGTTGACGCAAACACAGGAAAAGCACCCTCAGTCGCATCCACCGTTGACGTAGAGCAGGCCAGCTATACCAACAGTGTCGGCGCAGTCAGTTTTGGTGTTTTCTGGGAAGATCCCGATTTTGATGCCAAGCAACGCGCGTTTTATTACGCCCGGGTCATCGAAATTCCCACACCGCGATGGACCGCCTATGACGCCAAGTACTTTGAAGTGGATCCGCCGGAAAATACCCCCATGGTGACTCAGGAGCGTGTGTATAGCTCACCTATATGGTACGACCCGACACAAAAATAGAGGACATGTTGATACGTCCCTCTAGTTTTCTGGCTGATTTTGATTCGCCTTAAAGGCTACTGGTCAATTTTCCGATCGGGACAGCGCTCTAAACTGGCATCACTCCGACAACTACCATGCCATTTTCATCCGGCAAGCAAATTTGCGAACGAGTTTGTTTTTTACTGGAACACAGCGGAAAATCTTTCAGTGAGCGCTTGCAGCCCCTTGCCTTTGTTACTAATTTTCCAGGCGAGAAAATTCTCGTAATTAGAGTCTTCATTTAAATCCAGGGCTATCACCTCACCCCTGATTAGGGGCTGCTGAATACGCGATCGAGGCAAGTGGCCTATACCTATCCCCGCCAGGATTGCTTCGACTTTTTGATCGATGTTTTGCACGAAAAACGATAGCCCCTCACTTCCCAAGCCGGCACTGCGCGCAACGTCAGTTAGCGACGTATCATGAGTAATGACACGCCTGACTTTAGACAGGGCCGCCTTGAACGCCTCAGGGTTATCGATCAGGCTGGCCAGCTTATGACTAGAGGCAACCACGGGTACCAGATCAGCACTGGCGAGACGAATCGAGCGATAGCCTTTTTGCAGCGGAACTGGCCCGGGCGATCCGACAATCACATCGACCCGGTCCTGCGCAAGCGCCTCCCAGCCACCATTGAGCACTGATTCACAGATATCAATTTCTATCGTGGGATGCTCATTGAGAAATTCGTTCAGCTCCGAGAAAAACACCGGGTACGATTGAAGTGACTCTACAGCGATGCTAATGCTGGGCTCCCAGCCAGTGGCAACCTCCTTAGCCCTGTTAGCGAGCCGTGCCGTGGTTTGGAGTATTTCTCTACCCTCTGCCAGTAATAAGCGCCCTGCTGGCGTTAATACCGAGCGGCGCCCCTGGCGTTGAAAAACACCGACACCCAACTGCTCCTCCAACTTTTGTACGGCGTAGGAAATGGCCGAGGTCGCTTTATTCAGTTCTTCAGCTGCTTTTGCAAAGCTTCCGCGCCGATCGATAGCGTCTAGCGCCTCCAAAATCTCGATAGTTATGGGGTTTCTGGCCAATTTTACACCTCCAATATAGTTCTAAAATTTAGATCATTCTAATCTAGAAATAGGACTTATTACGAATATAGCAATCGTTACAATGGCTCCATTAGTTAAACAAACCCAAGAAAATGACTTAGGAGCGAGAACATGACCGTATTACACATCAATAGCAGTGCACGGCGGGACCATTCAAATACTCGTATTATTGGAGCGTATCTGGTTGAGGCCCTGGGCGAACCGGTCGTTAGCCGAGACCTGGCACAGCAAGCCTTGCCGCCAATCACTGCCGAAGACCTGATAGCGGTACACGGTTCTTCCGCGAGCCAACGCGCCAGTTTGCAGCCGCAATTAACATTGTCAGAGCAGTTAATTGAGGAGTTAAGGGGTGCAGACACCCTGGTGCTAGGGGCGCCGATGTACAACTTTGGGATTCCAGCCTCCTTAAAGCAGTGGATCGATGCGATCTGTCGCGCAGGTGTGAGCTTTAAATACACCGAGCAGGGTCCGGTAGGTTTACTGAACGTCAGGCGGGTCTTCATTATCACCGCCACGGGTGGCACACCTATCGATAGTGAGATGGATTTTGCGAGCCCCTACCTGGAGCATATCTGCAGGTTTCTAGGCATTGCCGAGGTATTTCATATCGACGCCAGTGGTTCGAAAGGCACACCTGAGCATGTGATTGCCCAAGGCAAACAACAGGTTGACGCACTGATAGCCGACTTCGACTCCAACGATATTGCAGGAGCAGCATAATGGGCTTATTACAGAAGGGTGAATGGGTTGATCAGTGGTACGACACAGGCAATAACAGAGGTGAATTTCGCCGCCAGGATAGTCGTTTCCGAAACTGGTTGACGCCAAATGGAGAAGCCGGACCCAGCGGTGAGGCTGGCTTTAAAGCAGAGAAAGGTCGCTACCAGTTGTATGTGTCACTGGCTTGCCCCTGGGCACACCGCGCACTGATTTTCCGCCAGCTCAAGCAGCTACAAGATTACATCGATGTCACCGTGGTCGAGCCGATCATGCTGGAAAACGGCTGGGAAATGAGCGATCCGCTTTACGGCCTGAACTTCCTTTATCAGCTGTATTTGAACGCCGATGCCAGCTATGAAGGCCGCGTTACGGTGCCGGTTTTGTGGGATAAAAAAACACAGACCATTGTCAGTAATGAATCCTCGGACATTATCCGCATGTTCAATACGGCGTTTAATCATCTAACCGGGGATACCAACGACTGCTACCCGGAGGCGTTACACGAGACCATCCATACTTTGAACAATCGCATTTACGATACCATCAATAATGGTGTGTACCGAGCGGGCTTTGCGACTTCGCAGGAAGCCTACGAAGCGGCATTTCATGACTTGTTCGATTCGCTGGATTGGATAGAAGGGCTGCTGACAAAACAGCGCTATCTGGCGGGCCAGCAGATGACAGAAGCCGATTGGCGCCTGTTTACCACCTTGATTCGCTTTGATGCAGTGTACTTTGGCCATTTCAAAACGAATCGACAGCTGCTGGCCGATTACCCAGCCATCAGTGCTTATGTGCGCGAGCTCTATCAAGTGCCGGGAGTTGCTGAAACCGTCAGCTTTGAGCATATCAAGACGCACTATTACGCCAGCCACCTGATGATCAACCCCACCGGGGTCATCCCCTTGGGACCGACGCAGGATTTTAGCGTAGCCCATGGCCGAGATGAGCTTGCGGCCGCGTAAACGCCTTGCACCACGACAACCAATTGGAGAGAAAAAATGAGTAACTTAATTCAACTTCTAACAGCCCAGCCAACCCAAGATGGTGACGGCGTTAAGATTCATCGGCTGGCGGGACGAGGACTGCATCAGGCACTCAATCCTTTCTTGATGATCGATGAAATTAACTCTGACGATGCCGCAGACTACATCGGTGGTTTTCCCGAGCATCCACATCGAGGTTTTGAAACCATTACCTACATGAAGGCGGGTCGCATGCGCCACCGAGACCATATGGGCAATGAAGGCGTTATTACTGCAGGTGACGTGCAGTGGATGACGGCGGGTGCCGGTGTACTCCACTGTGAGATGCCAGAACAGGAACACGGTTTATTACACGGCTTTCAAATTTGGCTCAATTTACCTGCGGCCGAAAAAATGAAGCCAGCGGCCTATCGAGAAATCATCAGCGCTGATATAACCGAGAAGCGATTGCATGACGGAGGAATGGTACGAGCTATCGCAGGAAGCGTTACGGTCAATCAAACGTCTCTGCGAGGTCCGCTTCCTGATAGTTCGACACATCCGGTTTTACTTGATGTGCAACTGACCGCCAACGAAACCGTTGAATTGTCTCTCAATACAGAAAATCAAGTAATGGTGTATGCCTATAAAGGCGCAACAGATTTGATCGCACCACGCCAACTAGGCATCTACGCTAACGGCAAAAAATTAACGCTGAAGGCAGGACACTCAGGTGCAGAATTATTGATACTAAGCGGTCAGCCTATTCATGAGCCACTGGTGCAATACGGGCCTTTTGTGATGAATACCACTGAGGAAATTGATCGTGCAGTAAATGACTTTCAAAATCCGCAGTTTCTAAGCGGATTGATACCCGATAGAAAAATACCCATGCAGTGAACGGTGTTAATGTAATGAACCCCCGCGTGGGTCGCTAACTACCAATTCATGGTTATTTCCATATTCATTAATAACTGAATAGCTAACAGTGCTAAAAAGGTTACAAACCATTCTTGGATCTGTGGGTAGTTTGAGCGTTAGGATAAATAGGTGTTATCCACCGTCCATCTATACTCACCCAACGATTGCTGCCAAGATCTGCTGTCGTTGCGATAGCAGCGATACTTGGCAAGTAACCGCAGGGCAGTGCGGAATTTTTCATGATCAAGTGCGACGACCACTACTTACAAAGGGCAGCTACGCAATTGAGCTAGCTGTCGGCTACTTTCACAACAGCCTTACCAAAGTTCTTGCCCGCAAACATATCGCTAAAGGCAATACCGCATTGATCCACCCCGTGATACATATGCTCATGGGCTTTCAATTCACCCGAAGCCAACCACTGAGCTAATTGCGCTCTGGCTTCGGGGTAACGCTCCAACTGAAAATGCGTCATAAACCCCTGCAAAGTGACACACTGGGAAACCAGTTGAAATAGATTGGATGGGCCACCACCCGGATTCTGCGCTGCGTAGTCTGCCACAGCCCCACAAAAGGGAATACGCGCACCGTGGGCAATATGCTCCAGGATGGTTTCCAGCAACAAACCACCGACATTATCAAAGTAGACATCGATGCCATCGGGGCAGTGTTTGCCTATCAGCTCAGATAAGTTGTCAGCCTTATAGTTGATACCAACATCGTAGCCGAGGTCATCGACCAGTCGTTGGCACTTCTCATCACTGCCCGCTAAGCCAATGACCCGCGCTCCCATGATCTTGGCAATTTGTCCTGCAATAGAGCCCACCGCGCCACCGGCTGCAGAGACAACAACGGTGTCTCCAGGCTTAGGTTTGCCTATATCAGTTAAACCGAAATATCCGGACATACCGGTGTCACCCAAGACACCCAGATGGTAGCTCAAAGGTAATTTATGCTCGTCGTCGATGGCTACCCACCAGTCACCCTCACCCACAACAGAAAACTCCTCCCAGGCGAGACGGGCCATCAAGATGCACCCCACTGCAATATCCGGGTTTCGAGATTCAATGACCTCACCAAGAATGAGACCCATCACGGCTTTGTTCAGGGGCATTGCAGGCAAGACCTCGTCACCGGAGCCTTCATCCATCCAGTTGCGAAAGCCTGCATCCAAGGAGACATAGAGGTTTTTTACCAGGGCCTGACCCTCTGCCAGAGGTGCTGTTTCGGTTTGAACTACGGCGAAATCGTCGGCTTGCGGTGCGCCATTGGGTCGACGCGCCAGCACTACTTGGGTATTTTTCATTACTTCTCCCACCAATCAGGTGACCCGATGGCGCTTGTTTATTCTAATTATAAAAAAACAGGATATCTTGCTTTTTATATCACGAAACAAACGGAATACACCACCTCCAATCTCGCGAACATGCGTGATTTTTGACTTCATCAGCCACCTGTTATCATTCGACTAACACGAGCTTTTTGATAACGACCTGCCGCATTGTCAGCGTTGATTAAAAACCATTGCTAAAATACCCTTCGACCTAAGGCCAAGCTTTGCTGAGTGATCCCTATTTTTATCTAGTCGCGGTTCCTGCCGTTATGGCCTATGGCATTGCCAAGGGCGGCTTTGCAGGCCCCGCTGCGGTGATGGCGGTTCCGTTGATGTCTATGGTGATGTCGCCAACCCAGGCCGCCGCTATCTTACTGCCCATACTGATTGTTATGGATGTTCTGGTTGTAAAAACCTACTGGGGTATTTTTGACAAGCGCAGCTTACAGGTGCTGCTGCCCGGGGCAATCGTAGGAATTATCATCGGGTATCTAACCACCGACCAGTTTAATGACGACCACATGCGTGTGGTGATAGGCCTGATATCCCTCGGTTTTGGCGCTCAAAGCTTTATGGGGCTGGGCGCCCATATAGGTAGAGAACACAACAGCACCGCCGGGTCGATCATTGGTGTAATAGCAGGGTTTACCAGCTTCAGCATCCATGCAGGAGGCCCTCCGTTCCATCTTTACCTGATGCCAAAGCACTTAAACCCCCTTGTTTTTGCCGGCACCGCTGGCTTATTCTTTGCCGTGGTCAATGCGGTTAAATTGATTCCTTACTATAGCCTGGGACAACTGGGCATGAGCAATTTGATATTCTCGCTGGTACTGGCCCCCCTGGCGCCCATTGGTGTCAAAATCGGACACTGGGCGGTTAAAAAGACGAACCCCACGCTCTACTATAAAATAATCAGCTTCTTCCTTATGATTGTCGGGGCGCGCCTACTGTGGACCGGTGGCGCAGCGCTAATGCAATCTTGAAACAGTTTCATCATAGGATTCAACCATGAACAACACTTCACAAAACCCCTTTGAATCCGGCCTACCCAAAACCGCGGCCAACCATGAAGCGATGACCCCGGTTCACTTCCTCAAGCATACCGCGGCAATTTACCCGGATAACACCGCTGTTGTTCATGGGAATCTGCGATACGACTACGCAACCCTCGAGCGGCGCTGCAATCAGTTAGCGAGTGGATTGAGTAAAATGGGCGTGGGAAGGGGTAGCACCGTATCGATTATCGCTCCCAATATACCCGCACACCTGGAAGCGCATTTTGGTGTGCCACTATCAGGGGCAGTACTAAACAGCATTAACATTCGCCTCGATGCAGCGACGATTGCTTTCATTCTGGATCACGGTGAATGCGATGTACTGCTAGTCGATGCAGATTTTGCCGAAGTTGCCAGGGAGGCCGTTGCTGCCTCATCGAGAAAACCCACTATTGTCGATCTCGATGACAGTCTCGGTCCGCAGGGCATCCGCGTCGGCAGTCTTACCTACGAAGATTTACTGCAAACTGGCGACGCTTCTTACTTAGCTACTTCGATAACCGATGAGTGGCAGTCACTGGCTCTGAACTACACCTCCGGTACTACCGGCAATCCAAAGGGAGTGGTCTATCACCATCGCGGTGCCTACCTGAATGCCATCGGTAATGCCCAAGCCTGGGACATGGTTCAAGCGCCGGTCTATTTATGGACGCTGCCCATGTTTCACTGCAACGGCTGGTGTTTTCCCTGGACAATTACGCTAAAGGCGGGCACTCATGTCTGCCTGCGGG
Organism: Cryomorphaceae bacterium; assembly: GCA_047612385.1. GTDB lineage: Bacteria > Pseudomonadota > Gammaproteobacteria > Pseudomonadales > Halieaceae > JBALVT01. Next base: position 13,415 of record JBLGAR010000055.1, on the reverse strand, counting down.
AGGTAGCGCCCCAAGCGATTATTGAAAACGTGGCCGCCCATGGTGTGACTCACATGTGCGGTGCACCCATCGTACTGACGATGATCGCCAATGCGCCAGATTCTCTTACCCAGAAAATTCCCGCGGGTCTCAAGATGATGACCGCCGGTGCAGCACCCCCGGCGGCAGTGATTGCCAAAGTGGAAGCCCTGGGGGCGGACATCACGCACACTTACGGTCTAACAGAAGTTTACGGCCCCTGTGTCTATTGCGCCTGGCACACACACTGGGACGAAAAATCCGGTGCTGACCGCGCAACACTGAAGGCACGCCAAGGAGTCCCCTATCCTGTACTGGGCGGATTGGAGGTGTTCGACCCCCAGACAATGGAAGCCGTGCCCCAAGACGGTGAAACCATCGGCGAAATCATGTTTCGCGGCAATGTAGTAATGAAGGGATATTTAAAAAATCCGCAGGCGACAGAAGAAGCTTTTGCAGGCGGCTGGTTTCACTCCGGCGACCTTGCAGTTAAACACCCTGACAACTACATCGAAATAAAGGACCGCTCCAAGGACATTATCATTTCAGGCGGTGAAAATATTTCTTCAATTGAGATTGAGGGCGCGCTGTATAAACACGAAGCAGTGATGGCTGCGGCGGTTGTCGCCAAGCCGGATGAAAAGTGGGGAGAAACTCCCTGTGCATTCATTGAGCTCAAGCCTGGCGCTACACTGGGTGTCGAAGAGATCATCACTTTTTCCCGAGACCATTTGGCTGGGTTCAAAATACCGAAAACAGTGATCTTTGGTGAATTGCCGAAAACATCTACTGGCAAGATACAAAAGTTTTTACTGCGCGAGCGCGCCAAGCAAACCTAAAAAAAATCCCGTTAGCGCAGTGTCATGAACCGACTAAATACAGCGTCAATTTCCGACGTGCGGACTCGGGCAATAGCTTGTCGAGTAGCGCCCAGATACCCGTAGACGTGCCCAGGACATAGCCAACACGCTTACCTTCAACAGCGTTTTGTATCGCCTGCGCCACTTCTTCAGGTTGCATGTCGCTGGTATTTTTATGCGCCGTTTCCGCGCGCAACATATTACCCATAGCGGTATTCACTACCGGCGGCTTAACGCAGGTGACACGAATATCGTGCTCCGCCCATTCAATGTTCAAAGCCTGTGTTAATCCATTGACATAAAACTTGGATGAACTGTAGACCGCTAGCCCAGGGATACCATGAATGCTCGAGGCGGAACACAGGTTCACCATCACCGCTCCCGATGTGGACTTGAGCCAGGGAAATCCAGCCTGGGCTACATGGGTGAAACCCTTCACATTGACATCAATCATTAAGTCGTGAGCTTCAGGCGCGATATCCTCAAACTTCCCCGCAGTGAGCACGCCGGCATTATTTAAAAGCACATCCAACTTGCCATCAGTATGCTCCGCAAAATGTCTCAGCGCTCCCTCTATAGATTCACGCTGGGTCACATCGCAATGCGCGCCACAGGCATTGGGGAACTCCCCGGAATCCAATAGGGTATTCAAGCCCTGAGTATTGAGATCGTAAAGGCCGACAAACCAGCCCTGTAAGGCAAAGTGCCTGGCCGTTGCCAGCCCGATACCCTGGGCTCCGCCCGTAATAAAGATAGTCTTCACCGCTTTTTCCTCTGTGAGTTAACAGCTTGAACTTCCCATGCCCCAACTATAAGCCTTGGTCAGTCAGGTCTCATTCGGGACCGCGTACATTTCTTGATAGCGAACGAAGAACTGCCTATCCGCTTTTCTCGATGCGTCTACTGCATAGCTGTGCTTGCCAAACTTACCCTTCGGCTTTGCTTGCAAGTAAGCTAGCATTTTATTTCGAGCAGTGCTCGATAACAGCATACCAAAATACTGGTAGATATTTTCAATACAAAGCATGGGATTATCTATAAGGTCTTGGTAGAACGAATCAGCAATATTGTGCGATGGCACCACGCCGGCCTCGCGCTGGTCCATCACTTTCTCAAGGCGGGCCGCTGTGGCCTCACCCATAATAATGTCTTCAAACACCTCAGCATTAAACGGCTGGTCACTGCGCATGTAATAAAGCGCCCCCATCAAACTGGTTGTGGAGGCCATGCACTTGATGGGGTCACGATGGGTCTGCACCAAACGCGCATCGGGGTAGAACTTTAACAGGGTCTCCAAATGAACCTGGTGTTCGGGGGCCTTAAGCAACCAGCGTTTTCTGGGATTTTTCCACTGCAGAATTTTCAGAAAAGTCCGATGGTATTCATAGACAGGCTCATAGTCTGCTTGAGCACAGTAAAGGCTGTAACTCGGTATTTGATGCAGCGCGGCAATCTGGTCACTGATAAAACTTCCGACCATCAAGTGCCCGCACTCAGCGGGAATACTCCCCCCCATTTCATGCATGGTAGCGAACTCGGGGACCACTCGAGCCCACTGGGTGGAAAGCTGATGCGCTTGCTCTATTCTCGGATCACTTAGATACGTAGATTGCTGAGGAGGTGGGCACGGAAACATGGCCTCCCAGGTAAGCGGCACACCAACCTCTGGATCCTGTGCCAGCAGCTCGAACAAAATAGAAGTTCCCGAGCGCGGTAAACCAATAATAAACATCGGAGCCGCTATGTCCTGCTCATGAATTTCCGGGTGCTGCCTCAGCGTTTCAGTAATCTTAAGGCGTGCACTCAACCACGCAATAATATCGCTGCGAGCCATGAGCCGGCCCATCAACGTGAGCTGCGCCTCCTCCTCCAAAGCTTTGCAAAGCACACTGAATGGCTCCCGCCACTGCTCATTACCAAAATCATCTAAACCCGTGCTGCGCCGGGCATGCTCAGTAAGAGAGGGTTCATCCAGAGGCACCACCGCACTCAGATTAAGACAGCGCCCCTCTGCATTCATTTTGCTGAGCCACTCGGGATGCACAGGGGCAGTCCAAAGAGGTGTTTCGGATTTACTCATGCCTTTGCTCTCTCAAGAAGTGATTCAGTAACCGAATCGTTTGATGACACCTCGCCGCCTAGCCGCTAATTGCTCCGCTCTCTGACTAGCGCTGATCCGTTTCGTACCAGCGGGCAAATAGCTTTGTAGAGAGTCCCGATCCATCTGCCGGCATTCAGGCGTTGGATAGTGACCAGCGCCAATCCACCTCACTGTGATGTAACCCTCTACGTGGTCAGAAGGATCCAGCCAATTGGGCACACCGGGATCTTCGTGAGAAATGACTAGCAGCAGCTCTCCATTTTCCTCCAAGGTGGCATGATGACAATTGGTACTACAAAGCCGATATCGGTAGTCCATCGATTCCCACCAGTAATTGCCAAATTCGACCGACCAATAATCCGCGTCAGGGGGCGTAACTCGCACAACCAGTGCTTCGGTGATCGGAACTTTCCAGTAGCAAATTAACGGCTCACCGCCAGGGGTGGCATCGATGGGGTTGTCGTCCAACTGGCGGTAAGACAGAAACTGATTGGGTTGCTGTTTCCACTTATCGAGCATGTTCGCCCAGTACAGTGTCGAATCTCTAACCCACGCAACGGAATCCAATAAGCCCTGCTGAATTTTATCGGGAGTGAGCTCCGGGCTAGGTTCAACCTCTCCCATTGTGTCAATACGCGCAGCCATTGGCTGTTCATTTTCCCAGTCGGCAAAAAACTGCCTAAAGGTCACGCGCCAACTTCCCGGCGTAGTTTTGATCCAGTTACCGGGGTGTTCATCAGGACTCAATATAATTTCAAAACTGCCGTCCTCCTCCACCGCAATATCACTGTCAATCATGTTACCCACCACCGCGCCCCCCCACGGCGTGGCTCCATCTTCAAGAACAGTAACGGCAAAATAGCGCGCGTCGCCGCGCGTTCCCGTAATTCGATAGCTGTGTTGCCCATTGATGGGAGCGCCAACATACAAGGCATCGGGATTGTCTCCCCCCTGCTTGCGAATGGGATCAAAGTAATGCAGAAGCTCGGGGAAATCGGGGTTGTTATTTTCCAGACAAAACTGCAATGCCAGGGAGACATTGCGGGCGAGCAAACGAAAGCCCTTGGCTCGATCAATATCCTGAGCCGGAGTGGTATCGCGAAACACCACATCACTAGAATTTTTCAGCTGATCGCAAAAATCGTCCCAGCTCGCTTTCAACTGGGCATCGTGGGGGTTGTCTCCGAGCATAGTGCGGGCCGCCTCGTTATTTCTATATCCGACTTAGAAAGTATTCACGAGCACTATTGTATATCAACCACGCACACGACCGGGGCAGCCCTAGAACAGAGTTTAGCTATCCGGACAGCTTATCAAACTCCAGTTCCGGAAAATCTGCATCGACAGATTCACGCAACTTGTCATAGTAAACACCGGCACCACCGAAATAGATCAACACCCGCGCCTTCTTGTTCTCTATGTTGGCACCCATCATCCATGAATTAACCTTGTCGCCCTCGGCCATCAAAGTCTGTTCGTGAATCTCAGCGGTGTGCGCTACCCATTCGTCTTCAGCCTTCTGCAGAGGCGAGCAAACATCGTAGCCCTCACTTTCCATCTTCTTAATACAATCTGTAATCCACATAATGTTCTGCTCAATGGATGTCGGTAGATTGGCAAAGGGCGCCTGAGGGCCTGTAATAGTAAAGAAATTAGGGAAGTCGGCGATACAAACGCCCATAATGGAATGGGATTGCGATTCCCATTTGTCTTTCAGTGCCAAACCATTGAGACCACGAATGTCTACAGCTTCCACCGAACCCGTGTAAGCCTTGAAGCCAGTAGCCAGCACAATAATGTCAAACTCGTGGAGATTTTGCGTAGTCTGCACGCCCGTTTCCGTAATTTCTACGATGGGCTCGCGATCCTTGATATCAACTAAATGAACGTTGTCGCGATTGAAGGCCTCGTAAAAACCGTGATCCAGCGGTGGTCGCTTGGCGAACAAGGGGTAGCCTTTGGGGGTTAGCATCTCCGCTATCTCGGGGTCATCAACTCTTTCCTTCATCTTATTGATGATAAAGTCGGCGGCCATTTTGTTGGCCTCGGCGTCTACCAGCAGATCGTCAAAGGTTTCGAAGACCCAGCGGAAACTACCCTTCCAATTCTCTTCGAAGATTCTCTGCACCTCTTCCGGCGGAGTCCCTACCGCGTTACGGCCAGAGGGGGGATTAAACGCCATGCCGAACATATGGTTGCGGCACTTGGCAATAATCTCGTCATAGTTGTCCTTAATTTCCTTTTCCCATTCAGGCGTCATCGGCTTTTGCATTGCGGGCATGACGAAGTTGGGCGTGCGCTGGAATACGGTCACACTCTTTGCGGTTTCGGCCAAAACGGGCAACATCTGTACCGTGGTGGCGCCGCACCCAATGATGCCCACCCGCTTACCAGCGTAGTCCAAGCCTTCCTGGGGCCAGCGCGAAGAGTGGAAGCAAGGACCTTTGAAACGATCGCGACCTTTCAGCGTTGGCACATTGGGCTCGGAGATCATACCCATTCCGCTGACGAAGTACTTGCAGGTGAATTGCTCGCCACCGCCCGTCTTGACCAACCAGTGTCCACTATCTTCCTGAAATTCTGCACTGACAATCTCGGTGTTCAACTGAATGTGGGGCCACATGTCGCACTTATCAGCCACGAAGTGCATGTAACGATGGGTTTCTTCCCAGCCAGGATAGCGCTTCGACCAGGTCCACTCCTGCAAGATTTCTTTCGAGAAAGTTAGACAATAATAGTAGCCCTCGCTATCTGTCGCCGCACCCGGATAACGATTCCAAGTCCATGTGCCGCCTATATCAGCGGCCTTGTCGAAGACTTTAAGCGATAGACCTGCTTCGCGAATATAGTGGATCAAGCCGAGACCGGCAAAGCCGGCACCGATCGAAATGACATCATAGTCGGTCTGGCCTTTTGACTTAGGCGTATTGCTCTGGTTTTGATCTTGCGAAGTGCTCATTATTATCAACCTCGTGTAATGTATTTGCCGCTTTTCACTAGTCTGTCAGCTACTGCATTTCTTTTCTTTGAGGCGGCTCAATCGATTGCCCCCACCGCGAACACTATTCATTGGGCAACAGATGGCCGTATTTTTTCATCGCCAGCTCTCGCTGGGTTGTTGTGTGGTAAGAAGGGAAAACGCCCTCTGCCGGTTTGTACTCTCGCAGCACAGTTCTCGCCACCGTCACTTTATGCACCTCGGTAGGTCCATCGACCATACCCAGCTCCGGGATGTTAGCCCACATGGTCATCAGTGGTGTCTCGTCTGAAGCACCGATACTGCCATGCAGCTGCATCGACCGGTAAATCACGTCCTGCAGCACTTTCGGTGTCGCTGCCTTAATCGCAGCAATCTCTTTGCGCACTTCGCGGTTGTACTCTTTATGCTTGTCGATCAACCAGGCCGTGTAGAGAACGTGCAGGCGGTACTGCAGAATCTGTGTGTAGTTGTCGGAAATTTTGTCCTGGGTCATCTGTTTCTCAGCCAACAGCTCGCCCTTTGTAGTGCGGCTCAATACACGCTCACACATCATATCCATGGCCTTCTTCAATACACCAACGGTGCGCATTGCGTGATGCACGCGCCCGCCACCGAGCCGGGTTTGCGCCACAATAAATCCCTGCCCTTCATCACCTAGCAGGTTGTCCGCAGGCACTCGGCAATTGGTAAAGCGGATGTATCCGTGAACGCCATCACCCTGCTCAACATAGGGGCCCACCGCAGAGTTACGCAGAATATCCATACCCGGTGTACCCTGTTCTACCAATACGATCGATGCTCCCTTATGGATAGGGACATCCGGATTGGTCACTACCATCACTAGCAGAAAAGACGAGAAGCGGGCATGGGAGGCGAACCATTTCTCCCCGTTGATCACCCACTCGTCACCCTCACGCACTGCCGTACACGTGAACTCAGCAGGATCGGAACCCGCCTGGGGTTCTGTCATTGAGTAACAAGAAGCTATTTTGCCGTCGAGCAAAGGCTGCAGATATTTCTGTTTCTGATGCTCGGTGCCAAAATGAGCGAGTATTTCGGCATTACCTGAATCCGGTGCCTGGCAGCCAAACACACTGGGGCCAAAACGGCTGCGTCCCAAAATTTCATTCATCAGCCCGAGCTTCACTTGCCCAAAGCCCTCACCGCCGAGCTCTGGTCCGATGTGACAAGCCCACAACCGGCGCTCCTTTACAATTTCTCTCAGAGGGGCCATTGCCTTGGCCGCCGGAGAGTCGGGGTCCCAGGGATCACCCGGCCCACGGAAGACAAGATCTAATGGCTCGATCTCGTCGCGAGTGAACTCCTCTATCCAGTTCAACTGCTCTTGGAATTCACTGTCTGTCTCAAAGCTCCAACTCACCTTATATCTCCCGAAATTCTTGACTTGATTATGTACTGGTTTAGACTTGCTAGACGCAAACAAGCTTATTTTGAATAAAATTCAGGAAGAAATCTACCCATGAGTACGCAAAAAACCTGGTTAATCACTGGTGCTTCTCGCGGAATCGGCCTCGCGGTCGCCAAAAGAGCAATAGCGGCCGGTGATCGTGCCGCAATTTTGGCTCGAGGGGAATCAATTCTTACAGCCGCAGACACATTAGGCAGCAACGCAATAGGGCTGCGCTGTGATGTGGCAGATCGCGATTCAGTAGAAGCGGCAGTTGGCAAGGTTGTCGAAACCTGGGGCCACATAGATTACCTGGTAAATAATGCGGGCGCCCATCGCGGGGGCAAAATTAACCGTCTGAAACTGGATGATTGGCAGACTGTCTTAAACACCAATCTCACCGGAGCCATGAACGTTACAGCTGTGGCCAGCGAAAATATGGGCGAAGGCGGATCTATTGTAAACACCGGCGCAGTGGTGGGGTTTCGGGGTTTTCCGGGTGACTCAGCCTACGCGGCGTCCAAAGCGGGCTTGGCGGGCATGACCCGGGCGCTGGCGATAGAATTCGCCGGCAGGGGTATCAGGGTAAACCTGGTGATACCCGGCCTGGTGCTCACAGAAATGACGGAGGGCTTGTCTGACAAAGCGCTAGAATCAATGCGTAAGACGATTCCCCTTGGGCGCTACGGAGAACCCGACGAAATAGCAGAAGTGATTGAGTGGGTGTCACGCTCCCGCTATATGACAGGTGCATTCATTCCCGCCGATGGCGGACTTATGAGCAGTTTCGGGATCGCAAACTGATGCCCGCTGAAGGTTTCGCTGCATGGGCCGACGAAACTCTGGGGCTGACCAACGCTAGAATCGTTCGCGAACTTAGCGGCGGAAACTCGAATCTCACGCGCTTGGTCGAAACCAACGAAAGAACCCTGGTCATGCGCTCCGCCCCGGCCAACACCATTTCACCCAAAGCCCACTTGGGAGTGCAGCGTGAGGCCTCAGTAATGAAAGCGCTTCACGGCCACGTAATGGTGCCGGAAGTGGTGCATTGGTGTGAAGACACCGAGCTGATGGGCCATCCCTTCGCGCTCATCGAACACATTGACGGTGTCTCAATTACAGACGAACTACCATCAGCCTATCAAGGCGTCGCCGCAGTCAATCAACTGGGCGAGCAGCTGACCAACGCACTGGCCACGATAGCCAAAGCACCGTGGCAGGATATCGGCCTGGACAAACTGGGCAGGCCAGAGAACTTTCTACAGCGACAGATAGAGCGATGGCTGGACGTACGACGCCAACAAGCTACCCGCCCTCTGCCAGAAATCGAGACATTGGGAGCATGGTTGCTGGATAACATTCCCAGAGATGGCCCTGTCGGCATTGTTCACGGTGACTTCCATCTAGACAACACGCTGTGCGCAGCGCAAACCCCCGATATGTTAGCGGTTATCGACTGGGAAATGGCGACAGTGGGTGACCCCCTAACTGATTTAGGTTTGTTCCTGATGTTCTGGGGACCAAGAGCGGTGAATCCACCGGGCTTCAAACATGTCCAAGGGGTGACCCGAATGTCTGGCGCCATTCCACGACGAGAGCTCGCGCAATTGTGGCAACAAGAAAGCGGGATTTCATGCGAGCAACTGGATTTTTATCTGTGTTTTGCTTTTTGGCGCCTCGCCGCAGTGGTTGAAGGAGCCTTTGGGCTGTACCTTGACGGTAAAGTTGACAGTGCTTATGCACGGGGCTTGGAATACGATGTGCCCGCTTTACTCAAAGAAGCGCAACTTGCAGCCAAAGGAGATTGGTAGTGGATTCAACCATGATGCACATGCCCATGACCGTGCAGATGATTATGGAGCATGGCAAAAATGTGTTTCCGAATTCTTGCATCAGTACGTTTGGCGGTAGTTCGATCGAGCGCACACTCTATTCTGAAATAGCCAGTAACGCGGCCAAACTTGCAACTGTCCTGAGAAACCTGGGCGTTGAGCCCGGCGACACCGTGGGTACTTTCAGTTGGAACAACACTGCACACATGGAAGCTTATCTGGCGATTCCCTCAATGGGCGCCATTATGCATACCGCGAACATTCGGCTCTCACCTGAACATATAGCCTATGTAATTAACCATGCCGAAGACAAAGTTTTAATACTGGATGGGAGTTTGGCGGAATTGTTTAGACCGGTAATTCCGCTACTGGAAACGGTGCAGACTTTACTGGTAATTGGCGAGATGCCCGACTACGCAGGTATCGACTGCCAGCCCTATGAGGACCTGGTCGACGCCGCGCAAGAGACCGTTGAATGGCCCGAGATTGACGAGACCTCTGCCGCTGCAGTGTGTTACACCAGCGGCACTACCGGTAATCCAAAGGGGGTAGTTTACAGCCACCGCACTACCTTCTTGCATTCTATGGCCTCGCGTGCAGCGGATACTTTTGGGATCTGCGAAAGAGATCGAATTTTATTACTACCTCCGATGTTTCACGCCAATGCATGGGGCCTGCCCTACAGCGGATGGTTCAGCGGCAGTGATTTTATTTTGCCCGGACCTCACTTGCAGGTTGAACCGATTCTGGCGATGGTTGCCAGCGAAAGACCTACCATGACGGCAACTGTACCCACCATTTTGTCAGATTTGTTGCGCTACGATACCAGCGAGCTGGATATGACATCGTTCAGAATGTTGGTGTGCGGCGGTTCCGCCGTCGCGCCCGCTATGATCGACGCCGCACGGGAAAAATGGGGCGTTCCCGTACTGCAAGGTTGGGGAATGACTGAGACAAGCCCATTGTGCACTCTTTCGCACCCCCCAAGAGACAGCGAGGGCCGCGATGAGACACAGTGGCGTGCTAAAAGTGGCAGGCCGGTTTCCGGGGTGCAGGTCCGCGTTGTGGATGACTCCGGCAAAGTGTTGCCACACGACGGTGAATCCGTCGGTGAACTACAACTTCGCGGCCCCTGGATAACCGGTGGATATCACAACAACGAATCGCCCGATTCCTTCAGCGAAGATGGCTGGCTGCGAACCGGCGACGTCGGCCATATCGACGAACGCTACTACGTACAATTAACCGACCGCACTAAAGATGTTATCAAATCGGGCGGCGAGTGGATTTCTTCCGTCGACCTGGAAAATATTTTACTCGCCCATCCCGATGTACGAGAGATCGCCGTCATTGCCACCCCGGATGAACGCTGGCAGGAGCGACCACTTGCCATCGTCACGCGCGAACACAACAGTGCCTCGGCACAGGACTTAAGAAAATACTTACGCGGTAAGGTCGCCGGGTTTTGGGTACCTGAATATTGGAGTTTCATCGACACCATTCCAAAAACAAGCGTAGGCAAGCTGGACAAACGGACGCTGCGTGATTGGAATGAGGCCGGCCAACTTGACGTTGAGGTAATAGCTAAATGAGTGAGAAAAAGTCGGGCGAGAAAAAAACGCAAGCAGAGCGAACAGCACTTTCAGATCAGCGTATGTTCGACTCGGCAATCGTTCTAATCAATGAACACGGCACTCAAAAAACCACATTAAAGGATATCGGCGAAAACGCAGGTTATAGCCGCGGTCTGGCCAATTACCGCTTTGGTTCCAAAGATGGCCTGATGCAAGAATTGTTTAGCCGTTTCGATGTGAGATGGAAGGAGCACCTGGGAAACTATGTCGAGGGAAAACAAGGCATCGCTGGAATAATTGCGGCGGCGAATGCCTTGCGGGATTTTCTCAAACTGGAATCGGATTACATGCGCGCCATGTATCTGCTCTGGTACGAATGCCTGGGGCACGACTCCCAAATGCGTAACAGCCTGGCAGGACATCACGACGTCTATCGCAATGACGCCAAACAATGGATCGAAGAGGGAATCGCCGCGGGAGAAATTCGATCGGACGTTAATCCAGAGCAATTTGCCTTTCAGTACTGCGCGTTTATTTTCGGCACCATTTACCAGTGGCTGGTAAGCGCGTCGGCAATGGACCTGGACGCCATATTCGACGACTACGAAGCCACCACCACTCGACTTCTGAAAAAATAACACTACGGAGAGCTAACCATGTCCTATTTGCAAAGAGAAAACGGGAAAAATGTTTACTACGAAGACTACGGTAGCGGCGACGCGGCACTGATATTGGTGCACGGCTGGGGAATGGGAGCGCGAATCTGGGACTACAACCTGGGCACACTGGTCGCGGCGGGCCATCGTGTGATTGCCATTGATCACCGCGGCTGCGGCAAGTCCGACAAGGACTTTGCCGACATGGGCATCAATGCCATCGCCGGGGATGTTGCAGCATTGGCAAACGAATTGGGTCTGACTAAAGTGGTCTTAAATGGCTGGTCTCTCGGCGGTGCTGTTGTGGTTGAAGCGGCCCGGCAACTCGATGCCACCTGCGCAGGAGTGATACTGACCTGCGCCGCTACTCCGTGCTACCTACAAAAGCCCGATTACGAGTTTGGTGGCACTGATGAGGACTTGGCGGGAACACTTGAAGCCATGACCGCCGATCGCGTTAACTTTCTGGTCGCTCTTTCCAGTGGTGTTTGTGCAAGCGAAGTCAGCCAATCTGTGATCGACTGGATGTGGGCAATGTTTATGGAAAGTTCACCGTTAGCTGCAAAGTCTTTGGGCGAATTGGGCCCACTTGATCAACGCCAAATCCTCGGTGAGCTGACCGTACCGATTTTGAGCATAGTGGGCACACACGATGCCGTGGTAGACCCCCAGGTATGCCGCTCCGTCGCCAACTATAATACTGGCGTGAACACTATAGAATTTGAAGCCTCTGGGCACGCGCCGTTTATCGATGAAGCCGCACGCTATAACGATACCGTTCTCACCTTTCTCAGCGAAAATCTCTAGGAGTCAACATGTCAAATTCAGTGAACTACGGCCTATGGTATGACTTCCGCAACCCTCAGCAATGGCGAATGCCCTTCGAAGCTTTTTACGCGGAGCGACTAAACCAGATTGCAGAAGCTGAAGCGCTAGGATTCAGTTCTTGCTGGCTAACCGAACACCATTTTTGTGACGACGGATATACCCCTTCGCCTTTGGTCATAGCATCAGCCATTGGAGCGCGCACCCAGCGCATGCGCCTGGGAACCAACTTGATGTTACTGCCACTGCACGACCCCGTGCGTATCGCAGAAGATGTAGCAACCTTGTCACTGCTAACCGGAGGGCGATTCGATCTAGGAGTAGGCATCGGTTACCGTCAGATGGAATTTGATCAGTTCCAACGCAAACTCTCACACCGTCCTAGCCTGGTAGAAGAAGGTATTGAAATCCTTCGGCGCGGCTGGAGCGGCGACGCTATCAATTTTTCGGGCAAGCGCTTTGAAGTTGGAGACCTGAGGATTACACCAACACCGGAAACCACTCCTAAAATTTTGTTGGGGGGCATGGTGGAACCAGCCATTCATCGAGCGGCTCGTGTAGCCGATGGGTTCCTTAGCACCGGTGGTATTGGCATGGACGTCTACAACGAAGCTCTTGAGAAAGAAGGTAAATCAGTTGAAGACGGTAATATCATGCTGGGCTGCTGGGCCATCATTGCAGAGGACCCAGAAGCCGAAGCTGCCAGAATAGGCGACCACGTGATGTATCAAATTAACGAGTACATCAAGTGGGGTGCTTTTGGGCCGCCTGATCAGACACCTTTATTTGAAGATGTTTCTTCAGCTATCGAGAACGGGCTCTACGAATTGTGGGACGCGGATACAGCGGTAACCCAACTCAACAAAATGACGAAAACCTATCCGAATATTCGTGATATACATTTTTGGGCGCAGTTTCCAGGGGAGTCAGTGGAATCGGGCAACTCGCGACTACGTTATATTGCTGAGAAGGTTCTACCGCGCCTGAATTAATCACCGGTAAGCTTGCACTTTGGCAACGACAAAAGGGAGTAAAACGGATGAAGGTATCAATCCAGCGGCCACCTAATCTGAGGGGGTTAGCCGCGTCCATCGCCGTCGCCGGTGCTATCACTGCAATGATGATGGCATCAGTCGGCGCACTGGCCGAGACCTCGCCGGA
>JBLGAR010000054.1:0-29155 GCA_047612385.1 Cryomorphaceae bacterium | reverse complement strand
CATGCCTATGTCAGTTTCTGACACCTGGAGCTTGTCCATCAAGGGAGATAATAATTGGGGCTGGAGGTATAAACCCCATAACCCGACATTGTAGGCGGCAGCTACGGCAATTGCACCTGGAATAATAGATTTGATACTTGTTGATTGCTTATTCACTATGTAAAAGATCTTACCTTGTATTCCTCAAGAAAAGTCTTTCAAATCTAAGAAGGTCCCACGGTATTAACGGGAACCGGGAACCCCTACATAGGCGCCGTGAGGCAAACCTCCAAACACATTCAGGTCGGCGATGACGCCTGCCACCCGCAGCTTGCGGTGTACCCGTACAGTATCACTGAGCAACAGATCCCGCGTTTCCGATACCAGATAGGTTGGTTGGAAATCGGAAATTTCCCCGTTAGTCACACCCACAAACAATCACCTGCCCCCACCACCCTCACCTACCAAATCTACACATATCTGATAACAAAAGGCTTCAAGAAGTGTTCGTTTGCAGTCGACTTCGCGCTAATATTAACTTTTGTAGAGGGCTGCAACTAACAAGGCCCAATTTTGGGAGGTAGAAAGTATGTCTATTACGTTGCCTCTCGAGAAAATGTCGGCTGAGGAAAAGATACAGATCATGGAGTCTATCTGGCTTTATCTTTGTGTCACAGCAGGCAGTACGCTGTCACCAAATTGGCATCGAGATGTTCTGGCTGATAGAAAGGCGGCGTTCCACGACGGAGAAGATGAAGTCCTTCACTGGGAAACTGCTAAGCGGAAGATTTTTGAAGACCTGCAGTGAAAGTCGAGATACTGGAATCTGCTCGTGGTGATCTGGTTGATGGTTTTCACTTTTCTGAAAAATAGGCTGATGGGATTGGTAGTTATTTCCTGGAATCAATTTATTCCGATATAGATTCGCTGCGAGATAGTGCTGGTATTCATCCGGTTTTTTTCGATGACTATCATCGTCTGTTAGCAGCTTGATTTCCTTTTGTGGTCTACTACAGGCTCTCGGAAGATAAAGCTTTGATCTATGCTGTTTTGGATTGTCGTAGAGAACCTGCGTGGATAAGGTCGAAGCGTAGTTGAATGACTAGGATGGATGAATACTCATAAGCGTTACCGACTCTGCCTAGTAACATCAGCGACCCGGAAGAGTTAATTCCTCCCTTCCTCTCGCCCCACTGCCGTCTTTATGCGAAATTAAGCAAACAATCGAACGGAAATAGGCTCTAGATGAAAGTGATGTCCCAGGTTTTACTGGTCCCACTGCTGGCGATAATGTTGCCCAGCTGTGCGGCCACACCCCTCAGCGGCGCTTCGATAGCTGACAGCAACACTATCGGGACGAGTGACCTCAACTCCGTTTCGGATTCAGTCGCAGTGAAAGGCGACATTGTGATCGATCGAACAGCCTACGCAGACAGATTGCGCGGATTCTGGCTGGGAAGTTGCATCGCCAACTGGACCGGCTTGCCCACCGAAAATGTGCGGGCCAAGCCTCCCTTTTTTGACGATGACGATTGGTTAAAGCCTGTTGGTCGCGACGGTGAAGTTATTGATTATGTACTGGAAAGCGATCCCTGGGGTGCCGATGATGACACCGACATTGAGTACGTGTACCAGACGACTCTGGAGAAGTACGGCAGCCACATGCTCACCGGTGAACAGATTGCTACCGCGTGGAAAAACCACATTGGACTTCCCTTGCTGTGGGTCTCTAATCTGGCGGCACTAGGCCAGATGCAGAATGGGGCTTTGCCGCCGGAAACGTCCCTGCCAGAGAATAATCCGATGTGGGACATGATCGACGCCCAGCTTACCACTGAGATTTTCGGCGCGATGGCTCCGGGGCGCCCTGACGTTGCCTTGGAGATGGCCCATCTGCCCATCCGCACTACTGCTTTTCTGCATTCAGAGTGGGCGGCTGAATTTTACGTGATCATGTATTCCCTGGTGCCGCTGGTAGATCCAGCGCTATCGCGCAAAGAGCAGGTGATTTGGATGGCGGGCGAGGCGCGAAAGCGTATACCACAGTGGTCGTACATCGCGGATATGTTTGATTTTGTGAAGGCGGAGTACGACAGCAACGAAAACAAGGACAACTGGGAGGATACCCGGCATAAAGTGTATGAACGCTACCAGGTCAATGGCATTGCCGATTATGAATACAAGTACCCCTGGGACGCAGGCATTAATTTTGCTGCTTCGATTGTGAGTTTGCTCTACGGAGAGGGGGACTACAAGAAGACCATTCGCATCGGCACCCTGGCGGGGTGGGATTCTGACAACCCCACGGCGACCTGGGGGGGGTTGCTAGGGCTATTGTACGGGTATGAAGGGCTTGAGGAACATTTCGACAAGAGTGATTTCTCGGACGACTACTTAATTTCCCGGACCCGGCACAACTTCCCGGAGGCACCTGATAATTTCACGGACATGGCATCGCGGGGCCTTGGCATAATCGACGATGTAGTGGTGAACGGCATGGGAGGCAGTATTGACGGCAGCAACTGGGTGATCCCACGGATGGAGAGCGACATCGTTATGGCTCCGGCGGAGGAAACTATGGTGCCGTGGCAGACGATCGAGGACACCGACCCCCGCTGGACCTACACGGGGTTTAGTACCGTTAACACCAACTGGAATGCGTCGGGGGCGAGCCTGACCAGCGGGCAGTCGAACTGCACAGCTCAAATCACTTTCAGTGGCTCCGCAGTGCAGTACTATTCCTTCAGGAACCCAGCGGCTGGTACAGTGACCGTCACATTGGATGGTGAGGATAAAACCATCGTCGACCTTGCAAGCGATGTGAGTAAAAATGGGCAGTACTACGCGAAAGTGTTTGAGCGTCTGAAACTGGCCCCAGGAGATCACACCTTGGGTATTATCTGCGACAGCGACATGACGCACAAAAGCATCGATATGCTGTCCATCATTCCCTAACAAGGAGAATACATGAACTATAAAAATGTACGTATAGCGTGTTTCGCCATCGTAAGTCTGTTGATCATTGCCGGCTGCGGGGACAATCAGGAATCGTCTGCGGTGAACGACGATCGGCCTACCGTCGCGCTGGTGATGAAATCATTGGCGAATGAGTTTTTTGTCGATATGGCCGATGGCGCAAAACAACATCAACTAAAAAACGCGGACCAGTACCATCTCATCGTCAACGGGCTAAAAGATGAGAGCGACCTCACCCAGCAAGTCGCCCTGATTGAGCAAATGTCCGCTCGTGGTGTGGATATCATTGTGGTGGCGCCGGCAGATTCGAAAGCCCTGATACCGGTGATAAAACGTGCCGTCGGCAGCGGTATTATTGTCATCAATATTGATAACAAACTTGATGCGGCGCTACTGGCTGATGCAGGCATCACTGTTCCGTTCGTTGGGCCAGACAATCGCGAAGGCGCGCAACATGTTGGAAACTACCTAGGGGCAATGCTGACCGAGGGCGATCAGGTTGCGATCATTGGCGGTATCAGTACGGCGTTCAATGCGCAGCAGCGTCAGTTGGGATTCGAAGATGCCATGGCGGCGGCTGGTGCCGAAATTGTCAGCGTGCAGGCTGGCAATTGGGATCAGGCGAAGGCTAGCACCATTGCTGCAGCGCTGATCTTGGAAACCCCTGACCTGAAGGCGTTGCTGTGCAGCAATGACAACATGGCAATAGGGGCAATCGCGGCCGTTCGACAAGCCGGCAAAGGAGACGATATTCAAGTGGTGGGGTTCGACAATATTAAAGCGGCCCGTGAACTTTTGAAAAGTGGTGAGCTTCTTGCGACCGCAGATCAATATGGCAATCAGCTCGCTATTTTCGGCATCGAGTACGGGCTGCAAATTTTGAGTGACGGTACTGTGCCGGCCGACCGAAAAACCCCTGTCAGTCTAGTAACCGTGCGCGACCTGGAGTGATCGGCGGTTGAGCTTATCGCTACTGTCGATCACCGGACTGCATAAGCGATATGCAGTTCCTGTTTTGCGGGGCGTCAACCTCGAAGTAGCGCAAGGCGAGGTCCACGCCCTTGTCGGTGCAAACGGCGCCGGCAAGACCACACTGTGTAATATTATCTGCGGAATTACCGCTGCCGATAGTGGCACGATGCGGTTCTCGGGCAACCAGTATGTACCGCCATCGGTCAACGATGCAGAGGCCTGCGGCATTCGCATTGTCATGCAAGAGCTCAATCTGATCGATAACCTCAGCGTTGCGGAAAATCTCTATTTCGGGTCGCTACCCACGCATTGTGGGCTGATCAATTTCAAACAGCTGTTTGACGATGCGAGCGTCGTGTTGGCAGAAATGGGTATGGACAACATAGACCCGAGAACACCGCTGCGTGATTTGGGAATAGGGCAACAGCAATTAATTGAGATTAATCGCGAGCTGATCCATCCCTGCAAATTGTTGATTCTTGACGAACCGACCGCCGCATTGACTGACCCGCAAATCGAACTGCTGTTTGCCAAAATTGAATCACTGAAAGCCAACGGTACAGCGGTTATCTACGTTAGTCACCGAATGGACGAAATTCAGCGCATCGCGGATCGTATTTCTGTTTTCAGAGATGGAGAAACTGTGTTGAGTTGCGCAGTGACCGATATTTCTACGCAAGAGATCGTTCGGCAGATGGCCGATGATCCCGTGAAAACACCCTTTGATCGTCGCACTGACAAAAAGACGGCTACTGCGCTTAAGGTCCGAGGCTTGTGCACTAATGATTTGCTGCGAGACGTTAACCTGGATATACGCTTCGGCGAGATTCTTGGTATCGCTGGCCTGATGGGTTCGGGCCGTACCGAGCTGTTGCGGGCAATTTATGCCGCAGACGAATTGAGCGCTGGCAGTGTTTACTCGAATGATTCGGCGGTGCCACTGTTGTTCAAAACGCCCGTCGATGCCGTCGCTCATGGAATTGGACTCATTCCCGAGGACAGGAAGCGGCAGGGCCTACTGCTGCAACAAAACGTCAAAAGTAACGTCACCTTGTCCTCATTGAGACGTTTCAATCAGTTTGCCGGGTGGATAGATATTGGCGAAGAACAAGACGCGGTAGAGAATTACCGTAGGTCGCTCGATATAAAGTGCGACGACATCCATCAAGTGGTCGGGCAGCTTAGCGGCGGAAATCAGCAGAAGATCAGTATCGCGCGTTGGTTGATGCGCGACTGTCGTATCTTGCTGTTCGATGAACCCACACGTGGCATCGACATCCACGCCAAAACAGCGATCTATGAGCTCATGGGTAGGCTCGCCGATGCGGGGAAAGCCGTCGTTATTGTATCGAGTGAGAGTAGAGAGTTGGCCGATTTGTGTGATCGAATCGCTGTGATGTCTAGCGGTCAGCTTGCGGCAACATTTGAGCGCGGTGAATGGACGGCGGAAAAAATTATGAAGGCGTCGTTCAGTGCATTTGTTAACGATAGTGAGGCCGTGAAAATCTAATTATGAATACTCGACTCAAACAACTACTAAGCCAGGACTTCGTCGGGCTGCTATTCGCCTTAGTTGCATTGGTAGCGTTCTTCAGCGTGCAGAGCGACTATTTTCTGTCAGCGCTGACGTTCACAACCTTGGCTAACCAGATGCCGGCTCTTTTGGTCATCGCTGTCGGGATGACCTTTGTGCTTATTGTTGCCGGAATTGATTTGTCGGTGGGTTCGGTAATGGCGCTTTGCGGTGCTGTTCTAGGGTTAGCCATCGTCGAATTTCATTTATCTGTGTGGTTAGCCGCAGGGTTGTGTCTTTTGACAGGTCTGGTTTGTGGCCTACTTAACGGCGCTGTTGTGACGCGCTGGGGCGTTCCATCGTTCATCGTGACACTGGGCATGCTCGAAATCGCCCGGGGTGGCGCCTACCTTGTCACGGATTCCCAAACACTCTATATAGGCTCCGCTGTTGAAGTGATAAGCGCGCCGTTGCCGTACGTGAATTTGTCCCCGGCGTGGTTTGCCGCTGTCATCGTTGTTGTTGTCGGACAACTGCTGCTGTCACGCACGGTGTTGGGGCGCTACGCAATCGCCGTGGGAACCAATGAAGAAGCAGTGCATCTGTCCGGTATCAATGTTGCTAGGATCAAGCTTATCGTTTTTGGCATGGCTGGACTGCTAGCTGGGCTCGGCGGGTTATTCCACGTTGGGTATTTGCAGTCCGCGGACCCCAATGCCGGGATAGGTCTCGAGCTTTCGGCGATCGCAGCGGTTGTCATCGGAGGCACTAGTCTTGCCGGGGGCAAAGGGTCTGTCGTTAACACATTCCTTGGGGTACTCATTATTACCGTGTTGCAAACTGGCCTCGCACAAATCGGTGCAAGCGAACCAAGCAAGCGTGTTATAACGGGTCTAGTCATTATTGCGGCCGTCATAATCGATGTGTATCGCAATCGTTCGGGAGGTGTTGGGCAATACTTGCGTGGTCTGGTCGGGCGAAAATCATGAGTGATGACATGACGAGCAAAAAAATAGTAGTGCTAGGCAGCGTAAATGCAGACCATGTGCTTGATGTTCAGTCGTTTCCAACGCCTGGGGAAACTAAGGTCGGATCAAACTATCGTGTTGTTGCCGGTGGTAAGGGGGCCAACCAGGCGGTCGCCTGTGCGAGGCTGGGGGGTGCCATGCAATTTATCGCCTGTGTAGGCGACGATACCGAGGGACACGGCACGATTGCATCGCTTGCCAGAGACGGGATGGACACATCTAACATTGAAGTCATAAAAAATGGTCGAACCGGCGTCGCACTGATTTTTGTAAACCGTGAAGGTGAAAACTGTATCGGGATCTCAGCGGAAGCCAACGCCGAATTAACGCCAGAGAAAGTTCAGCAAAACCAGGCGCTGATTGCCAACGCTGATTATCTGCTAATGCAGTTGGAGGTACCTGTTGAGAGCGTCACGCTGGCTGCAGAAATTGCTCGGAAAAGCCAGACGCAAGTTATCCTAAACCCCGCGCCAGCCCTCAAATCGTTTCCGGACAAACTGTTGCACTACATCGATATGATTACGCCCAACCAAACGGAAGCTGAAATTCTGACGGGTGTGTGCGTAAATTCCGAGGAGGATGCAGAACGCGCGGCTGCGCTACTTCATGAGCACGGCATCAAGGTTGTCATCATCACCATGGGGAGTTCCGGTGCCTATGTCTCGGGCCCTTCAGGTAAACGCATGATTTCCGGACGCGCGGTCAAAGTGCTAGACACAACCGCAGCAGGCGATACCTTCAACGGGGCTTTAGTGGTTGCCCTAGCCCAGGGGAGAGAGCTTGATGATGCGGTCAACTTCGCCAATGCGGCTGCAGCTATTTCGGTTACCAAGGCGGGAGCGCAACCTTCAATACCCTGGCGTTACGAAATCGAAAACTAAAACCCGCTTGTCAACGCGCTTATAGTTCGCAGGTTTTTGGCTCGAGATCGAGTACCATCAGCAAGCGACCAACGCCTATGAATTGCCCAATCAGCATACCCAGCTCGACAATCTCAGGGTCGGTAAATTCAATGTGCATGCGTTTGAAAAAGGCATCATCGATGGTGTGGTGGTCGGTCGCCATTTTTTCGGCGTACTCGATGGCCATTTTTTCCCGAGGAGTAAAACTGTTGGACTGCGCGTCCAGTTCGGCAATTTTATCTTCGTTTAGGTTTTCTTCTTTTTCTGTGCCCGACAGAAATCGTGTGTTTAGTCAGGTAAAGCAGTCATTGAGCCGCGCTATTTTAAGGCGCACCAGCTCGATCAATTCTTCTTCTACTGCCTCCCCTTGACGTGCTTTTCCGTACCACTGGAAGAAGCTGTCAAAGAGTGACTGCCGGTGGGCTAGACCACGCATGGTTGAGGTATCTCCCCCCATGGCTTCCACAGCCTTAACGTGCTCGAGTACCTCGGGCGCTAATTCGCTATCTTGCTTAAGGCGTATTCTACTCATGGTCTCTCTTACCTGGATGAAAACGGGTGTGCAACTTATACCGAAAGCCCGTGCTACTGCCAGTTTTTTGTAGCTGCTTTGCCTTAATCGTGTAGCCAATATTTTCTGCCCAACCGAGCAACCTTACCTCACTGGTTTTCAGCATCGGACTAATCCAGCCAAATAAAGAGATCTAATCCCCTCCACCCTGCGTAAGGTGGTCGAACGTGACACAATGTGTGCAACAGTGTGGTCGAGCACTCGGGTACACATATCGGAGTGTCGACGATAAGAAACCACCCCGTAGTGCACAGCTATCCTGCTGAACCGTTTTAGGAAAATAGTCACCAACATGTCCAAGCTACCCGCAGAGCATAAATTTCTCGATCTTTCCGATTACGGCCGTCCACCGGCTCGTTGGATTGCTAGCGCCCTCAAAGGCACTACAGTAACGCCAATACACGTGACTATGATGTTTATCGTTGCCGGCGTAATCGCAATTGTGTGTATGCTTTACCAGCAATTCTGGGCGGCAGCATTTTTTCTGATAATTAAATCCATTCTTGATGCAGCCGATGGTGAGTTAGCTCGTGTAAAGAACACACCCTCTTACACTGGTCGATATTTTGACTCTGTTGCCGATATCATTCTGAACTTTCTCTTTCTATACACCATTTTCTATATAACAGAAGGCTCGCTGTTGCTAATGCTTGTAGCGTTTTGTGCAATCCAACTCCAAGGTACTTTATACAACTATTACTACGTGATTCTGCGCAACAAATTCGATGGGGATACAACCAGCCGTGTCTTTGAGGACAAGGCGCCCGTGGCAATGCCCGGCGAAAAGCAGCGCACGGTGGATAATTGGTTTTGGATGTACACCGTTTGTTACAGTTTGTTTGACAAAGCGATTTACCAAATGGATAAATCTGCAGAAGACGGAGAGCATTATCCCAAATGGTTTATGACGGCTGTCTCGGGGTTTGGCTTGGGATTCCAGCTTCTGATTATCGCAGTAATGCTAGGTTTGGGATGGGCTGAATACATTATTCCGTTTTTTATTGTCTATTCAGTATTGATACTTGTTTTTATATTTATACGCCGCAGCCTGAATTCAGGAAGGGTTGGTCAGCACGTAAAGGAAGGGGTATAGGTCTCTTCGTTCGCTATAATTGTGCCTATATTGTTCCGATAGAGGTCGATGTAAGCATGAAATACTTGTTGTTGTTAACAGTCTTGCTTTTGAGTCCCGTGATGATGGCCAAAGATATCGAAGAGCCCCGCTGGGAGCTGATTACGAAATTGGGCGCGGTGGAGATCAGGCAATACGAGCCAAGCATCCATGCGGTGACGAGGTTAAGCAGCAGCGGAGAAACCTCCCAGGGGTTCAGACGACTCGCCGGTTACATCTTCGGCGGTAATGAACAATCGCAGTCGATAGCCATGACCGCGCCGGTGCAGGAAACCTTGGCCCCTGAAACGCCGGAGATGTCGTTTACTCTGCCGGCAGAATACGCCCTCGAAGACTTGCCCGTTCCCGATGACGACAGTATTTTCATCCGCCCGGTGCCTGGCAAGACGGTAGCGACTATAGGTTTCTCGGGCTGGGCGACAGATGGCAAGGTAGCGCGCCAGACGACAGAGCTGTTGTCCGTTCTCGAGCAGAATGCGGTTACCGTAATCGGCGTGCCCATTCTGAATCAGTACAACCCGCCCTGGACTGTTCCCTTTCTGCGCCGTAATGAGATTGCCGTGGAGATCCAGTGGAGCCCGGAAATAGAGGTCTCGCAATGAAGCTGAGCTTTCGAGATCTTCAGCGCTCTAACCAGAAGCTGGTGATGGTGGTCCACTCGTTGGAGCAGGCCCTTTATCAGGTGACCGTCAGCATTGACGGCGAGGACTGTCTTCTGACAGAAAATAACGGCAGGCCATTTCGACGCCATTCTCTGTCCGAGGTGCGAGAGGCTCTGCAGGTACTGCCCGTACAGAGCCTTTGCCTGCGGCATAGTTCAGCCTATGATGAGATGGTAGGCCAGCCCACCCGCGAGCAAGCCAATACCCTTGAAGTACCGCTTTCTATGGAACTTTACCCGCCGATTACCCGGCATTAGGTGGTTAGGAACACTCTGAAAAAGATCTGAACGCGGTGGCGGTCCGTATAAATGATCATGTGCGCATCCAAACTCTTTTGTACCAATGTCTGAATTTCCTCACAAGGTTATTCTTATCGGCGGCAGTGGTGG
Source organism: Cryomorphaceae bacterium (assembly GCA_047612385.1). GTDB lineage: Bacteria > Pseudomonadota > Gammaproteobacteria > Pseudomonadales > Halieaceae > JBALVT01. The sequence continues at coordinate 19,031 of JBLGAR010000054.1, read as the reverse complement.
CCTGGGCCAGGCCATGTGTAAAAGCCTGCTGGCGAACTTCCCAGACGTTGAGGTGTCAGCGACCTACCACAAAGGCGAAATCCCGTTTCGGCATGAGAGAATTAGCTGGTATGCCCTCGATATTAGGGATAGCGCCGCAATCGAAGCGTGGGCGTCAGATTTCGATCACGTTGACTGGGTTCTAAACTTTGCGGGATATCTTCACGGTAGCGCCGGTGAGCCGGAGAAAAGCATACGTGCGTTTGATCCAGAGTTCATGCTGGAAAATATTCGTATCAACACCTTGCCGACTTTGTTGCTTGCCAAGCACTTCGGTCGCGCTTTAAAGCGGAGTTCTGCGCCGATCATGGCAACCGTTTCTGCGCGCGTCGGTAGCATTGAAGATAATCGTCTCGGTGGTTGGTACAGTTACCGAATTTCTAAGGCCGCGCTGAATATGGCGCTTAAAACACTGAGTATCGAGTGGAAGCACAGTCATCCCAGGGGCTGTATCGCCGCACTGCACCCTGGGACCAACGATACGGCTTTATCAAAACCCTTCCAGGCAAACGTGAAGCCCGAGAAACTGTTTGACACTTCCTATACCGCTTCGATGTTTCTGAAGCTGTTGAAAGGGCTGAATTCAAGCAATAGCGGGCGCTTCTGGTCCTGGGACGGAAAAACTATTCCCTGGTAAGTAATTCTTTAGGAGACACCATGACATTGATTAGACTCATCATCGCATTATCACTGACGCTACCTCTGGCGCTTACGGCCAATAGCGCTTTCGCAAACTGCAGTCCTCTGCTGGATTTTGAAGCGCAAAAATTACGCTCGAGTGATACTGTTAATTTTTGCAGCAATTATCAGGACAAGGTCTTATTGGTCGTCAACACTGCAAGTCACTGCGGATTTACGTCGCAGTTTAAAGGACTGGAGGCGCTTTACCAAAAATACAAAGACCAGGGCCTCGAGATAGTGGGTTTTCCGTCAAACGATTTTTTTCAAGAGGCCAGTAATGAAAACAAGACCGCGGAGGTTTGCTACGTCAACTACGGAGTGACTTTTACTATGGTATCTCCAAGCGCCGTGCGAGGCAGCGATGCAAACGCTCTGTTTATGCAACTGGCGGAAAAAACGGGCAGCGTCCCGAGCTGGAACTTCAACAAGTACCTGATCAATCGTGACGGGCAGCAGGTTAAGCATTACGGGTCATCAGACAAACCCTTGGCCGGCTCGCTTGAAGAAGACATTCTTCAGTCCCTTAAAATGTAAGGCTCTATGTTTTCATCGCAGCGCGTGATTAACACTCTCGGTTATGCTGGACTGATACCCTTTGTCGTTCCAGCACTGCTCATTATATTCGGCTCTTCGCATTCACAGTTGTTGGCGTCATTGGCGAGCAGCTATGCGTTCGGAATTATCTGTTTTCTAACGGGGAGTTGGTGGGGTGTGGGGCTGATGCCTGGCTCTCGCTCGGCTTTGCTATTGAGCAATCTCTTGTTCTTGATTGCCTTCTCTACATTCTTGCTTGCGGTCGAGGTATGGGCGCTTGTCTCCGCCGGATTGCTAGTGGGTATCTACCTTGTGGAACAGCGCTCATCGCTGTTCCCTGATTTTCCTACTTCGTATCGCACGATGCGGGCTGTCCTAACACTGATTGCGAGCGGTTCCATGCTCGCCGTTTATTGGGTGGGCTAAATTGGGCTGGGCCGGCGCCTTGGATTTAAGGATCTAAAAGCCAACATCCGGACGAATGCAGAAAGCACTAGACGTGGCTCTATGGTGTCGTAGCAGGGCGTCTCCGCTGAAACGCTTTTGAAGAATAGTTACAGCTTTAGTTCTTAGCCTGCATTACTTTGTCTGATAGTCGCCCGAGCAGATGAGATACCGTTAAACTGTAAGCGCTTATAAGCCAAACAAGGGCACCCGCCCCAACGAAATACAAGCGCGGATCATCATCGTCGTTCATCACGTTACCAAAATAGTAATTTGCAAATAATAGGGCTATGACGGCTGTGATGGCCAGAGCGCAAATGATGAGTTTTCGGGGAAGACCGGAGGGCGTAGCGGTGGCTTCGCGCTTAAAAACTTGGCGATAGACGATATCCAGTAGTAACAAAAACAAGGAAAAATACCCCCAAAGCTTGAAAATACCGGCTGTTATCTGGCTCCATCTAATACCTAGCTCAGTAGATAGCTCTTGAAAACTCAGTAAGCTGAGCAACAGCAGGGCGAGCAATAGAAAGCCCCATGCGAATATCATTGGCGTCAATTGGGTCCAGCGAAAATACCCGATAATATACGAGGCAATCAACGGTGGAGCGTCAGTCAGTAGCGCTTGTTGTCGTTTATGCATTTAAGTGGTGTAGCTGCTGGTGATAGCCGTGGCACTAGTGAAGTAAACCTCGGCCCAGATTACAATATTGGATAATTTTATTGGCGGTTAGATACGGTCTGCGTCTCAAAGGCCACTTCACGATAACCTCGGAGTGATCCCTGTGCGTAGCTTAGCCGCCAAACGCCAGCATTGTTGGTGACCGCTGCCCGAGCCTTTGACAGACCACCGCGCGCGGCTGCGAGTGTATGTAGCAAGGTATCTGCGTTTTCAGCTTTGGCGGCTTGCGCGGTCGCACTTTGTGCCTTTAGCTCGGCAACGCGACGCAGCCGCTTTTGAAGATCCAGGCCAGCCTTTGTCGCTGCAGGTATGTCAGCAATAAAACGTTGTCTTGTTAACCACGCAGCGGTTGCCAACAGGTCGGGCAGGGGCACATCCTGAGCTCCTTTAATAAAGGCACGAAAAGCGATCAGGGTATCGTCACTGCTGCCTGCGCGCATGCTTGCCAGTACCTCAGCAAGTTTCGCTGCAAGTACGGTGTTTGGTAGCTCGCGTGCATTTGACATTTCAATCAGGGTTTGAGAATTATTGGACGGATACGCCACTCGGCGCTCTGGCAGCCCCTCAAGTTGATCATTACGCGGGTAAACGCCGCCGTGCGCATCTATGGCGTCGATCAACTCGGCGGATACAGGGCGTCTCCCAGCGACTTTGCGGTAAATCACCCGGCCGCGCTCGTCGACGATATAGACCGCATGCAGTGCAAGCTCGTTGGTCTGGGGGTTTTGAACTCCGAAGCCTTTTACGACCTTTTGTTCCGGGTCGCTGGCGAGCGCGAAAGTAATACCCAGGCGCTGGATCATACGCTCTGAATCCTGTGGTTCATCAACCGACAGCGCGATAATGGATACGCCACGGCGCTCGAAACGATCTATTTGATGTTGCAGCTCACCTAGCTGCGAATTGCAGGCGGGTCACCAATGGCCGCGATAGAAGATTATGGCCGCAGGTCCTTTGGATAGTTCCTGCGCTAAGGATACTCGGCCTCCACCTGCACGTCGCAGCGTGAAGTCCGGCGCTATCGTTCCAAGAGAAATCGCATTGGCCGCTTGCCGACTGGCACCATATCCTGGGCTGAGAATATTCACCGCTACCGAGCTGTTAGACGAGGGTTTATACAAAGGCACGGCGGCATCGTCTGCTTTTTCGGCAGCCACGTTACCTATGCAGGCACTGGTCAGTGCAAGCGCTGCTGTTACTCGGATCCATCGTTGCATCGGGTGTACCTGAGTTTTTAAAGAGACAGCAATTCGAGTTTGTTGGACACGCTCTTGGGTACTTTGTTCAACGTCTGTCACGGTTTTTAGCCGATCGTCATTGAACACCACTCCGTGACTGACGCCGCAACGACGACAAGTTATTGCAAGGGGCAGGCTCTTCATAGTAATTTGATGCAAACGGAGTAACAATTTCACTTAGCCACAGCAATAACAACGCGGAGCATCACCATGGCCCAAGCACAATCAACCGAGACGATAAACTTTTTCCTTGATGGCAACTTTAGCCCGGTGGCGCAAGAGCGAGATGCTCAAGATATGCAGGTCAAAGGCATTATCCCCAAAGACCTAGCGGGACATTTTCTGCGGGTTGGTCCTAATCCTGCCCACATTTTTAGCGAGGAGGCGTATCACACCTTTGATGGCGATGGCATGATTCACGCGATTGAGTTTGCAGAGGGGGTTGCGAGCTACCGCAATCGCTTTGTTCAAACCGACGGTTATAAGCTTGAGCAGGAACGTGGTGATTGGGTCTATAAAGGCATGAACTCTATGATGGATCCCACGCCGTCACGCGTGCCCCCCGGAGCGCCGAGTGATAAGAACCTGGCCAACACCGCATTCGCCTATCACAACAACACGCTCTATGCGCTGCATGAGCCGTCGCGGCCCACAGTGATTAAGCTGCCTGGCCTTGAGACGGAGGGCGAAACCGATTTTAGTGGAAAGCTAACCCACCCGTTTACCGCGCATCCCAAGGTTGATCTAAAGACCGGGGATATGATGACCTTCGGTTACTCGTTCCAAGCGCCCTTTGTAAGTTATTCGGTGATCAACAGTGATGGGGAGTTAGTTCATAGCACACCGGTCACCATCGAAAAGCCGGTGTTTATGCATGACTTTGCAGCGTCTGAGAAATACTCCCTGTTTCTCGACTTTCCCATTACCCTGGATATTGAAAGGGCGATGGCCGGCGGTTCAGCGTTGGATTTTGAAGAAGAGCATGGATCACGTATTGGTGTCATGCCGCGCTTTGGTAACGATGCTGATGTGCGTTGGTTTGAGGTAAAGACCGGGGTTGTAGTGCATACGGCCAATGCCTGGGATGAAGGTGAGGAGGTTGTACTGCAGGCCTCTCGATCGAAAACTGCCGATATAGCCGGCGCAGGCACCGGTGCCGGCGATCAGCTCTCTGAAACTCAGGGCCAGCTTTACCAATGGCGCATCAACCTAAAGACCGGCGCAATCACCGAGGGTGCGTTAAGCGAGCTGCATTGTGACTTTACGCGGATTAATGACTGCTATACCTGCCACCAGACGCGTTACGTCTATGCTGCATTGTTCAACCCAACACGGGCCTTCACCTTTGACGGTGTGATGAAGTATGACAATGAGTCTGCGAGCGAAACCACTTATACCTACGGCGCCAACCGCTACGGCGGTGAAGCGGTGTTTGCACCGCGTGTGGGCGCTAAAGCAGAAGATGATGGTTACCTAGTGAGCTTTGTGCACGATGAGAAGATGGATCGCAGTGAGTGTTTGATCATCGATGCCCAGGACGTAGCGGCGGGCCCAGTGGCAACCATTATTATGCCTTTTCGCGTGCCTTATGGTTTCCACGCGGGGTGGGTAGCAGCCGGCTAGCGTAGTGGAAATTAAATCTGTCCCCATTAATCTGAAAAATTTGGTGATGCAAAATGTACATCGGTGACCTCGCACTACAACAGCCCGACCAAGCGGCTTATATTATGGCAGCGAGCGGGGATGTTGTCAGCTACGAGCAATTGAATGATCGCTCCCGTCAAACGTCACAACTCTTTCGCTTCTTAGGGCTTCAGGTGGGCGACCACATCGCTTTCTATATGGAGAATAATGCACGCTTCCTGGAAATTTGTGTTGCTGCCTCGCGTTCCGGGCTTTTTTACACGGCGATTAGTTCTCGGCTAACAGCATCTGAAGCAGCGTATATCGTTAATGATTGCGGGGCTCGATTATTTATTTCTTCGCTGTCAAAGGCCGGCGTTGCAGTACAGCTGCTGGGGTCTATGCCTAAGGTTGAACGTTGCTTAATGGTTGGCGGTGTTGTTCAAGGTTATGACAGTTATGAAGATGCTCGTGATGCGATGCCCGTAGCGACCATCGCCGATGAAGAAGCCGGCGCGGATATGCTTTACTCGTCGGGCACCACGGGAAAACCGAAGGGCGTCAAAATAGCATTGCCAGGAAGCAAGGTGGGCGAAGAAATTGGCACTGGTGCGCTAACCAAGGCTTTGTATAGCTTTAGCGATGACATGGTGTATCTCTCGCCTGCGCCGCTTTATCATGCGGCGCCGCTGCGCTTCAACATGGCAACGCTATTGTTTGGTGGCACTAGTGTGATTATGGAAGAATTTAATGAGGAGCATGCCCTTAGCCTTATTCAGAAGCATCGGATAACCCATAGCCAGTGGGTCCCGACAATGTTTGTAAAAATGTTGAAATTGCCGGAGACAGTGAGAAAAAAATACGACACGTCGTCGTTGAAAGTCGCCATCCACGCTGCAGCGCCTTGTCCGATACAAATCAAAGAACAGATGATTGATTGGTGGGGGCCGGTAATACATGAATATTATGCGGGGTCGGAAGGTAATGGTTTGTGCGCCATTAATTCACAGGAGTGGCTGGCTCACCGGGGCAGTGTTGGCAGGGCGATACTGGGCGTCGTTCACATCTGTGACGATAATGGCGAAGAGGTCGCAGCCGGTGAAGCAGGTACTATCTACTTCGCGGACGGACCAGTTTTTGCATACCACAATGACCCTGAGAAGACAAAAGAGTCGATGCATACAAAGGGCTGGACAACCTTAGGTGATGTGGGCCGGGTGGATGCGGAGGGATTTCTTTATCTAACCGATCGCAAGGCATTTATGATCATTTCTGGGGGTGTGAATATATACCCTCAGGAGGCAGAAAATCGCTTGATTATGCACCCGAAAGTGGCGGATGTTGCAGTGTTCGGCGTGCCTAATGAAGATTTTGGTGAAGAAGTTAAAGGCGTGGTGCAGCCAATGGACTGGGCCGATGTTGGGCCTGAATTTGAAGCCGAACTACTGGCGTTTTGCCAGCAAGAGCTCACCAAAATAAAATGCCCTAGGTCAATAGATTTTGACCCGGAGCTGCCTCGCCACCCCACCGGTAAACTGTATAAGCGGCTATTGCGAGATCGCTATTGGGGCAATAAAGATTCAAAAATAATTTAGCATCAGTCGCTATTTTTTAACACTCTAGTAGTTTTCGGCTATGCTTGGCGCCACCAGGCTACGCCATCCTTTGCCATCGTTATTGAAGACACGCTGGTCACATTGAGCCAGTAGTGTAATGCGGTAGCCGTACCGTGGTAACCGATCATCGGATGGTCTGTGGGTAAATGCTAGGCGATGATTTGCCCCCAATTTCGCGCCATAAATTGCGCCGATTTCATCGCAACCGCATGAGCGGTAAAAGTTGAATTCACTGCGGAACTGGTTGGGAATACGCTGGGGCCACCGATGAAGAGGTTCTCCACGTCGTGTGTTTGCGCCTCACCATTGGTTACAGACTTAGTGGCATCGGTACCCATGATTGTGCCGCCCATGATGTGCTGCCCAGCCTGCGGCCCATGCCAGGCTTCCCGGGCTCCGGCTGCCTTAAATATCTCGACACCTTCCTTAGCGGCGTTGTGCCACAGTTTGCGACCATCATCGCTCACTCGATAGGTCACCCGCGCCAGTGGCATACCAAAGCGATCTCTCTCTGTCGCCTGCGAAATACGGTTTTCCGCCATTGGCTGCTCTTCGCACACCCCCACCATAGAGCCAAGAGAGCGTGCTCCCTCTTTCATAAACTCGTGCAGCGCAGCACCGAATATTTCCGGGCGTGTCATCGCGATTCCGAGCATGTCATTAGGTTTAACCGCCAGGCCGATCTCCCACTGCCGGCTGCCAAAGGCGTCCCCTGGGTTGCCCGTTTTTCCGAAAGCATGTTGGGATAGCAACTGTCCGCCAGTCGTGCCGAGGTAATTCTGCATGTCTTCTTCAAACATTCCAAAAACCGACACAGCGGGATGCGACATCAGATAGCGGCCCAAAGTGCCGCTACCGTTAGCGAGGCCTTCGGGGTGGCTGGCACTGGAGGAGTTGAGCAAAATCCTGGAATTCTCTACGGTAAAAGCGGCCAGCACCACAGCATCGGCAGGCTGGAAAACACGCTCCCCATCAGAGGTGAAGTACTCGACGCCCGTCGCTCTCTTTCCTTTTTTGTCAGTTAATACTCGTGTGACATGGGCCCGGCCCTGAAGCCGGGCGTTGGCCTTTTGTGCCCTTGGCATATAGACCACCAATGGATTGGCGAGTGCGCCGGTGGGGCAGCCGGCATCGCACCAACCGTCCCAGATACAGGCGGGCCTGCCGTTGTAGGGCTCTGTCAATATCGCCATGGGAATGGGAGCGGTGTGCATGCCTAACTTGGTAAACCCTCGGGAAATTACTTCTCCGTGCTTACTCACCAGAACCGGGGGCATCTCATAGGGCTTACCCGGTGGTCGCCAGATTTCCTTTTTCGCATCCCCCGACATCCCAACGTCTTCTTGAACCTGATCGTAAAAAGGCCGCAAGGTATCGTAATCGTAGGGCCAGTCCATCGAGCGGCCGTACTGGCTGTGCATGCGCAGGTCTTCTGGATGATAGCGCGGCCACACCGCGTAATGATGTATAGCGGATCCGCCAAAACCGTGGCCCGCGTTGAAGTTATACCAGATGCTGTCCGGCCCATCCTCTATTACATGGGGCGAGCCCCACTTGAGTCGCCGTGCCCAAATCTGCGAACTGTAAAGGTCGCTCAGCTTGCGCTCGGCCCCCCGTTCCAGTACCAGTACGCTCTTCCCCGCCTCGGCCAATACAGCCGCGTAAACACTGCCGGCAGCGCCTGAGCCGACGATCACAACATCCACTTTTTCCATTGTTTTAGGCATTCCATTCCTCCGGTGGCATGATATGTGCCATATACGGTACGTTGAGTTTTTTGAAGCCTTCCGGGGTGCCATAGACCACGTCCACCGCGTCGGAGCGCAGGCACAGGTAAAACAACGACAGTGGGTAGTCAGACTCCGGTGGCGTCTTCGGATTGCCAATAACTTGTAGAAACTCAACCAACTGTTCTGGAGAGAGATCGACGACGTTGGTCTTGAAGCGACGATTCGCCAGAGATTCACAAGCCTTTATACCGTTGAGATAAAACTGCTGGTAGGGAGGTTTAACCTGAAAATACTTCGCGATCAGCATGCAATCGTCCGGACTCGCGCCCAGTTGATGATCAATGAAGTGAATAACACCGGACTCAACCGCTTCAGGCACCAGACCTTCTGCCAGGTGTTCTAGCACTGCAGCTTCCCCGGTAGATAACTGGCCCAGAGTGACCTCTTGAGCTCTGGCCTGCTTGGGTGTCAGCAGGAATACTCCGCCACTGAATTCGAAAGCCAGTTGCAGGGTGGCACCTCCAATGGCGCGTTTTACAAAACCTCGTCGATCCATTGTCATACGCTGTTCTCCAACTTACTGTTCATTTAATATCCCGAGGGTCCCACGGGCAGAATCACACCGACGTCCTCGGCATACTGTTGCCATTCTGTCTTCAGTCGCTCAACCACGTCCGGATGGCTAGCGGCCAAATCTCGGGTCTCCCCGAGGTCCTGCTCTATATCATAAAGCTCCCAGTCGCCCTTGCCAAAGGGCGGCGGCGTCAGGCACAGCTTCCATTTGCCTTGGCGTATCGCCCTGCGTCCGAATAATTCTACTGCGAAGACGTCATCTTTCCCGTGTACGAGCGATGTCGGCTCTATCATCAACGGAACCAGGCTCGCGCCACGCAATTTTTCTACGAGCCGTCCTCGATAGCGTTCGGGGTATGTAACACCAGCCAGTTCCAAAAATGTAGGTGAAATGTCCATCACGGTTGCAGGGGCGCTAGCGATTGCGCCAGTTTCGGTCATTCCCTTGCGCCAGATGAATGCTGGCACATGAATACCCCCTTCAAATACATGGCTCTTGTAGTGTTTCCCCGGCGCCGTGGTGGCGTGCGCCCAACTGGGGCCGTAAAATATGTAGGAATCCGCGCTGCCCATATTCTCCGGGCTGTTATCGAATTTATCGATCCAACCGTCCAACATCGGGCTGTGCTCCAGCGGTGTTCCTTCGGCCCCGTTATCCGACAGAAATATAATGACGGTATTGTCCAGTTGACCGCTTTGTTCCAGGTAGGCGAGCAGCCTCTGCATATTCTGATCGATACTGTGCACCATCGCCGCAAAGACCTCCATCTTGCGTGCTTCCCTCACCCGTTCGACTGCATCGAGGGTGTCCCAGGCCAGGTAGCCAGGTGGAGGCGCGGTATCGAAGGACGCGGGCAGCAGACCGGTCCGAATCAACCCTTCCATGCGTTGTCGGCGCAGCACATCCCAACCCTTGTCATAGCGACCGCGGTAATGACGAATTAGGGCGTCGGGCGCTTGAAGCGGCCAGTGCACTGCCGAGAAGGCCAGGTAGGCAAAAAACGGTTTACGCGGCCCTTCATTTTCTCGCATATAGTCAATCAGCTTACTGGTATAGACATCACTGGAATATTGCCCGCTGGGCCAACTGGCCAGTGCGCCATCCTCCCGGTAGATCGCCTTAGGCGTAGCGGGTAGCAGTCCGGTGTCATCGAAGTGTCCGGCGCCGCCATGTAGGAGCGCGAAGGAGCGACTGAACCCCCGGGCTGCTGGGCTTTGTGATTGTTCCAGGCCCAGATGCCACTTGCCTGTCATCGCAGTGAAGTAACCGGCATCGCGGAGCAGAGATGCAACAGAGACCACCCGGTCGTTCAGGTAGCCCTCGTAACCCGGAAGGCCACGCTGATTCTCCGACATTAATTCGGCCATATTGCCCAGGCCGGCCAGATGCGGATCAGTACCACTGAGCAGTGCCGCCCGTGTCGGCGAACAGGTGGGGGCCGTATAAAAGGCATTCATGCGTACGCCGTTCATGGCGAGGCTATCAATGGTTGGTGTCTCTATCTCGCCGCCGAAGGCCCCGAGGTCTGAGTAGCCCAGATCGTCCACCATGACGAGGAGAAAATTCGGTTTTATCGGAGCCGCAGTAGCAGGCTCTGCCCGGTCTTGGATGGAAATAGCCTGTGCCTGAATCTGGGCGCTGGAGCAGGCACTCCACCACACAACTGTGATAATAAGATGTCGAATCAATTGACGCCTTCGTGAGAAAAAACTCGATTGCCTGCGTAGCACTTCGCACACTCCCGGCCACCTGACCTGTGTGGCAGAGGATGGATGAAGACTCTGTGACTGTATTGTAAATCTGTGCCAGAATAAAATTACTTATAAACCGAAGCGCTATGAAGTGTGTCCTTCGGGGAGTGTCAGGGGGGAGGTGAGATATGTTTACCCAAGGTGTCAGAGCGCTGCTTGACGGCGACTCTGCCCATTCCACCATTAGCGATCAAGCGCTGTTGATCGCTCTTACTCTCGTCGAATATGGCCATGACGTCGACCATTTCTTCGCGGGTTTTGGTATGAACGCCGTGAAAAGACCCACGCCCGCCAAGCGTTATCCCGCCACGCTGATGGGGCAAATGTGGAACCGTGCCACTGAGCTGTCGGGAGATGAGGATTTCGGTATAAGGGCGGCCAGTAATCTGGCTCCAAATTTCTATTATTTGCTGACGCAGCTCATCGGGGTCAGCAATACCCTCGAACAAGCGCTGCAGCGTATTGCACGTTTCAGTCATGTTATTAGCGAAGCGTGCGAGGTTCGGATCGAAGAGACGGAGGATCTGCTCGGTGTAGTCATTGTTGATCTACGCGAGACAAGAGCTCGAGCCCCCGTCGATGCGCTCTTGATGTATATTATTGAAACCGTGGCGTACTTTTTTGACAACCAGGCGGTGTTGCATCATGTCTCTTTGAACCGCGATCTCAGCGAATCGAGTGACTACCTGATGCAGCGGCTAAACCAACCGGCTATTTACGACCAGGGAGTGACAGCCTGCTGGTTCACCAGGGACACATCTGCGGCGGTTAGGCGGTCCGGGTTGGCACAAGATCCACAACAGATCGAACAAAGCTTGGTGCGCTATCTTTACAGGCTGGCCCATAAGCAGCGCTTTATGCTCGGGTTTCGGATGCGTTTGCTAGAGGCTCTTTACGATGGTGACGCCGAGTTAAACAAAGTGGCCAGTCAGCTGAATATGAGCCGCCGCTCGCTGCAGCGACAGTTGGCTGAAACAGGCACTTCGTTCCGCGCAGAACTCGATGGTATCCGCTGTGAGAAAGCGCACGAATACCTCTCGCAATCGGAAATCTCACTGTCTGAGGTGTCACAGTTGCTGGGCTTTGTCGACGACAGCCATTTGAACAAGGCTGTGCGCGCTTGGACGGGTATGACACCCAATGCGTATCGGGCACGGCTCTGTCACGACCTTTTATTTATGAGCAGATAGCACGGTACTTTTTCAAGAATAATGTTTTTAATAAGTCTGCTCCTCTACCGCCCGCCACGCCGCATCAAAGGCCGCATCCATCAACGCAAGCGCCTCGGAATCCGTGTTGGCAATCGAAATACGCCCGAACTGCGCCCGTCCGATTTCATGGGGTGCCTGTCCTTCTTCCCATTCGGGGTCGTGCAACCCAAGGTAGGGATAAGCATAGCCGTGGGGAATGCGATTGACCGTGATGGCGCGAATATCCGTCTCGTGATTAAAGCCGTGTTTACCCAACATGGCTTGCAGTTGTTCGCGAATCTGCTGCTCGTAGCCGGCAAAAGGCGTGCTGTATATTTTGTGGCGACCCAGGCGCAGTTGGGTGCGCCCTGTTGATGGTCCTTCCGGTGCCGTCAACGTCATGGGCGAGTGCATCATAAACACCACCATCGGATCATCTGGCCCACGCGGGGGTTCATAGCCGCCCAGGGTCATGTTGGGTGCCGTACTCACCCACTGAAACGGATCGTAGGGGCACTGGAAAAAGGTGGCACCGAGTTTAGAATAGGCGCGGCCATTTTCCAGTAGTACGTTGGCGTACACGAAGGGGGTCTTAACGCCGTAACTCAGGCCTTCTTTTTGAGCTTCCGGCATCTGCGGGCACAAGTGGGGGATGAGGGCGTTGTAGCAAGCCAGTACGCAATGATCGGCGGTAATGCGCAGGGGATTTCCCTGCTGAACGTAGTCGACTTCCACGTGTTTGCTGTCGACTTCACGTACGCCGACCACGGTGCTGTTGAGTCGTAACCGGGTTGCCTGGTTTTCTTGATCCTTCGGGTCTAGCGCGCCGTAGTTGAACTGCGCGACAGCCACATCCTCTACTCCCCTCATGTCGGGAGCCACTTCCGGAATCAGTTTTTGCACCAGCAGCCGGGCGACCGAGGCATTGCCATCGGGAAACATCCGCACTTCTATGAAGCTGTCCATAAGCGCGCCCGCCAACTTGGCTGTGGCCTTGCCGAGCCATCCTACTGCTTTGATACCGCTAGCGCCGCCGCCGATCGCTTCCAGCACGGTGAGATTCCAGCCCGACAGGCCGTGTAGATGCACGATGATAGCGTTCAGTAGGGGTAGGGTGTCCTGCGCAAGGCCAACTCGTTCCAAGAGGAATTGGTTATAGCTAACCGAGTTCACGTAATCCCATTTCTCGCTAAGGGATAGACCATCGAGGAAGTCGCGTTTTCCGCCAAAAAAAACGATTAGTGTGTCTTGTTCAACGGTGGGTAGCGGCAGAGCTCTTACAGCTTCCTCGTAGCCTTCGCCACCAAACATCACCGCGTTCCAGTTGCCAGCCACCGTCACGTGGCCGTCGGGGCCGGGCAGTATTACGCCATTGTCTGCACTAAATTTGAACGCTAATGCCATGTCGTCCGGTGTGTTGACATCCATAGCCGCTACAAATTTATCGTCAATGCCAATGTCGACCATGAGGCCACCGGCCATCTCGCTGTAACCGCTGGGACCTTCCAGATTCTGGGCGCCGCCCAGGCTCAACATCATTCTGCCGTTGTGGTGAAATTCGTTGCGCTTGGCGTGGCCGCCAAAATCGTCATGATTATCGAGTAACAGGATTTGTGCATCGGGCCCCATGCGCTGCTGGTAGAACCTGGCAGTTGCAAGGCCACTCACGCCGGCGCCCACAATCACCAGGTCGTAGTGCTGGTTCAGTTTACGGTGCTCGGCCGGTTTTACGCCTTTCCAGGCAAGGGCGTGCGATACCTCGAAAGAACCGGGGTGGTTGCCTCTCATTCCCGTCATTGTTGGTGGGTAATTGACGGACGATATGTCCGGTGGAGCTTGCGCGAACAGTTGATAGGGCGTTAGCAAGGTTGCACCGGTGCCAAGCGCCACACCGTTCAAAAAGTCCCTGCGAGTAACCAGTGCTGCCATTGTCGTCTCCAAGTGCTTTACATGTCTGTTGGCATGATCTAGCATGTCATCTGACATGTAAAATTTTGGATGGTTCCGTGATGGGCGAACGAAAGCAAGAGATCTTACAAGCGGCAATCGAAATCATTGAGGACGAGGGCTATGGAAGCCTTAGTATGCGGGCCCTGGCGCGAGCCGCCGGCATGAAGCTGGGTGCGCTGCAGTATCACTTTCGTACCTGGGATGATCTGCTTCGTGCTCTCGTAGATTATATCGCTGAACACATTCGTCAGGAATTCGAATCGCGAAAGCTACAGGACGGCTCGTCGAGTGTCGCGGAAATCGCGGCGTTCATGCTCGACGACAGCACGGAGGCTGGAATGCTCGGCGACAGACTCTGGCCACAATTGTGGGCCATGGAGCAGACCGAGCCATTGGTGTCCGACCTGCTGGAGGAGGTCTATGCCGAGTATTTAGAAATCCTGGAGAAGGCAATGGAAGCGGCGGGAGTTGAGTCACCCCACGTGGAGGCGCTTTGTGTAATGTCTATTACGGAAGGAGAGTCACTTTTTACCGGTCAGGGAAGACGCTGGGAAGGTGACAGAACACTCGTGCGCGAGACGATACTGAAATTCATTGACGAAAAATACGGAAAGAATTCATGAACAACATTTCAAGCACAATCGCTGGTACAAAAGCTTCACTTAACTACCAGATCAACAGGCTGGGCTTCTGGTGCGCCATCGGCGCTCTTGTTACCACAGTCATATCGATGTTTCTGCCCCTGGATGCACCCGCGGGCTATAACGCCGAGCACGCAGATCGTATTGCCTGGCTCAATGAAAACAGAGGTGCCTTCATCGCAGGCTGGGTCAACCAGATTGTTGCAATGCTCACCTTGTCGGGCGTGTTTTTTGGAATAGCCTGGCAAATTAAAGTAATGAACCCGCTGCGCGCGATACTTGCGGGCATGGTGGTTTTGATGTCCGTTGTCGCCTTTATCGTTCCCAAATTCATCGCGGTATGGACTATTCCCTTGCTGGCAGAAACTGCCGCAAGCGGCGCGGTGGGCTCTCAGATGTCAGATTCCTTGCTTGTGTTGCTCAACGTTACTATTCCGTTTTCGCTCTATACCTCTTTCGATTACCTCGGTTTTTGGCTTTACGCGATATTTGCCCTGTTGGTGATGGCGCCTTGCTACGGCGATTCCACAAGCGCAAAGATCGCGGCGGTGACGCTGGGTCTGTTCGGCATCATCTACCAGGCCATGTTCGTAGTACTGCTTGCCGGTGGTATCGAGGCTGTCGAAATCAATAATTACTTTATGGGTGTTTCTGTGCTCCTACTTATCGTGATTATAGCCATGGCGTTTAACTTCAAGGCAGCCATGACAAACGAGGCAGGGTAGGAGTAATTATGGGTAGTAAGTGAAGTGGTGGGATGAGTGCGCTGGAGAGCAAAGCTCTCAACGGGTGGCCGTTTTTTCTCCCTGATCGCCGCCGTATAGTGAGGTAGTAAATTAATGTCAGATATTCAACAAGGATTCAAACCCGCCCAGTTTCACGGTATATTTCTCGAACAAAATGGTCCTTTTTATGTAAAGAAGACAGATGCCTGCTGGTTAGTGGGGCTGTCTATTGAAGAGCATCATGCCAATTATCTAGCGATTGCGCACGGCGGTGTGATTTCAACTTTGTCGGATGTGGCACTTAGCCTGCAGCCATTTTATAGCGAGAAACCAAACCCAACGGTTACCACAACCAGCCTTACTACCAACTTTATCGCCCCGGCAAAGGTTGGTGATTGGTTGGTCGCCGAGACGCAAATAGACCACATGGGCAAGCGTGAGGCGCATGTGTCGGGGAAAATTTTTCGCGATGACGTCATACTGGCTACTATGAGCGGCGTGTTTAATATTTTCAGGGGAAAGTCATAGCGGTTTAGAGAAAGAAAATTGGTCATAAAACGAAAGGAGAATAGTGGTGGCAGGTCGTGTTGAAATCGAAGTAAAAGATGGCATCGCCGATGTGCGTTTAGTGCACAGCGACAAAATGCCTTCGCCGCCTTCAAATTCGTAGATGCCGGAAATGAAACCTTCGAATTCTCCGGTAGGCCTAGCGGTGGTGATATTGATTGGGCTCTGTCGCAAATGAGTGGGTCTAATTCCAGCACGAGATACTCTAGGCTTTGGTATTCGAACATCGGGGTAAGCTGTGCTCCGTTTTAAAGGCCGGCATCACAAGTAAGACATGATTCTACAATGCGTCCGCTGGTACGTCGCTTACTCGCTGAGCTATCGTGATCTCGAAGAGCTGATGCAGGAACGCGGCTATGCAGTTGATCACAGCACTATTGAGCGCTGGGTCGTCTACTTCGCATCGCGCATGCTGAAGAAGGGTCAAAACAGGAGTTCATTGCCAGCTTGGGAGCAGTTTTACGCATTGGCTCTAACAAGATAATTGTGTCAGGCGAATACTGTTTGCTGGAACTGGGAAAGACTCGCGACAGAACCGTATAAAGCCAGATTTCCTCCAGGTCTGTGAGCGCGAGCTCCCGAATGATATAGCGTTGCTTTACCCAAGATGCTTTTTATGGAGTTTTTCCAGAAATTTCCGACTATCGAAGTTTTCAGTGACAGCCCTGTCTTCTCCCGCTTGCAGTCGAAGTCTTAACGCTTCCAACCTGGCTTCATCCTCCTCCAACTTTCGAAGTCCGGCGCGTACGGCTTCACTGACAGATTGAAAGTGCCCCTGTTCTATCTTGCTGGTGATGAACGTTTCAAAATGATCACCAAGGGTGACGGACGTGTTTCTGGCCACGTGCTTGTACCTAAAAATGAACGTATTAGATATTAATACACGAGTAAATGCATTTAAAGCCACTGTTTTTGCAGAGCAGTGAGTTTGCGAAAACTGCTTCATTTACTATGTTTCCGATTCCGACAATTTTCTGACATCATCGTGCGTAGCAGCGCGTCCTCCCTTGACGAAAACCATTGCGCTACAATTAAGCTCTAACAACTTACTAGCTCAGGTGGCTATACCATGGCGCAATACGACACGATCATCAGGAACGGTGAGATTTACGATGGCAGCGGCGGCGCTCCCTACCGCGGTGATATAGCGATTAAATCCGGCAAGATTGCGGCGATTGCCGATCTTATCGAAGGCAATGCGCCACAGGAAATTGACGCTACCGGCAAGATTGTGACCCCCGGCTTTGTGGACTGTCATACGCACTACGATGGCCAGGCCACCTGGGATACACATATGCGACCTTCCTCAAGTCTCGGCTGCACCACGGCTGTGATGGGCAACTGCGGCGTGGGGTTTGCGCCGTGTCGCAAAGAAGACCACTCGGTGTTGATGCAGTTAATGGAAGGCGTAGAGGAAATCCCGGGAACCGTCATGGATGCGGGCCTGCCCTGGAACTGGGAGAGCTTTCCCGAGTTCCTGGATGCGCTGGAAGCTAGACCCCGCGATATCGATATCGCAGCGCTGCTGCCACACGGTCCTTTGCGCGTGTATGTGATGGGCGAGCGTGGTTTAAACCGCGAAGAGGCGACTGCCGAGGATATAGAACAAATGCAAACACTGTTGTCGGCTGGTGTTGCAGCCGGTGCCGTAGGTTTTTCCAGTTCGCGCACCCTGCTACATCTGAGCAGTTCCGGTGAAAACGTGCCGACCTTCAAAGCCGCTACCAGGGAACTGAAGCAGCTGGGAGATTGCCTGTCTGGAGAGCAGGGACACGTGATGCAGTTTATCTCGGACTGGGTCGACGCGGCAGACGAATTTAACATTCTGCGGGACACTTGCAGAAGCACGGGCGCGAAGGGCACTTTTACACTGGTACCCATCGAGGCACCTAGTAAAGGCATGAACCGTGACGCTGAACTCTGGAAGAGCCAGTTGCGGATGGTGGAGGAGGCGCAAGCCGAGGGGCTGGATATTCGTGCGCAGGTGTTATCACGCCCTGTTGGTGTGCTGATGGGTCACCCGGCCACCATGAGCCCATTCCGCTACAGGCCCAGTTTTCGTGCGCTGGATGAATTGCCCGCGGACCAGCGGTTGGAAGCGCTTCGTGACCCGATAACAAAAGCCCGCATTATGAGCGAAGACCATGAAAACCCGCATATTTTTGTTAAATTGCTGAGTAAGCGTTTCGACCTCATGTACCCATTGGAAGACCCCATTGAGTATCTACCCAGCCCCGAAAACAGCGTAGCCGCGCAGGCGCAACGAGACGGGGTAGACCCTGAGAGCTGGTTGTACGATTATTTTCTGGGCGAGGAGGGCACCAAGCTAATTTACATACCCGGCACCAGCGCCGATGAAGAAGTTATTGCCACCTTACTTGGACATCCGCACACGGTGTCTGCCCTGGGCGACGGTGGTGCCCACGTGGGTTCTATCTGCGATGCCAGCGCGACTATCTATCTTTTGACAAAATGGGTGCGAGAGAAGGAGCAGTTCGACCTGGCCCAGGGTATTCACATGATCAGTCGGCAACCTGCGGAACTTTATTCTCTGAATGACCGGGGCCTTATCGGTGCGGGCATGAAAGCAGATATCAATATTATCGACTTTGAACGGCTTAAGCTGCGCAGTCCCCATATCGTGAAAGACCTTCCTGCAGGGGGTAAACGGTTCTTGCAAGACGTGGATGGAATTGAGGCGACCATGGTCTCTGGAGAAATCATTTTCTCTCAGGGGCAGGCGACGGGTGCGCTGCCGGGGAAATTGATTCGTGGTATGCAGTCAGGTCCTGCGGCGGAACCGCCGAGTTAACCTAAGGCCAGTAGGAAAACAAAAGTAACTCTATTTATCAGCACCACAATTGCTCAACTTATATAAATTGGCGTTGGCTATGCACATTTTCGCCATGCCGGTGGGAATTCACTCAATCCAGTTCGAAACTGCACTCCAGGCACTGTCCCACAAAGTCATGAGATATCCCGAGAAGGTCGGCTAGCTCATGTAGCAATGCCATTTCGGCTGCCTCGCAATCACCCTCGGCGCGAGCAA
>JBLGAR010000053.1:0-29210 GCA_047612385.1 Cryomorphaceae bacterium | reverse complement strand
CTGGGCTTTATCTCCACCTACTTAGAGTTAGGTATTGGCTGCTAAGAAGGGATCTCCTCTCAACGTCGCTCCAAAAAAAGCCCCATCTACCGACTGACAACAGGTACTGTGCGAGGGAATTCAACCCCTTTAGGGACCGGTCGACCTAGGAACGCACAAAGCTTTTCCCAACCATCACCATTTGAAACATTCATTATCAACAGATCATCGGACCGATCAATAAAGTATCTCTTTACCCTTTCGAGATGCTCCTCGTAAACAAAAGCATACCTGTCCTCAGAAAATTCATAGGCGCCAAAAACTTCGATGCGCGCATACGCCCGCCTAAACTCTGTTCTTCGACCCGTATAAAATGCTTTAGCACGACGCCAGTCGTTAAGCCGCAATACATTAAACCGCTGCCCAGCTATTGAACTCTGAAGGAAGCCCGCGCCTATGCCTAATTGTCTCTCTATTGATACTAGCCACTCAGGCAAGGCACGCACTGTGAGAATGAACTTGCTACCAGGAAATTTCTGATCAAGCTGAGGATAGCAGTGTTCCCCAAAGTTACAAATCGCTTGCCACTTACCCTGCCTATCAAGATCATAGTCTCCTCGAAGCGTCTGCATGCGAAGCTTCAAAGGATTATGTATCGCAGGGATTTCGAGGATATTTAGTGCTGCACAAAGACTCGAAGTGCCCGTTTTCGGCAGCCCTATATTAAACACGAGACCATCAGGCTTCGACACATTGCTTGGATCGAGCATGCTCAGACTCCTAAACTCTGCTGATTAACGGGGCACTTTTAACACCAATAACGAATATGTAAATATCTATCAAGGCATCAGACTTATGACTCATAAGTACAAATGGTTTAAGATATATTGATATATTTATCCTTTTTACGGAGGAGCTCACATACCAAATTCTATCCCATCGAAAGTCCCACAATTGCAATCAGTGAGTTCTTGCGGGCATGCCGTAAACCAAACAAGACCTTGGGTGCTATGAGGATCCCTCTTCCGCTTAGCTACAGTTTAACTCTAGAAAGGAAAGCCAAGCCAGGCCTCGCAAGGCAACCTCGCAACATTAGGCTTGAACTTTATCGCTCAGCCATCACCGCGTTGCGGCGAAACCGGGAGAAACTATCCGTCGTTATAGTAGGTGCCAACGATGGACGAACAAACGACCCTTTTTACGAAGCCTATGGTGAACACAACGCACCCGACTTGAGGGTTTTTCTGGTTGAACCGCAACCAGCGATGCTTGCGCTGGCTAAAGATGCTTATGCAAACGCCGAAGTATGCATAGGCTACAACGGTCTAATTGGCGAGAAAGGGGAGGCTACTCTATATTGCATTCGCGAAGCGTATTGGGCTCAAATGCAACCTTCCTACGCAGCGGGCTGGCCAATCTACAGAGCCGCAACAGGAGTTGCCAGCGCAAATGCATCAGAGGTGCTGAGCTGGATTCAGACTTGTTTCCCTAACTTCCCAGATCCTGAGCAGGCGATTGAAGCAATCCCCACAACATCTATGCCGCTGAAAACAGTATTGAAGGATCTTAATTTTGGCGACCAGGTAGACATTCTACAAGTGGACGCGGAGGGCAATGACGACCGCGTGCTACGTGCATCTTGCTCGCCTACACTCCGGCCAGCGATCGTGTTTTACGAATCTAAATCACTACCACCTGACAGAAAGGCTGATTCGGAGGCGTTTCTCAGTTCCCTTGGCTACTTTCAAATTGACGTCGGTGGGGATTCTATTTGCTTCTGCGGTGACCGCTTCTCTGAGCAGTTTAAAGAATTGGGTCTCGACAGAGGCCGGGAGTAATGCTCCACGAAAATCGGCTGACGAACATAACGAGCGCGCGAAATGACTGCAGATAGTCTTTACATTGTCCAAGGTCTTTGGATTGGTGGCGCCCTCTCAACTGCAGAGAAACTATGCATACGGTCCTTCCAACATCATGGACACGAGTTTCATCTCTACGTGTACGATGATGTAGACGGCATCCCTTCCGGAACAATCATAAAAGATGCAAACACTGTCGTGCCGGCTGAACGTATTTTTCGCTACAAAGACAACGGCAGTGTCGCTGGCTTTGCGAATCTCTTTCGATACGCACTGCTATTTGCAAACGGCGGAGCTTGGGCTGACATGGACATGGTGTGTCTTAAGCCCATACCGAAACAATACGCACCAATTATTCCACTGCAATCGTATCGAAGAGGACCTGAACACTGGAGAATCGGTCGCTTAAAAGATTCGATCCGAGCAATTGTTACACCCACCTTACAGCTCAAACTAGGGTTGAGTACGTGCAACAACTGCTTCCTCGCCGGCCCAGTGGGTTGGCCGCTGATGAAGATGTGCCTGGACGCTGCTGAACAAGCAGATCCTGAAACACTGAAATGGGGTGACACGGGCCCGACTCTGTTGACACGAATGATACGGAAATCAGGCGACTACACCGGCCTCGCCAAGCCGATGGACTACTGTCCAGTAGAGTTCTGGAACTGGAGCGACTTTTTGTCCGAGTCATCGAATTTATCACCGCGGCTGGATACCGCGTTTGCATGTCACCTATGGAACGAGATGTGGAGACGCGGTGGAGTAGACAAAAACGCTAAAGCGCCAAGCACATCGATCTATTCACGCTTGCAAGCCCAATACTTTTAACAATACCTAAGTTAAAAGCCTGCGCAGGGAACAACAATTACCCGCGCGGGAGACTCTCAGGCTAAAGGCTTTAACTAGCTGGGAAACATATGAGACATAGGCCGCTCTACATACTTCGCGATTAGGTAGGAACAAGCAAGCATTGCGAAAAGTGTTAGCCCCAGCAAAACAAACCTATTCATACTCTCTCCCCAGTTGTTAAACACCATGTAACCGACGTTCTGGTGAATCAGATAAAGTGGGTAGGTCAACATTCCTGCGGTCGCCATAAACGGCTTGTTCAAGCACGGTATTCCAAACGCCGACACCCAGAAGAAGACGGTGAAAAATCCAGTCAAGATGCATGCGATGACGATTTCGGAAAAGCCGGTCCCGTAGTGGGCTTCATAGGTAAACTGATGCCAGTACGCCTGCCTTAATGCCAGTACATAAGCCACCATAAGAATACAGATCGCAATGGGCCTAAGACCATTTTTCTTTATTAGGAAGCAGGCGGCCCCAGCAGCGAAGTAAGGCGACCAATCCGTAAGCGCGTATCGCTCCACCTCCAACACATAGGGGGTGTAGGGAGCTATTGTCGCTAGACAAAGCCATGCGATGAGATACCCCTGGATATGTCGTATCTGGCGTGTAGCGATGAGTAAGCCCACTAAAAAATAGAAGTGGAGCTCGACGATCAAAGTCCAGTAAACCCCGTCGACAAATGTTACCCCCCAGAACCCACCAACCATCGGCAAATTCTGTAGGTACTGCGTGAGGGTCACACTGTAGCTATCACTTCCAATCAACAGAGCACAGACGGCCGTAAACGTCATTCCAAACCAATAGGCTGGATACAGTCGTTTCGCCCGCGATTTTGCAAAAGCAAAAGCCGACCTTCCGGATGCCGAAAGCACGATTACGAACCCGCTAATCATGAAGAAGAGTTCGACGCCTAAGTATCCATATTTTGTGTAGCTGGCCAGCCAAGGGAAAGCAAGAATCGACATATCATCAGCGGCATGCCCACGAAAGGTGTAGTGGTACAAGACCACACTAAGCGCGGCTAGGAATCTAAGCACATCAAGCTCGAAAACCCGGACTCGCTGATCGCTCATGAAAAACACACCGTCATACTATCTCCACGCCTATTCGCCGATCGCTATAAAAGGACCGACCAAAGCAGCCACCCATCACTTTAGTCGACGACACTTTATTACGGACGCAAAAAAAAAGCCCGCTATCTCTAGCGGACTTCCGTGTCAGTAGGCTCGACTACGAAACTAAACCGTGCCGATCTACTATCGCGGCTTAACGTTCAAGCTGCGGCGCGACGGCGATTCCATCCAACCAACGCCAGGCCAAGACCCAACAGTGCAAGAGCACTAGGTGCTGGTACGGCACGAGAGTCGATTCGTGCTTGGTTATAAATCACAGAAACACCTGGGTTAGTTTCCGCAGTAAACACCTCAAACCCACCGGGGATAGGGTCTACCACTGAGCCCGCGCCAGCAACTGTCTGGAAGCTCACTGAGTAGATGAACCCGCCTTCAGTGAATGAGAAGCTAGGAAATCCGCCCAGCAGTGTGAAAATATCATCACATGCGGTGTTATTGGGATTCCCAAAGGCACAATCTTCTGGCTCATCTTCGTTCAGAGTTTCATTAAGCGAAATCGACAGATCTGACGAAAATGGAAGCGGTGGTACCAGGCCGGGCGGGACTCCAAGCGGGCTGAAATCAAATGTTGTTGTAACATCCGCCGAGCCCAAGGATCCGCCTGCGCTCACAAGAACGTTGTTGTAGTGAACAACCGCTGCAATGTTTATCCAACCACCGTCCGTTATGAGCGGACCAAACGGAGCAATTGGGTCAGCCGGAGCGCCAAAAACCGAACCCGCATCAACTGCAGGCAAATTCGAGTTGCCGAAGATTAGCTGCAACGCACTCTGAGGACCTCCGTTGCTGCCTGTTCCCCATGCCAGAATACTTGACTGAGTTATGCCGTCCACACTAGGAGTAGCGCCAAACGTATTGTTTTCAAGCAGCGAACATGTTCCGCCGCCGTCGCAAGTCGCAGTTCCGTTGTTAATTCCGCCGTCAGTAGCCCAATCCCAAGCACCGATTAAAGCGGCGTTTGCGGTGGTAGCGCCAAAGGCGGCAGAAGCCACGATGACGCCTGATGCTAATACTTTTTTCAATTTCATGATCGTGCTCCATGTCATAAGTTTTCACCGCCAGCCAATACAATAAATACCGTTGCTCTGCATACTTTGGCGTTCACATAGTACAAAGCACGGTCTATGCCTGATTTTTTTTATCCTTTAGAAACAAAGAGATAAAAAATACCCGGCGCATTAGGGTCACGCCGTTGAAGCGGAAGTGTAAAGTTTTTCGACACCAAACCCATTGACCACTTCAACACTCAAATCCCAAAATCTACAGCACCTGCTTCGATCCCACCGTCGCAGATCAGAATCCTGTTTGTATAATCAGTAAACCGGCAGAACCACGGGGTAATAGCGTTGACATGAAGACCAACTGCGAAATCGACTTAAAAAGCCAATGAATACATGGTGTTATCTCAATAAACCAGGTTGGAAGGCGAGCGTAACAGCCGCTTCGATAGCGACACTATTGCTTACTGACGGCCTAATAGCGGCCGAATACTGGGTGCGCCCAAACCTTGGCGGCGACGATCACAGACTGTGTTTGGAAGACTCCCCCTGCAAGCTTAGCGCGGACGTACTTGCGCTACTAGCGGCTGGTGACCAGCTCCATCTTAAGTCGGGAATTTATAGCCCGACCTTGATAGAAGGCATTCATGGTGCAGCAGATGCCCCCATAGTTATTAGCGGCCCAAAAGCCCACGCCGGCCAGGCCATTTTCTCAGGCCAAACTACCGATACGTCCACCCGCGACCTTCTGGAACTTAAGCAGTGCTCCAACATCATAGTCCGAGATGTGGGAATGCGCGCGGCTTTCAGGTCAGGTATTCGAGTAAACAATAGCCACAATGTAACGCTAAAGAGGATTAACGTGAGTTCGGCCGGGAAATGGGCTGTATTTTCCAACCACTCTAACTTTTTGTCAGTCGTCGACAGCACCCTCAAAGGCCCTACTTCTCAGCACGGCATTTATCTGTCTAACAGCGGCGACAACGCCACTCTCCTAAACAATCATATTTCGGGCTTCGCCGGGAGCGGTATCCACGTGAACGGAGACCTAAGCATGGGCGGCGCGCCGGGCGTTGTGGCTGACGGCGTGATTTCAAACCTTGTGATTGCAGGCAATTGGATTGATCGAAACGGAAAATCCGGTGGCGCCGCGATCAACTTAGATGGCGCCCTCAACACCGTCATAAGCAACAACTTAATCACCAGCCCCTACGGGGCTGGCGTGGCCCTATTTCGCGGCGACGCGGCGAGAGGCTCCAATTGGGTCGACATTCATAACAATCTGATCGTTGGTGCGGCCCAATCGCGGGACCTGCTCATCTTTAACCAAAGCGGCACTGATAACACGGTGCAAAACAATATCCTTATCGTCAGAGACGCAAGCGTCCACGCTATAAACGTGCATAAAAATGAAAAGAAGAATGGTCGATCCACCTACGGCCCTCTGCCATTCACATCGAGCGACAACTTCTACTGGGTGGAGGGCTCACTCATCGAACTTGGCAACAACTCACTTTCTGCGCCCCGAGTGGCGAATCACCCTTTGCTCGGCCTAAGGAAACTCAAAGAACATCCGCAGATATCGGTGACAGAAAACCTCGGATACTTTCTCTCGACTCAGCTGGCAGAATTAGTCAAACTGAAGGGCATTGGGAGCGCTAATTCCTATTTAAACGGCGACCGAATTAACTTGCCAGCCCCGGGGCAAGAAGACACCCAGACTCCAAAGTAACGTAAGGCAGGCTTTACACGTGAATCGCCCGCGCGCACTCGTGATATCGAACCTTTTCCCGTCTCCCGGCAGGCCTCATCGTGCCACGTTTAACCGCCAGCATTATGCTGCACTCAGTAAGTTCTTTGATGTTCGAGTGATTTGCCCCTTAAGCTGGACCGAGGTCATGGGCTCTGCTCGATCTCGCGAGAGATCTAAGGTGATTGAGGGTATTCAAGTCGACTACCCTGTTTATTATTTCCCCCCTCGCATCCTCCGAAGATACTATGGATGGTTCCTGTGGCAATCTATCAGGGAAACAGCTAGGTCTGTCGCCACAGAATTTAAGCCGGATGTTGTAGTAGCAAGCTGGGCATATCCTGACGGGTACGCTGCGGCAAAACTCTCAAGAGTGCTTAACCTACCTCTTGCTGTGCAGGTGCTCGGCTCAGACATCAATCAGCTTGATCTTTTCCCAGACAAATCCACGCGGACCTGGACGACGCTTCGGCAAGCCGACATCATTATCCCGGTAAGTAAGGCCCTGCAAACGCGCATTCTTGAGAACGGTATAGCTCCTGAGCGGATCAAAGTCGTTTATCGCGGAGTGAACACAGAGCTCTTTCACCCCGCTGACAAGTTGTCGGCTAGGGAGGAGCTCAGTCTCGATCCAAAAAACCCGATACTACTCTTTGCCGGCAACTTGGTTCCCGTGAAATCAGTGGACACCCTCGTGGCCGCAACTGCGCAGGTGGTGAGTGAAAAACACCCCATGTTGGTCACGCACGTCATCGGAGACGGCCCACTAAAATCAGCGCTGAAAAGCCAAGCCTCAGCACTGGGCATTGCAAACAATATCCATTTCCACGGCACCATCCCCCACTCGAGTCTGCCGACTTGGATAGCGGCAGCGGACGTAGTGGTGCTACCGAGCCTGCACGAGGGAGTACCAAACATCCTCCTTGAGACGATAGCGTCACACAGACCCTATGTGGCCTCGAGAACTGGTGGCATTCCCGAGATATCCTCCCACGGCTCTTGTAGACTGTTTCCGCCCGGAAACGTCACTGCGCTGGCCGAAGCAATATTGGCAATGCTACGCTGCGACAATCATCCTACAGCTGCGGACTTACCGTGCGCTAGTTGGGATGACGCCGGCCAAAACCTGGCAGCTACACTCTCTGAAACAATCGCGCGGTGGAAGTCAGAACAGTGACTACGAAAGAATCAAATTCGACAGGGATGCCTTTCGCGTCCAGAGATATGCTGTGTTTTAGCCATGACTGGACGGGGGACCCACTCTCGAAGACACATGTCATGAGGATCCTCTCTCGAGAGGGCCGAGTACTCTGGATAAATAGCATCGGATATCGCACACCCAGTGTGTCCAGGGCAGACGCCGGCCGATTACTCAAAAAGCTGAGTCAGGTAGTAACTGAGAGGCTCACCGAAGTTGAGCCCAACTTGTTTGTGCTAAATCCCATAGCGATACCATTGTTTGGCGTAGCTTGGGTTCAAAAACTAAATGAGTGGCTTCTTTGTCAGCAAGTGAAACATGCGATGCGCCGTTTAGAATTCAAGAACCCCATCAATTGGATTTTCAATCCTGCCGCCTCGATTGTTGCGGGGAAGCTAAATGAAGATTCATTGATTTACTACTGTGTCGACGAGTACTCAGCAATTAATGGCGTAGACGCGAAACGTTTTAGAGAGCTTGAACGCAACTTACTTGAACGAGCAGACTTAGTCCTAGTTTCTGCAGAAAACCTTCGTCAGTCTAAACTTTCAATTAGGCCCTCGATACACCTGATTCGGCACGGCGTCGATTACAAGCATTTTAGCAGTGCCCTTGATGACTCCACGTCAGTAGCAGAAGAACTCAGGGGGTTACCATCACCCATCATTGGCTACTTTGGGCTGATGTCCGATGATTGGGTCGATCCGGATCTATTGGAGGCTCTGGCTGAGCGCTTTACCGAAGGTTCAATAGTTTTAATCGGCAAAGTGGCAATGGATCTAAGCTCAATCGCAGACAAACCTAATGTGCACATTTTAGGTAGGAAGAGTTACGCCTCATTACCCACTTACTGCAAAGGGTTTGATGTTGCATTTATCCCGTTCCCCATCACAGAGCTTACGATAAACGCCAATCCGCTAAAAGCGCGTGAGTACTTGGCGTCTGGCCTTCCCGTAATCTCGTCCGCAATTCCTGAAGTAGAAGTATTGGGCTCATGTGGTATCGCGCACAGCCCGCGAGAGTTCTGCGATGCAATCGAAAGAGCTTACCAGTCACCGTCCAACCGCCAAGAACTGAGCAGAACGATGGAGGACGAGAGCTGGGAAGCGCGTGTACAGCATATCAGCGAGCTTTTTGCTGCCTCGATTGATACGCAAGAGCAACACTCCAGCGATGTCAAAGTGCATTGATCTGTCAGTGAGCGCCCTCTCTAAAATACCCGGAGACATCGGAGCTAAAGCTAACTGGCTCTACGGCCGCAGTGATTTTCGAGCCTGCCTTAAGGCTACTTTTGCTGATGGCACCGTAGCAATGTTGATGTACCGGCTAATGCAGTTCGCTGGAGACTATCGGTTAACTCCGATTGAAATGTTGTTCAACAAACTCTGCATCATTCTGGGTGGATGCGTGATTGGGCGCGGCGCCAAGTTTGGAGATCGGTTTGTACTGATTCACTCAAACGGCGTAGTCATCAACGGCGGAGTGCGAGGCGGAAATGATTTAAGGATCGAGCACCAGGTGACAATCGGCGCAGAGCGCGGCAAATCTCCTACCCTAGGAAACAACGTATTTGTCGGGGCTGGAGCGAAGATAATCGGTGATCTACACGTCGGCAACGGGGCGAAAATTGGAGCAAACGCAGTAGTCACCAAATCTGTGAGCGCCGATGCTACCGCGGTGGGTGTTCCAGCACGTGAAATTCGCCAACCCAAAAGCCCGCAACAACAGCAGAGTGTGGTTGATAAAACTTCTCAAGAAGGTCAGAGCATTTCCAACCAACGTTTGAGCGACGAACCAGAGTAATGGGCATTTGAGCCACCTCGGCCTTAGTTATAGCCTAGCTGCGGCTCTAATCGTGTACAGCTATTTCATCTATCCGATGCTGCTACGGATTATCGCCCCGCGCTTTGGCCGCTTTGAGCAAGGCCCTCCCGAGTTAAACGATGATGCACTCCCGACCATCACATTTGTGATCGCCGCACACAATGAAGAATTGGAAATTCGCGCGCGCATTGAGAATCTTCTACAGATGGACTATCCCAGCCATTTGGTTGAGATACTAATCGCGTCCGATGGAAGCTCAGACGCCACCTTTGCTATAGCCAATAGCTTTGCGGACCTCAGGGTAAGCAGCATCGAACATCACCCCAATGTAGGGAAATCTGCGACTCTAAATCAGTACATCCCAAAAGCACGCGGCTCCATATTGATCATGTCAGATGCAAATACCTATTTCGCCAGAGATGCTGCAAGACGCCTGGTCCGGTGGTTTTCCGATTCGAACGTGTCGGCCGTATCCGGAAAGCTCTCTTTACTAGACCCAAAAACTGGCAACAATGTCGACAGCGCTTATTGGCGCTATGAGACTCAAATCAAAGCTCTTGAGGGCATGCTCGGCGCGAAGCTCGGAGGGAACGGAGCAATCTATGCTTTTCGAAAAGCCGACTTCGTGCCTTTCCCCAACAACACGATCGTCGATGATTTTGTAATCCCGATGCTCATCAAACTAACCCATGGCGGTCGAATTACTTTCGACAGCACTGCCGTCGCCACAGAACCGACACCCGAAGCAATTTCTGATGAATACCACCGACGCGTCCGAATTGGCACCGGAGCCTATCAGAGCCTCACTCTTCTTTGGCCGCTAGCCCTCCCACAACAGGGTTGGACTTCTTTTTGTTTCATATCGCACAAGCTTCTTAGATGGCTGACGCCTTTACTATTAGTTTTTATGTTTATCGTAAGCCTGTCAGGGCTGGGTAGCACCTGGTTTAAGATTTTGCTTGTCCTCGAGCTTTTGTTCGTGGCGACGGCCTGTGCAGGCCTAAGGATAAAATCAGGGGGTACGCTTGCGCGCCTCTTACGAACGATGTCAATGTTTGCCGTAATGAACGTCGCATTGCTAATTGGCTTTTGGCGCTTCGTCACGCAAAAACAATCCGGCACATGGAAGCGCACGTCACGCGGCCAAAAGATTGACGCGTGAACCAGATCTCGCGACGAAAATGTGAATAGATCTGTTCTAATCATGCGCAATTGGTCAGCA
Source organism: Cryomorphaceae bacterium (assembly GCA_047612385.1). GTDB lineage: Bacteria > Pseudomonadota > Gammaproteobacteria > Pseudomonadales > Halieaceae > JBALVT01. The sequence goes on along the minus strand of JBLGAR010000053.1, from coordinate 18,395 downwards.
CTTGGTACGGCGGCGTACGCGGTGCTCAGCATCTCGTTTCTCATCGCACTTTACCTACCATGGCCCGATGAACTCTCTGTCATCCCCACGGTAGCCGAATTCTCGCCTCGCTGGGCGATTCTCACGCCCCTCCCGGTACTGCTACTAATTACGCGGAGCTGGGTTCAGTGCAGCTTATTGCTATTAGTAACTATCACTAACCTGTCATTGATTCTTGGCCTCAACCTTGCTTTGCCGCCCGCCACAGGTGTTGGAAGCCCTGAAATCAAAGTGGGCACTTACAATGTAGGGGGAGGACTGATACACCCCAATGCAGTTCTTGAGTATTATCGAGTGAAGGAGCTTGATGCACTACTTCTCCAGGAGACTCAGTCGTTTCGTATGGAGGCGTTCCTACCCGCTGAATTCAATTATGAATGCCAAAGTAGGCTTTGCATCTTGTCGCATCACGAAGTCGCAAGCCTCGAAGCTCTGTCTCGGCGTGTTCTAGGTGGCTGGGGCAACTACATCGCACGGTTCGACTTGAGAGCGAGAGGCCAGACAATCGCCATCTATAACCTGCACCTAAACACCGCCCGACATGAGCTAGAGCTAATCGGGCCGTCTTTCGATTTTTGGGGAAAAGCCTCTTCTAGATATTCGAACCGCAGGCTAGAGAGCCAAATTGCGTCTGCCATGGTAGCGCAGCACCCTACTCCCCAGCGGCACACCCTAATTGCCGGTGACTTTAATCTCACAGTACAGGGTTTGATTTACCGGAAGTATTGGTCATCTTGGGTGAATGTGTTCGGGGAAGTGGGCAACGGCTTTGGCTATACAAAGAGAACACGTATCATAGGCGCAAGAATCGACCATGTCCTTCACAGCAATAACATGGTCGCGGTGCACGTGGATGTAGGGAGTTCGCTGGGCGGCGACCACCGCCCCCTTACGGCGACCATGACTCTGCAATGACTTTTTAGTCTTCAAAAGGTCTAAATTCAACTCTCTTCGATTTCTTTCGAAAAAACTCTTCTAAGAACTTTACCGGTCGAGCCAGCTTCCACCACCAAGAATAGTAAGCGTCTTCAAACAGCTCTCTAAAATGAATCTCAGCCTGTGTTACAGATGCAATGTGCTCAATAAGTGCCTGCGGAAATTGAGCCTGAACGACCGAATACTCTTGAAAAAGAGTCTCAATCAAGGGCTCATCGATGCTCTCCATAGCCAGAGCTTCGTACACTGACAGGGCCAATCGCCCTAGATCCGTAGTAAGCAAACTGCCGGCGGTGTTCCTACGTAATGATGAATCTATAAAATTAGAAGTCTCTCTGCCGGTCGCTGAAACACCCAGCCTATTACAGAGGTCCAGCATAACTTGCGCCGTCTCATCCATCAGTAAAGAATAAGGCAATACCACACGGTCACCAGACTCGCTATAACGCCACGCTGAAAGAGTGTAATTCATCCATATATAGAGCGATTTCTCGATAGAGAACTTGTCGCGCCGGTGAAGTGAAGCACAAACCTCTCGTGGGTCTCTAATGGGGAGGAGATACAGCTGTCGCCCGGACACTTTCTCTATTGCCGCCCGCCAGGCTGGAAGGGTAAGACAGAGTCGAGGGTCTTTGATGCCCCAAAGCTCATGTTCCGCATACTCAGCCAACAAAAGATCTGCACACGCTGCTTGAATCGCTTTATGCTCTAGCGCTCGGACATTTGGCTGGCTAAGCAAATTCGGTTGATCCCAAGCAACTCGAAGCGAATCCAGAATTCGCTCATTCAACTCTACAACGGCAGCGTTCTCGTAAAACCCTTTGTCGTTAACCCCTTGCTGCGCCGCATATAGCTTCTTCCCCATAAACACGCCCAACTCGGCTAGTAGCCCGCCCAAAGCAGAAGTACCACTTCGATGCATACCAAGGACGATCACAGCTGTTGAATCATTCATAGTGTTAGCGTCGGGGGCGCGCGCGCCGTTTTCCTTGTAGGCCCAGTAAAAAGCTCTCGGGCACTAGTTTCAAGCAGGCACCCAAAGCTAGATACCGAAGTCGGGTTGGCCGCTTGTACCACGCATTGATAAAACAATCCGCAGCTTGTCTAAATTCTCTTTGGTGCATCAAGTTCTGACCGTAATGCTCGTAAACACGCCGCTCAGCGTCATCCAGTAATTTGCGATCTATTTGCGGCTGATGAGAGGGCTCGCCAAGCTTCTCAAGACAAAGCAAGGCCGCATCGCGCATCACGGACTCTCGCAAAGAGTAATTATCTCCGTGAATCACGTGTGTTGCGAGCAAGTCTTCAACACTATTGGCTTGACTCACTTGGAGAAGACGCAGCCACAGATGCCAATCATCAACTCCGGCTAAAACTCTGTCCGCGTCAAACCCATTCACCTGATCAAACAGCGATCGGCGAACGACAGCGGTACAACAGGAAATACGATTTTCAACCAACATGTCGACCAAAGCCGGCTGCCTGATAAGAGGAGTCTTCAAAACCTCTCGATCTTCGTACAAGATTCGGACACCGCTGAACACAAGCCCTATTGATTCATCATCGAACAATGGGACTTGTCGAGCCAACTTAGCTGACTCCCAGGTATCATCTTGATCACAAAAAGCGACCAACTCTCCCGATGAATGAGCCACACCCACATTCCTAGCATCACCCACCCCACCGTTGGGCTTGAAAACCGCAGTAACATCGTCCAGCAGAGCGAACTCTCGGATAAGGTCTGGTGAGCAGTCCGATGAGCCGTCGTCCACAAGAACAATCTCATGGTTCTTGTAGCTTTGTGCTCGTAAAGATTCTACGGTGTCTTCAAGGGTTTCAGCGCCGTTGTAAACAGGCACTATTGTACTTACCAGCATCCAGTAACCCCTATCATACGTTTGATCGAGCTGCGATCGTCACACTCGCCGCCAAAGAATAAACTTACCTGCAGGTCGGAACGGTAACCTCTCAAGCAGGACCGAGACAAGCTCTTATCAGTGCAGGCACGGTGCCCTGCGCGTTCGGTCACAGTTGAGCAATGTCGAGGCAGTTGAAGTTTGTGCTCGTCGCCAACGACAGCGACAATATCGTCTTAGCGTGAACAACGGCGGCCTTCCATGCCCGCTAGCGGAGAATAAGGAACTGCTGGCAGCCGCAGTGTTTATAGACGTTATTATCCACCTACAAGTAACGAAGGACAGCTAGCCATGAGTCTCGCTCAGCAACTTTACGAGAAAGCATACTTCCCCGCCTTCGAGCGTATCAAAGGACGCAACACGGCTGGACTGTATCGCACGGCATTGGCAACTCAATGGAAATCTCCAGAGGAGCTGGAACTTGGTCAGCTGGCGAATCTCAATAGGTTGCTGGCGCACGCGAAAACGCATTGTAAGTACTATCGCGATCATATCGAGATCCCTGCCATCTTGGATTCATTGACCTCTCTCAGCGCGCTTCCGGAACTAAATAAACACATCATCAGAGCGAACCTTGACAACCTCATCAGCGACGACCAGCGAAACTCAGTTTGGCGTAAGGCGACCGGGGGATCAACGGGCGACCCCATGCAGTTTGCCTATACGCAGGAGAGCTTCGAGTGGCGTGTCGCCATGTCCTTACGCGGGTACAGCTGGGCTGGCGCTGCGCCCGGAAGTAAACAGGCATATATTTGGGGCATGCCGCCGCCGTCGTCGAGTTTGTTCTCCGATCTAAAAGTGAGATTGCATCAGAGGTCAGAACGTAAGCGCTACTTTAATTGCTTTGATTTCACAGACGAAAAAATGCAGGCATGCTTGAGGTATCTCAAAAAGTGGCAACCTGACTGCCTAGTCGGATATACCAATCCTTTGGTCGAACTCGCTCGTCTCGCGCTCAAAAATGGTGGCGCCGGATTTAGCGTTGGATCGATTCTCACCGCGGCGGAGAAACTTCACCCTGTACAAAGAGATTTGCTCGTTGAGGCTTTTGGTGGGGACGTTTTTGAGACCTATGGGTCTAGAGAGTTCATGTTGATCGGCAGCGAATGCAACCATCACAACGGTCTTCACGTAAGCGCAGAAAATCTTATTGTCGAAGTTGTCGACGAAAATGGGCACCCAGTTCCGGCGGGAAGCACTGGGAGGTTGTTGATAACAGACCTTAACAACTACGGCATGCCTTTTATCCGTTACGAAGTCGGCGATATGGCAAGGGCATCTGACAAGGTATGTGAATGTGGACGTGGCTTACCGCTTCTTGATGGCATTGTGGGACGAAGCTTGGACATTCTACGAGCGCCCAGCGGCAAAGTGATCCCAGGCGAATACTTCGTATATTTCATGATGGACTTCGAGGAGATAAGCCGCTACCAAGTGGTACAACGCCAACTTGATCGCCTGGAGCTACGCCTCCAATCGAAGCATCCATTGAGCAAGCAGACCTTAGAAAACATCCACCAACGCATTAGTGCTGGATTGGACAGCACCATCAACCTTGACATTGTTACCGACGCTGAGATTTCTCTGACTCCAACAGGAAAGCATCGTGTGACGATATCGGAACTGGATGCAACCGCATGATGCATGTGCTGCATATTGTCCTTGGACTACAAACGGGTGGTCTTGAAAAACTCGTGCTCTCCTTGATTGATCAGCACAGTCAGAGCCTGCGGTGCACGATCTTATGCTTGGACGATCCGACCCCGAATGACAGCTTAGACTCGCGATACTCGATTGTTCGGTGGCAGAAAAAACAGGGCGTTGACCTTAGCCTCATCTGGCGCATTCGATCACTCATTAAGGCTCAAGATGTAGATGTAGTGCATACGCACAATCCAGCACCACATTTCTACGGTGCTATCGCTACACGCCTTTCAGGGAAAGCTTTGATTCACACGAAACATGGACGAAACTATCCCGATAGCAAAAAAAGAGTACTACTAAACAGGTTTAGCGCATCTCTTAGCGATCGCGTCGTTGCCGTGTCTAGCGATGCGCGCAAGGTATGCACCGAGATCGAAGGAATCCCTCCAGCCAAAGTAATTACCATCCTTAATGGCGTAAATCTGAATACGTACTCTCCAAAGAAAGAAAATCTGCTAAGACCGTGGTTAGGAGCTCAGTGTGATGATCCAATCATCGGTATAGTGGCGCGACTTTCTCCTGAAAAAAATCATTCACTGCTATTGGACGCTTGTGCACACCTGCGCTCCCAGCGCGTTCTGTTTAATGCGGTCATTATTGGAGATGGGCCCTGCCGAAAGGCGCTTGAAGAACGTAGTCGAGAACTCAATCTGAGCGAAAACGTCCATTTCCTAGGAAACCGCAACGATGTGGAACAGTTGCTGTCTGGTATGACTGTTTTCACGCTATGCTCCCTCAGCGAGGGCGTGTCTCTAACATTATTAGAAGCGATGGGCGCCGAACTTCCGGTAGTTGCGACCGATGTCGGTGGCAATAAAGAGGTTGTCGCTGACGGTGTCACGGGATTCCTTGTGCCTCTTGACCCTCTAGCACTTGCATCGTCACTAACAAAACTAATTCAACCCGGCCCTGAGGCGGCAACTCTACGGCGGGAATTTGGCAAGGCTGGCCGCAAAAGAGCCTTACAGAAGTTCAGTATTGACGCCTCGGCTCAGAGGTACCTCGACCTGTATAAAACAGTAATCTAACCAACCACACAAAGTAACAGAGTGACCGAATGACTCCCTCTCAACTTCTTTTGACGACGACCGCCTCTGCAGGCACTCTAAGCTTGCTTGCCTTCCTATATCTCGCGAACAAGAAAAACATGCTGCATTGGCTTCCTGCCTACTTTACTGGTCTGTTTCGGAAAACCCTCAACAACGAAAACCCGAAGCACATTATTTTTTGTTTTGTTGATCACTATGAGCCTAGATGGGGTGGTGTCAGCGATATGGACGTAGAACGACGTCGCGTAAAAGAATGGGAGGAGAAGTATCCGGATATGGCTCACCGCTTTGTGGATGCTGATGGTTTCCATCCCAAACATAGCTTTTTCTTCCCCGCCGAGGAGTACGAAGCCGAACATCTCGAGGTGCTGCGCCGCATATGCTCCCAGGGGCTAGGCGAAATAGAAATCCACCTCCATCACGACGACGATACTGCAGAAAACCTCGCCAATTGCCTAACGAGCTTCGCAAGCGAGCTTCACGAGCGATTTGGCGCGCTATCAGTCGATCCTCGCACAGGCGAATTACGCTACGCATTTATTCATGGGAACTGGGTGCTCGACAACTCCGGCCAAGACGGACGGTGGTGTGGAGTGAACAATGAGATAACGGTACTTAGAGATACTGGCTGCTATGCAGACTTCACCTTCCCCTCCGCACCTCACCCCTCACAGCCACAGCAGATCAACTCTCTGTACTACGCGACAGATGATCCTGCGCTACCCAAATCACACAACCGAGGTGTCCCGCTGCGGGTGGATCGTCCATCATCTGGCGACCTAATGATGATAACCGGGCCTCTTACGCTCAACTGGCGCCGGCGAAAAATGGGGCTTCTGCCTCGAATCGAAAACGCCGACATTCGATCAAGTAACCCTCCAACGAACGACCGTGTCGACGCCTGGGTGAATGCTCACATTCATGTAGAAGGACGTCCAGAGTGGGTTTTCATAAAAGTGCATACCCACGGCGCGCCAGAGCGGGAAGCGGCAATGCTGCTCGGCGAACCGATCCGAAAAATGCACTCGTACCTCAGGGATCACTACAATGACGGCGGAAAGCACGCTCTTCACTACGTCAGTTCTCGCGAGATGTATAACATCGCTAAAGCCGCAGAGGCTGGGAACAGCGGTAACCCCAACGACTATCGAGACTTTGTGTTACCGAAACCACATTTTCGGCCTGCATCATCTGCCGAAGTGAAGATGACAAAAAACTCGACTTCCGAAGAATCACAACCGCGATGAAACTGAGCAGGACAGGCATTAAAATAGGCGTTGCCCAACTATCTGGCACGACGCGGCGACGCTGGTCGAACCAACCGCCTGGCGCATACGTGTTCACGTTCCATAGAATTGGGAACTCGGACAGCACGGAGTTCGATCCGAACGTGTTCAGCTGCAACGTACAAGAGTTTGAGGATCTCGTCGAATTCATAGCATCAAACTTCCGCGTTTTGAGCATGCCTGACTTTTGCACTATGCATCGAAGCGGTAACGTCGATGATCGTTGTGCGCTCATCACTTTCGATGACGGCTATTTGGACAACTACGAACTTGCCATGCCGATCCTTGCATCGCGGGGCCTAAGCGCAACTTTTTTTGTATCCCCCGCAATGATCGAAGGCGAACTGCCGTGGTGGGACCGGCTCGCATTCTGGAGCAAAAACTCAGGCCGGGATCAGATAAGTATTAAAGGTCGCACTATCAATTTACGTGGTGACAGCCAACAAGCAATAAAACAAGTTCTTCGAGCGTTCAAGGACGACAAGAGCCCTGTGACTGAAAAACTCAAAATCTATGAGGATCTACTGCAACCCCAAGAAGTGCTACCGAACACCAAGCTCATGATGAACTGGAGTCAAATTGCCGACGCACACCAATTAGGCTTTACGATCGGCTCACATACAGTGAGTCACCCTATACTGGCGCACCTTGATTCTTCGGAGCAAAAATCCGAACTGGTGAGATCAAAGGCCATCATCGAAGACAAACTCAATAGCGAGGTAAACGTTGTGGCTTTTCCAGTTGGAGGCGAAACATCATTCTCTAGAACAACTGTGGAGCTTGCGAAACAATCCGGCTACGAGTTCGCATTTAGCTCCATAGAGAAGCTGAATTCATGGGGCTCATACAACCCCCATGTAATGGGTAGGATAGGTATCGATAGCGGTGACATAGCAACCCTACAATACCGCCTAAGCAGGCTTAGCTCGTCGTACTAGCTTTCCGCTCATATTTGATACTAGCCAACGGTTTTTCGCCGGGCCACGACTTCGACTGGAGAAATGGGACCCAGTGCAGCGCAATCAATTTCGCTGCATCGCGCAAACCACCAGTACATAGCTGAACCGGAAGCGAGTCGCGCAGCCTGTATCAAGCGCAACACACGCAGTCGATCTACGTCACCGGTGAGTTTATCGTCTGCCGCGTACAGAACGTCCAAAACTGCCGTTTCACCGGCTCTGCAAAGCAGCGTACGGTGCACAATGCCAACACTATAAGGATCGCCGCATTCTTGCCATCCGTCTGGCGGCAGTATATTCAAGTAAAAATCCGGCTTAGAGAGCACGCCCTCGCCAGAGAATCGATAGACACTTACTGCAGGCATTCCCGCACTCACACTGACATCGTCTCTCGCAAATGCGCCATAAAGTGTTGGGGCAAAGACAAAATCAGATTGACGACTGGGCACCAGGTCATCGATTGCAAGCGCCGGCTCGAAGACCTTCCATTTTCCGTTAACCAATTTATCTACGCCTAGCCCTGATATCACCACCATGCATAGGAGAACTAAGGCGAAGACCCGCATCGTGGAGGAACTCTCTGAATCCGCGCCCGCGCTTGGAAGTAAGTGCTCCTGCGTCGTTTCCGGCGATCGCTCCAGTTTGCCCCCAACGAACATGAGCAAAAGCATCAGAGGAATAAAGAGGTACCATCCCAGCATATTGTGATCGCGGATAATTTCGCTCTGCATATCGGACGAATGTCCCAAGAGAACAAGCACCAAAATGCGTATCCAGTTCGTGACGATCGCGCCAACAATAGCTAACGTCGCAAACAAGACTATCGACGGCCACTTACGAAAATGCATATGGCAATAAACCAAAGCTATCGCCAGTGCTGCCACAACATATCGTAGGCCGCTGCATCCCTCGGCTATTTCAAATACACCCGCCGGAATATGCACCAAATTACCTTCTACAAATGTTGGGATCCCTGTGAGCCGCATCGCGGCCTCGACCGCACGTGCAGAACCTTCCTGCAAGGGCCCATTAAGCACACCCCAAATTGGAGTGATAAACCAAAGAAGCACTGCTGGAATAATCAAGGAAAGCCGAACTCTAAACAATGAGACGAGAGCAAGAATTATTGGTATCGGTGTAATCACACGCTCGAGAAAGGCGAACTGCGACAGTCTCGCAACGATCAGAATGTACAGAGCAAGGCAAAGGAGTGGGATGCACCAGGCTTTTGCATGAACTACCAACTCGTTATGTCTATTAGCATCCCAAAATAGATATGCGCATAGAGGCAGTATCAGGTACGCATGAGAGTATGATCCGTCGTCGAAGCTGAAGGATCTCCAGTCGGCAATGATGGCCGGGTTGGTCAAAAAGAACGCCGCAAAAACAGCCCCAATAAACACCAAAGGCCTAAGCTTTGTTGAGCTACTCGACGAGCTTGAATCCTCGATCATGCGGACTGACTACTCTTTGGGATATACAATGATCTGAGATAATAACGAGGCGGACTGGCATCTGCACGAAACAACTCTCTAAGATGATCAGTACTTTGAACTATCGCACACTAGTGAGCTTTACAGCTTCGTCAGCTCACGGCTTAATGCATTGTGTAACAATCATTTAAACTTGGCGACTAATGCCGCGCGAGGCTCCATCGGAATGAGTTTCTTTGTTCTCCTCTTGACCCTAACCGTATACCTCATCCGCCCCGCGGAATGGATTCCGGGGCTGGATCTTCGCTGGAATTTAATTCTGAACATCCTCGGCGCGCTGGCACTGATTTGGGCGACGATGACCGGGCGCACAAAAATCGTTGTAGACCGGACGTGGGCGTACGTAACGCTCTTCCTCATTTTCATGATCGTATCGAATCTCGCTCATGCGCAGACATCGACGATTGGAATTTACCTTCCGGGGATGCTAACCAACGTACTCGTGTATCTTCTTGTTCCCGTCGCGCTAAGATCGCCGCGGCAAGCCGAGTGGTTTATCGTCATCCTCACTGCAGCGGTGCTCTTTATCTGCTACCAGTGCTACCTGCAAAGTGTGAACGGAACAAACTGGGCTGGTCTATCGGCTCTGCAGAGGCGCAGTGTAGAGCTACTTCCACAGGGAGGGGTCATCACAACGTATACACCTCAGGCCATTTGGGTCGGGGTATTTCACGATCCCAATGACCTAGGCTTGCTACTCGTATGTTTTACACCGCTGGCCATGGCGAAAACGTTTTTTATTCGCTCTGGTCTGCTTGTCAGATTGTTCTGGGCATGCGCGCTCGGCGCCATCATCTACACCATCTACTTGACCAACTCACGAGGCACCTTTGTTGCCCTGCTGGCCGCAATAGTAGCGTTCTTTATCATTAAGCATCGCTCGGCTGTTGGTCTAATGCTTGCCTCTGCCGCAGGATTTATTCTTATCACCTTCGGACCATCGCGGATGAGTAGTATTTCCTCCGGCGATTCGGCTGCGATGGAGCGAGTGTTTGCCTGGATCTTGGCGCTCGAGCTATTTTCGATGAACCCTATTGTAGGGGTAGGCGCCCGACACTGGGGAGACTTTCACGGACGGCAGACGCACAACAGTTATGTACTAGCATTTGTCGAGAATGGATTCTTTGGATACGTTTGCTACCTCTCGCTGTTTATCATCGCAATGTACGTTGCGGTATCACTGACCTTTCGTGAAGAAGACAAACGCATACAGTTAACCGCGACAGCACTCGCTGCCTGCATGACTGGCTGTATGGCCTCCATATTTTTTATCTCAAGGACGTATGTTCTGATCCCGTTCCTACTGTCTAGCCTAGTGATAAGCTATTGTAAGGTAGCAAACGCGGAAGTGTTCGAGGATTCGATAAAGAAGTTAAACCCAGTAATACTCGGTGCAATAGCGGCCGCGTCCATAGTTACGATTTGGATCGTAAACAAGCTATCGACAGCCTTTATGTTGTAGATCAATCTAACCGGAGCGAGCATCAAGCCGTCCGGATCGACCCGGTTCATGACACAACGATTAACGCTCAGGGTCGAGCGGTACGGCCACCTGCGCTTAAGGAAATAACAAAATGTACGATACGACTCAGAAAAACTCCGACACTCTCCCGCGAGGAGCGGTGTGTCAGCATCGAACCGCCTGTGATTACGTCTATTTGGTGTGCTCGTGATTACGACTAAAGCGCTGATTAAGCGAGGTTTGCGGCTCGCTGGCCTTGAACCGATAAGGCCGACAAAACTAGAAAAACTGGCGCGATACCACCAAGATGCAGCCGCTGCCTCGCTACACAATGCACAAACCCAACTCGGTGCAGTTTCCGATGCAACTCTAAGACTATGCGAAGAGTACGCAGTGGCGGTGCTCGGGGACAAGGTATACGCCCCATGGCTCAAAGTGTATGCGACCGTCTGCGGCGAGTTTAAGGAGGGCTGGGTTCCAGACAACTACTATGGACGTTACGTAGTGGGCCGCAGAAAGGGGGCCTACGGGTTTATTTCCTATCAACGTGCTCTTTCAAAAGTCTTATTTGATACAAATGCGAACCCGGATATCGCATACGTTGTAAATGAACGTTTGTTCGACGCTAACTACAAAATACAGTCTACGGCCGCAATCGAACAATTACTTTTTCCAGAACGGGACTCGGTTGTCTTTAAAACCGAAGGATCAAAACAAGGAAACGGTATATTCTTTTTTTATAAAGAAAAATTTTCTCTCTCGGCTGTAATGGCGCTTGGCAACGGTGTTTTTCAGAGTATCGTTCGGCAACATAGTGATCTCGCACAGTATGAACCTGGGGCAACCTCAACGATACGAATCACGACGATTGTCTCGGATACGGGTACTGCATACGCAGCGGCCGCCTACCTCCGAGTCCCGCGACAAGGCGACTCTCATGTGATATCGAGTAATTGTATCTGTGTGTCTATCAATCTCACCGATGGGGCACTCAATCGTGTGGGATACTCACCAAACTGGGAGCTACGACAAACACACCCAGACTCCGGTGTGGCCTTCGCTGGCAAATACGTTCCGTCTTTTTCCAAGTGTGTTGAACTCGCTTGCAGTCTACATGAACAGTATCCACTGCCAGAATGTATCGGCTGGGACATCCTCGTCGACATGGCTGGTGTCCCTAAAGTGATCGAGTGGAACGGCGAGCACAATGGCATAAAGTTCTCAGAAGCTACGACTGGGCCGTGCTTCAAACGTTTGAACTGGAGCCAATTGTGGCAATCTCCGGACTAACCAGCAGAGGAATGCTTAGAAATAGTATCAGAGTGCAACGGCGTCTTCGTCTCCGATAGATCAAAATTAATTTCTGATCCGAGACAAGCCTGGCCCACCCCTTGGTAAAACCCACCGTAGGGCCAAAACGTTAGCTCGCCAAAGTACACCTGACCTTCAACTGAGTAGAGGTCGACTCGCACGTACTTATGTCCCTTAGAGAGCGCTTCAGCAACACGCTGTAATTCCGCATAATTATCAGGCGGAGAGAACTCCTCAGCTCTTCTAAGCTCTGGAAACAGACAGTAGTCGGCAATCTGCCCATCAGGAAACACAACCACCTCTGACGGATCTGTATGCCGCCCGCTTATGTACTGCAGAAACGCAATTTTGCCGTCACAGCAGTGGAATTTGTAGTCAGCAGGCGGATTGGGCGAGTGTGGCTCCAAGTACTCCTCGACCATAATCCTGGGATGAACAAACATATAGCCCCACTCAGCGTTCACCTCTCCATACTGGTCAGCCAATGCTCTACGAAATCGCTTCGACTGCTCGATCTTGTCAACCTCTGATACATCATTTACCAGTAACACAGAGCCTGAATCATGCGTAGCTTTAACTACAAAACTCACCGGCAAAAGCCCGAAATCTATTTCTTCAAACGAAGCTGCAAGCTGATACAAGTTTGTAAGACATTTATCACCGACTCGTTGGCTCACATATGATCGAACTTCATACTTGTCTATGCAGCGGACACACTCTTCTGTTTGATCGAATAGCTTCAACCATTGCATCTTATCGTTAAAGGATTTCGGCCTGATCAAGTTTGGAACGGATCGAAACGACGACCAGTAAGCCCGATGAATTTGCTGATAAAGGCCGCGATGCCGCGAGACAAGTGGAAGCAACAGGCTGTCAATACGCCATTTAATCGCTATCAGTAAGTTCAGCATTCGAGCAATGGCCAAAAGGAAAAAACCCCATAAGTGTACGCATCAATTTCTACAATGCCATCGTAACCAGGAACGCTACTTGGCATCTGAGTGCACTTCAGCAATTGCAGTAATCAGGTTATCTATTGCTGTTTCTGTGTCCATTTCTGCAAACACCGGGTTTGCGTAGTTGACTACGCTATTCGGCTTACAATCCAGTGACCAAACCAACTCCATCGCCCGCGCAAGCGCGGTAGGGTTCTCACGTTCTACCACCCAGCCATTAACTCCATCAGTAATCAGTTCATCCACGCTCGACTCATAACATGTTAGAACCGGAGTACCTGCCGATAGGCTCTCGATAGCTGTATTAGGCAGGTTGTCAACTCGTGAGGGCAATATGGCGGCAAGTGCCCGCTCAACCAGAGTGAAAACGTCCTCCCTGCTCAGGCTCCCCAAATACGTTACGTTCGGTGGTAATTCTCTTGCTAGGAAGCCGCGATCGGTACCTGCGAGTACAACCTGGACGTCGACTTTCTCCTCGTGGAGTATTCGGGATGCCTCAAGCACAATATCCGTGCCCTTGCGCCTCGAAAGCTGGCCAAAATGGAGCATGAATTTTGCCGGAACGCGTTCAAGTACTGCCGTATCTACCGATAACGGAAGAGTCGCCAAAGGAGGCCGGATTATCGCGACATCAAGACCAAAGTGCGTTCGATAATAGCTCGATACCAACGCGCTAGGGGCGTAGGCCAGCGAGGCACGGCGAATCGCAAGCCTTTCTAACCATGCAGCAACTCTATTATAGAATTCCCGGTCATCACCGTCCGTACGCTGAAAAAGGTCCCTCGCCCAGCTACAGCGCACAATATTGGGTCGCGCTGCGGATGCGACAAACAGACCTCTGAACTGGAAATCAGCACTCTGCACCCATTCAAACAACCCATGATCTCGTTCATAGTCCCGGACTCTGCGCGACAGTAACCACGATACTAATAATTCTCTAATTAGCCGTGTAGCGCCTATTGGTAAAACGGATGCAAACTGAGAAGACCGCCCTATCCATCCCCCCAATCGGTTCGTACGGCTTTCGATCTCATGGATAAATATACGTCTGTCAACGTAATCCGCATCTTTAAGTCCGGGTGTAAATACATGAACCTCATAACCACGAGCTGTAAGCAACTCAGCTGTCTTACGCACGTAAGTAGCAAGGCCTCCTTCCCGCTGCATGACGGTAGGGTACTCTTCAGTGATAAAAGCGATGCGTTTCATTCGATCAACTACCTACACCAATTCCAATACAGCGAAAGCACGACGAAGAGCCCCAGCTAAAAATCCACCCTAGGCATCTAAAGTCTGCCTGAACACCTCTTTTAGTAGCCGTCAACATCTTAGCTAATCTTCGCGGAAGATCCGGGTGGGTTACGATGACACGTATATAAACTTCTCTCGACTCGTTAAATGCAGTAATGGCGCTGCCGCGCAGCCCTTCGGAAGCAAAAGCATCAACTACAAAACGTTGGTAGATGAGCATCTCAAGTCCAATGCTCAAGCGCAACCCGATCGATCGTACCAACCGACGTTAGCGCCCAACGATTTGTCACGTTGCCACGATTTTCATCGAGTCCCAGAGGCGACAACACAAAATCCTTAACTTTCATTCTTACCCCAGAATATCTGACGAATAAAGTCCTGCTACGATCACTAACTATGCAGCATAGCTCGAGCTTTAGTTATAGCCTCGTCCCAACTTACGGCCGTATCGCAAAGCCCTTCACCGGTTTTCCACGTTTTCCGAAAACGATCTATTTTGCCGTAGGAGTTGTCGAGCACAATGTGCGGTATGCCTAGCAGCGAGCACAAAATATGTGCGTGCAAACGGTCTGTTACCACCACTTTGCCCTTTGACAAAAGATTGCAGCCCCTAACTAAGTGTTCTTGCGCCAGCCGTTTATATAGCCATGCTCTCAGCGGCAGTAAAAAAGCCAATCTGTTTGGGTAGCGAGCATAAGAATTATCCAAAGCGTCAGCCAAGCGGTAAAGAAACGTCGGCTCGGTTCCTATCCAATCACAACTCTCCACGCCTTCTGGCATTGCACCAAAATTAGCACTCTCCTTGTCACTGCGCTGCAAGATCAAAATGTCACTCGTTGGATAGACTTTACGTTCAATCGGCCCAAGCGTGAGAGCCATATCAGGGCATAGATAAACTCGCTCTGCCGGTGTCATAACGCTGGCATCTGTGACGCTATCTAAATCGCGCACACAAATATGAAGATCGGGGTGGATCGTCGTCATCAACGCGCTTTCCGCCAATTTTTCTCGTGTCGAAAAAAGTATCGATTGAGGAAGAAGAATGATCCTATTCGCCGGATAACGTGTGATAACACTCTGCCTAAAAACCTCATGAAGAGGCCAGATATCGCCCAGGTTGCCACCCCCATGAAGGAGAACCGGGATATCAGAATCCAGCTCGGGCAAATGCTGAGCCTGTCCGTGCTCCACCGCAATGACTCGCTTACCTAGCACTCGCTCGATTAACTGAACTTCGCCAAGCCAGATTGCCAAGTCACCGACATTGTCGTGTTTTGGGAAATCAAATAACGCGACGGAGTCGCAGCCTTCTAGCAGCGGCTCAAGAATCGACCGCATTTCTTCAATGTAATTCATCATCGACTCGCTGATGTGAATTTGGCATTCACTATTTTGAATACTTGGCAGAAGGCCCAAGCAACGATGCCGTGATCGGTCCTGCAGGCTTGACCAATGCTTAAGAGTAGCGCCTTCATCCCAGGCCGGCGCCTTTTCAAGGCGCGTGAGTAATTATATCTAGCCTCGTTCAAAGCACTGACGCTTGCCTTACTGACATCGGAGCACCCGTTGTAATTATCAACTACAAAACGTTGATATCTGAGCATCTCAAGTCGAATGTTCAGTTCTTTCAGCACGTCATTATCTAGGTTTTGTGACACGTTTACGCCTTGGCGTCTTGCTTCGGTCTCAACCTGCGATGAAAAGGCGAGCGTGCAATCGTAAAGGGCGACCGCATCGGCAACATACGCCGAGTCTTCGCCAATTTTCAGATCCTCGCGAAAGCGCAGCGTATCCAGATCAGCCCATCTAACAACACAAGTCTGTATTCGCACCGTTGCGTTCAACAAAATCTCGGCCAAGGGCGAGCCTACAAAGCTAAACAAGTCGTCTCGCGAGCATATCGGGGTGTGACCTTCTCCAAAACCAATAGTAGAGAATTTGTCTCGCTTCCACTCCCTTCGCCGATAATTTGCAAAATAAACACCTGCGGATGAACCATCGATAGCCTTGCGAGCATTACCGAGATGCACCGGTGACCAGACCTCATCGGAGTCTAGAAAGGCAACTAAACCACAGTCCGGATTAACCGCCTCCAACCCAAAATTCCTCGCTGCCGCGGGACCACCATTTTCAGGTGTCTTTAGAATTTCGACTGTCACACTAACCGGTACCGTTATGAGCTCTATATCAAGCTGCGGGTCTCTAGGAGAGTGATCATCGACGACAACAACACGCAACTGGGTTGCGTCTCTGATAACAGTCTGACAAAAGACTGACTCCAAAGCCTCCGAAAGCAGCCCCGCTTCGCGCTGATAATAGGGAATGACTACAGTGAAAGTTTGTGGCTCAGATGCATCACGCATTTGCGCGCGCCTTTAACTCGCCAATGGTAAAGGCGAAACGAACGTAAACACGCAGCCAGTTTTTATCACGCTTGATGTATCGAGCATAGAGGTACGAACAATATTGCTGCGCAAGGGCACGAAACATCCATAGCGGCACACGCGCGTCGTCCGCGGCTTGGGAGCTTAGCCGTTGCGTCATGCGATATTCGACCTCGCCATGGCCAGCAAAATACGAGCGTAAATAGGAGAGGCTCTGTCGGAAAGGCTCGATCCTATGGATGACCTCTGCGCTACCCAACCATATACCAGACGCTTTAGGCTCGTTAAGCAGAGCTCCTATCACGGCCTCTTCCTCGCCGGACAGCATCGACCCACCACTGCGACCAAGGTTTGGGTCGTAGCGATGGCGACGCTGGCCATCTATTCTGGTTGCATAGTTTGCGCCAAACGGAAAGTGGCCAGCTTCAATCACCACTCCCTGCCCGGGTGAGCGGCGGACCGCGTAGGCATTGGCGACCAGCTCCCAACCGTCAAGCAACCAAGCCGGACTATTGCTGCCAAAGTCAGGCGTGATATCACCGCCCAACACCGTTGGCCAGGAAAACTCTCGAATAGCATCCGCATAGACTTGAACCCAGTCTCTAGGAACACGTACATCATCATCTGTCCAAAGAATATAGTCCGTATCGCACTCGTCCACGGCTCGATTTCGAGCATTGGAAAGCCCTTGCTTTCGCTCAATCACACTCCGTACGGGTAGTCTGCCAACAAACTCCTCGACCACCGCTTCTGTGGCATCAGTTGAATTATTGTTTACCACAACGATGTTCCAGCTGACATCTGCCGCCACTTCAAGGCCCAACATTTTCTCGAGACAGCCACGAAGAAGCTGGCTTCGATTCCATGTGCATATAGCAATCGTAATACTAGGTGGGGTCACGAGAATCATCTACCTATACATGGCTTAAGTTGCCGTAGCTGCTCACGGCCTACACTGGATCTTCTGCTGCCAACGTACGGAAGTGCTTGCCCTGAGCCATCAGGTCATCCCAATTGCCATGTTCCAGAATTGTTCCTTTGTCCATGACGTAAATACAATCGCAGCTTTTTACGGTGCTAAGACGATGGGCCACGAGAAAAATAGTCTTCTCTCCCGCTAAATTGTGAATCGCCTCCATAACGGTTCGCTCAGTGGCGTTATCCAAAGCACTCGTGGCTTCGTCAAAAACAAGCACCGACGGGTTGCGATACAAAGCTCGAGCGATACCGATACGTTGCCTCTGCCCGCCCGACAATCGAACGCCCCGTTCGCCAATTACCGTGTCGTAACTCTCAGGTAAATCACCTACGACAAAGTCGTGGAGATTCGCTAGCCGGGCTGCCTTCTCGACCGCATCAAAATCGATCTCAGAAGCAGCTACGCCCAAGGCAATGTTTGACGCTACGGTCTGATCGGCGAGAAATATATGCTGGGGAACGTAACCAATAGTGGCCTGCCACCGCGGCACGGCTTCCGCAAGAAGATGCTCATCGTCTATCCAAATACCTCCCTCAGCCGGCTCCAGAAGACCCAACAACAAATCGATAAGTGTGCTTTTACCTGCACCTGAAGATCCGACAAAACCTATGGTCGAGCGCGCAGGAAATCGCATATTCAGTCGAATCAAAGCGGGCTTTTCGGTGTCCGG
>JBLGAR010000052.1:0-30369 GCA_047612385.1 Cryomorphaceae bacterium | reverse complement strand
ATTGATGATGCGCGAAGTAGCGTTCTTTTATCTGGCCAGCGCGCACACGTCTGTCCACACGATGACTCATGCTATCCATGAAATATTAACTTGGTTTGAACGCAGCGGCGGCGATGCTGTCAGCTTGAGCGATGATCCGCTGACGCTGCAAAAATTTGTTCTTGAGAGTATGCGCCTGCACCCGGCCAGCCCGGAAGGGTGGCGAGAAACTGATCAAGAACTGACGCTGGCCGAAGGCAAGGCAGTAGCAGCTGGAGACAATGTGGTGCTGGACCTGCAGGCGGCCAACCGTGATGAAGGTATCTTTGGCGCAGATGCGGCCCAGTACAATCCATTCCGTGACCGGGTTGCGAAGATCAACCCCGCAGGCTTATCGTTTGGCGGTGGGATTCATGTTTGTTTGGGAATGAATTTGGTTGCCGGCACCTTGTTGAAAAAAGACGCTGATTACGACCCCCAGAACCATCAATACGGCACGATTACCCTAATCATTAAGGAAATGCTGCGACGTGGTGCGTCGTTTGATCCCGACCAGCCACCCACAAAGCAGGCGAATACCTTGCGCGATGTTTGGGAGATTTATCCATTGCAGTTCTCAGATATTAGCTAAATGAAAAACGTTTCGCGGGTTGAGCGCTATACCCATGCATTCGACGCAATGTGCGATCGAAACCTTGTCCAGTCAATGTACAGTGAGTGTTCTGTGCTCATGGACAGCGTCTTGCTGGTGCTTCACGGTGATGAGCATACTCTGCGCCGCAGCAATGAACTGAAGCTGTTTCGAAAGGACTTTGTTCGTTACTATCTGAAAGAGGTTTATCCGCGCACTCTTGAGCTGACGCTGGAGCCTTTTCTGCTCCATGGTCGTATGGAATTGTTTGATTTCTCCCATCGAGTCAATATAAACCTAAGTGCAGATTTCGCAGGCGTTGATCGGCCGGGCAATCGCGCCGAAGATACGCAGCGGCTAATGCTGTTGGTGCGAAAGTTTTCAGAAGGTGCGACGTTGTTTCATTCAACTCGCGATAAGGCTGAGGTGTGTGCCGAGGTAGAGCAGGCGCTAGAGCAGTTTGATCAGGAATTCTTCCAGCCATCCAAAGCGCGTCGAGAGCATGCGCTGCAACAATTTGAGCGAGGTGAGCTAAGCGAGGATCAACTGCCGCGGGATATTTTGACAGTACTCCTGCAAAACCGCGACGCGCTAAGCATGGATGATGCATTGATGCGTCGCGAGATTGGGTTTTTCCTACAGGCGGGTTTTCACAGTACCGGCAATTCAACCGTTCATGCTTTTCACGAGATTTACAACTGGTTGCAAGAACACCCAGAAGAAAAGCCCCGAATATTGGAAGACCGTTTGTTTATGCAGCGCTGTGTCCATGAAAGTATGCGCTTGCATCCTGCCAGTCCGGTCGCCTGGAGAACAGCTGTGTGTCCAATGTCTCTGGCCAATGGTGTCGATGTTGAAGATCAAGGCGCTGTTGTCATTGATCTCCAAACGGCGAATATCGACACCGATATTTTCGGCGAAGATGCCGCTCTTTATAATCCACATCGCGCCATAGCGGGGCGCTATCCACCCTATGGTTTAACGTTTGGCATAGGCTTGCACACGTGTTTTGGTCGTGACCTGGCTGGCGGCGCTGTGGCGAATGCCAACACTGACCCTGAGACACATCACTACGGTATCGTGACCAATTTGATTCAAAGCTTGTTTGATGCGGGCGCACGGCCGGATCCGGCTAATCCGCCGTCTATGGATAGCAATACTGAACGCAAAAATTGGGCAAGCTACCCAGTTCTGTTAACGAACACTTAAAAATAACAAAGGATAATAATGAAAAAAGCAATTGTTACTGGAGCAGGTAATGGTCTGGGCGCCGATATTGCCCAAGCCCTATCTGAAGCGGGCTACAAAGTGGGTGTACTTGATCTCAGTGAAACAGACGCGATGGCGGTAGCGGGCAAACTGGAGAACGCCGTTGGCCTGCAGGCCGATGTTTGTGACCCAGAGTCTGTGAAACGGGCGTTTGATCAATTTGGTGAGACGCCAGACTTGTTGGTTAACAATGCGGGCATCGTGCGTTTTGGAACGATGGACGAACAATCCGTTGACGATTTTCTGGACGTCATCAACGTCAATTTGGTGGGCAGTTGCATTTGTGCACGTGAAGCGGGTATTCGGATGCTCGAGCAGGGCTCTGGTCATATTGTGAGTATCACATCGATTAATGGTGTGCATCCCGCGCCGGGAACAGGAACTTACGGGGCCACTAAAGCTGGCTTGGCAAACCTCACTCAACTAATGGCGATAGAGTGGGGGCCACGTGGGGTTCGTGCTAACTCTATAGCGCCGGGCTTTATCGATGGCGGCATGTCTATACCCATTTATGCCAATCCGAAAGTTCGAGAAGTAAGAAGCAATGGCGTCCCAACTCGGCGCTTGGGAACCCCCAGCGATATCTCTCAAGCAATACTCTTTTTGGACTCCGAAGGTGCTAGCTATATCAGCGGCCAGCAGCTGGTCGTTGACGGCGGCGTTATTAATAGTGTGCTCGCGCAACTACCAAGAGAATAATCGCGGTAGTGACTAACAATCTTATTTTGTCGGGCGGTATTTCCCACCCGTTTGTAGAATCTTCGGCGGCGCTGGCCACTTTGCTGGATGCTGAAGGCGTGAGCTCAGTCATTTATGATGACATTGACGCAGGCCTTACTGAGCTGCGGGTCGGTAACTACCAAATGCTGACGGTCAATGCTTTGCGCTGGTGTATGCACGGCGATAAGTATGACCCAGATAGAGCGCAGTGGGCTTACTCAATTAGCGAAACTGGCAAGGTAGCCATTGAGCAGCATGTGCGCAACGGTGGTGCCTTGCTGGGTGTACACACAGCAAGTATTTGTTTTGATGACTGGCCGCAGTGGCGTGAAATACTCGGAGGATCGTGGCAGTGGGGGACATCGTGGCATCCTCCGCTTGGGCCAGTCAAAGCCTGTATTTGCGATGCGGGAGATATATTGTGCAAAGCCGAAGACTTTGAGGTAGAGGATGAAATCTATACGGATTTGCATTTGCAACCGGGTGTCGAGGTTATGATGAAATCCAAAGGAAGCGCCGAGTATCCATCACAAGCTCTTATGTGGCGACATCGCTACGGGCGCGGGCGTAGCGTCTACGATAGCTTAGGGCATGACGCCGGTTCAATAACGCAAGCTGACCATGGTCAAATGATTCAATCTGCGACGCGATGGTTGCTTGCAAATGACGACACAGAGGCAAAATGAAATCACTGAAAGACGCATCTATTTTGATAACCGGTGGCGGTTCCGGCTTGGGCCGTGGTGCCGCGCAACACTTTGTGCGCCGCGGTGCCAAGGTCACCATTTGTGGGCGCCGAAAAGAGAAGATTGATGCTGTAGCCAATGAGTTGGGCCCAAATTGCCTGGCTGTTCGCGGTGACATAACAATTGCGGATGACAGGGCGGAGATTGTTGATGCCGCGGTTGGCCATGGCAATGGATTGTTTGCCTTGATCAACAATGCAGGCAATATGTATCGAGGACCGCTTGAAGAATTGCAGGAAGATCAGTTGCTGGAAATTTTTCATTCGAATGTTATTGCGGGCATGATGCTGTCGGGTCTCGCCGTTCCGCATTTGGAGAAAACACAGGGTTCCATTCTCTTTCTTGGCTCTACGCATACACGTAGAGCTATTCCTGGGGCTTCGCCTTATGCGGCCAGTAAGGCAGCAGTTCAAGGTTTGTCGCGTGTTCTGGCAGCGGAGTTGGGGCCCAAAAAGATTCGCGTTAACTGTATTCTTCCCGGGGCGGTATTTACAGAGATTAACCAGCGCGCAGGATTGTTTGATGATGAAACTGCGAGGAAGCGCCTGGAAGGTATGTCGGATGTACATGCGTTAGGTCGTATTGGTACTGAAGAAGAAATCGCTGAGGCAGCTGAATATCTACTTCGCGCCCAGTGGACAACAGGTGCTATTGTCGACGTCGACGGTGGTTTCGGTCTGGGTATACTTAAGGCTTAAGTATAGAATTTTTTTTGGGTAGTTGAATTTAGTGAGGTAGTAAAATGGCGGTAGGAGATCGCATCACAATAAATGTGACTGATCGCGACGGCAAGATACATGCCGTCGAATCGCAAGCGGCTCAGGATAACCTGATGCAAGTTTTATACGATGCAGATCAGGATATAGAGGCGGCATGTGGCGGCTGCGCCAGCTGCGCAACGTGTCATGTTTATGTCGAGTCGCAATGGATGAAGAAAATTTCACCCAGAGACGAAATCGAAATGATGATGTTGAAAAATAGTGATTACTTTGACGAACAGCGTTCAAGACTAAGTTGCCAGATCAAGCTGGATTCTAGCCTTGACGGTATCAGCCTGGTATTGGCGCCTGAAGATTGATGGAGCTCTAACAATGGATCTTGGTCTAAAGAATAAGATAGTGTTCGTTAGCGCTGCCAGCCAGGGTTTGGGCAAAGCGATAGCCATGGCTTTTCAAGCCGAAGGGGCTTCGGTGGCGATTTGCGCTCGCAATGCGGAGTCTTTGCGACAAGCGCAGCAAGAAGTTCAAGCTGTAGATGGCCGCGAAGTCTTGGCCATTGTTGCCGACGTTGCTGTGCCATCGGCGCTGGAAAATGCTGTGGAAACCGTTCAGTCCACCTGGGGTGCGATAGATATATTAGTCAACAATGCGGGCGGGCCGCCTGCGGGCGGGCATGACTCGATCAGCGACCAACAGTGGCAAGATTCTTTTGAGTTAACGGTGCAGTCTGCTGTCCGATTGACCAATTTGGTATTACCTGGAATGAAAGCTTCCGGGTGGGGGCGAATTGTTAACGTTTCGTCTGCGTCGGTTAAGCAACCGATGGCCAATATGTTACTTTCAAATAGTCTGCGTCTTGCGGTACTGGGTTGGGCAAAAACCTTGGCTACTGAATTGGCACCGTACGGTATTTTGGTGAATACGGTGTGCCCAGGCTGGACCGAAACAAATCGTGTTAAAGATCTGCTTGACGCAAAGGCCGCGGCGGCGAATACCAACACAGAGCAAATTAAACAATCAATAGCCAACAGCATTCCAGTCGGACGCATGGGTCAGCCCGATGAAATAGCGAACGTTGTTTTATTCTTCGCTTCTGCGGGTGCGAGTTTTGTTACCGGTACCGCCCTGGCGGTAGACGGGGGCGCAGCACAGGTTTTTTAAGGAAAAGAAAGTAATGACAACGACACAAGTAGCACTGAAAAACGCGAAGAATATAGACATTCACGCCCATGCAGTCCTTGCTGAAAGTATGGGTACCGCGGGTGTTTACGGTCCGGAATTGGGAGCGCAGGATACAGATAAGCCCTGGTTTCGAATTGGCGACTACCAACTAGATGGAGTGCGGTATCAGGGCAGCCCATTTATGGATGTCGACATCCGCATTCAAGCCATGGACAAATCTGGAATAGATTTTCAGGTATTGTCGCCCAATCCACTGACCTATTTTCATTTTATTCCAGCAAAAGAAGCTATTGAGTTTTGCTATGCGCACAATAATGCGTTGCACAACACGGCGCTTCAATATCCCCAACGCCTAGCGGCTGTGGCGGCGCTGCCCATGCAGGATATCGGTGCGGCGTGCGACGAGTTGGAGCGCGCGGTAAACCAGCTTGGTATGCTCGGGGGCTATATCGGCACCGACTTTGGCATACCCTTGGACAGTCCTGAACTAGATCGGTTTTATGAAAAAGTAGTTCAGCTGAATGTCCCCTTGTTTATTCATCCGGCACCGGCAGGAATCGACGGCCCTGCCGGTGATGCCAACTTAAAGCAGTATGACTTGGACTTGTTAACAGGATTTGCTGGGCAGGAGTCTATTGCTGTTGCGACGCTAATTTTCGGCGGGGTACTGCATCGTCATCCGCAGTTGGATGTGTGTTTGAGTCACGCTGGCGGGGCTGTACCTATGCTGCTAGGCCGTCTTAATCAAGCCGGCGTGCGCAGACCATGGTCACCTGACTACTTGCGTCCTGACGGCGCCTTCGAAGAATATCTGGCGAGGCTATGGTTTGACGATCATGTGCTCGACCAGCGGGTGTTAGATTTTGTAATCTCTGTGTTGGGCAAAGAGCATTTGTTAATGGGTACTAACTTTGCAGGTTGGGATCAGCATCAACTCAGCGACGACACGGCGTGGTCGGCTATACTTGCCGATAACGCCCGTCGATTGTTGCGTGCATGATTACAGTCACTATTGCCGATCATTCGTCAAAAAAGTCGGCTCGGGCTTTTCCTTGTGGATCGTAAACCGCTTGCTGGCGACTAACCTGGTGCTTATTCACTTCAACATTGTGGACAGCAAAACTACCCATGTGTTGTAGCATTTTGGCGTAGAACTCGCTGTTCAGATGCAATGCGAGATCTTCCATTGTGTCCCAGTGCTCATAAACGTAAATGCGAGTTTCAGAGGTTGGGTCAGCTGACCATACATAATGATTACAGCCTTTTTCGGTACGCGTGTCAGTCATTAATTGTGCAGCTTCGCTGAGTGCGCGATCACGATTGTCTTTTGATATTTCTACAGTGCCTGCGACTACAATTGGCATATAAAACCCCTGATTTAATTGCGTTTACAGTATCAGATTCAAATATCAATAACAAACAAGGAAGCACTTTATGGAACATCCCAAACAAGCAACTTTCTACTTCGACTTTATCTCTCCCTATGCTTATCTTCTATGGCATCGCCTCCAGAACTTAAGTCCAGAGCAATCTAGCCGGCTGGAATTTCGCTATCGCCCGGTTCTTTTCGCGGGCCTGCTAGACCACTGGGGGCAAAAAGGACCAGCGGAGATTGAGGCCAAGCGCATACACACCTATCGGCAGACATACAGCATGGCAAGCCAGTTTTCAATTCCGTTCAAAATGCCTGACGCGCATCCTTTCAATCCTTTATCCGCGTTGCGTCTGGCCCTTGCCGCCGGTAATACGCCTGAGGCAATCGATAGTGTGTTTAGAAGCATCTGGGTAGATGGACATCGGCCGGATAGTCCGGCTGGATTTTCCGCGATAGTCAGTGCCTTAGATTTTGAAGGTGGCGAGACCGCTGCGCGAGAAGCAATTACATACCCCGATATAAAGGCGCAGCTGCAAGAAAATGGTGCCGCGGCCCTCGAGGATAAAGTGTTTGGAGTGCCCACCATTATCGTTGATGGAGAGCTTTTCTGGGGGTTCGACAGTTTTGACGCGCTGTTTTATTTCCTCGACCATCCAGATTGTTTTCGCACAGAGGAGATGCTTCGAATGAATACTGTGTTGCCCTCAGCGTCTCGCTCTCTTTGATCCCCGCAGCTTTGTATACAGCGTTATGACGAGGACTGGCGGGACCTTATCTGGACTTGAAACGACGGTCAACATAGAATGGCTCCCGCCTGTTTTTTCGAGTTTGCCATGTCTTCCAGCAATACTTTCCCGGGCTGGAGATGGCTTGACGCCCCAATAACCTAATAACATCCAGGGTGGTTTACGAATGAGAAATCGACTCACTATAAAGATCTACCGATATTTCCTTGTCAGCCTATTATCGCTGATGACGGGATCAGTTGCGGCGCAAATCGGCGAGGAAGAATCAAAGACTCTCAGTTCGACAGACGAGATGAGGGCGGTATCAGGTGCGCTGGGAGACCGCGAGTCTCTTCCGGGCGCTGCCCTGTTCACCCGCCACTGTGTGTCCTGCCATGCGGGACAGGTCTACAAGGCACCGCACACATCATGGTTAGAGATGATGCCGGCTAGAACCCTGTACACCACCATGACGGAGGGCGTTATGCAGCAGCAGTCGACGATGCTTTCCGATGACGAAAAGAAGCAGGTTGTGGAATACCTCTTGCAAGAGCCGTTTACCGATCAGGCCCAAGCGCCGAAATTGAGTTACTGCAGCGGAAAAGCCGCCCGCTTCGAAGACTTTAACCCACAAGAGTTAACAGGCTGGGGGCGCGATACAGCTCGGTTTGTTCCGGCGCCAATCGCCGGATTATCGGTGGCCGACATTCCCCGGCTGCAGCTGAAGTGGAGTTTCGGTTTCCCCAATGCCATGCGCGCGCGCTCTCAGCCGGCGGTCGCTATGGGTGCGGTCTTTGTTGGCAGTCAGGATGGCACTGTCTATGCGCTAGACCTTGAGACGGGTTGCGTTAGATGGGCTTATCAGGCCAGTGCCGAAGTGCGTACGGGCATTGTTCCGGGGCAGCACGGTGATGGCCCGCCGACAGTTTTCTTCGGCGATATTATTGCGAACCTTTATGCGGTGAATGCGCATACCGGAGAGTTGCTGTGGCGGGTGAGCCCCGATGATCATCACAGCGCTACCTTGACCGGTACTCCGGCGTATCACGACGGTACCCTCTACGTCCCAGTGTCGTCGCTTGAGGTCATACCTGCAGCCGCTGAGGATTACGAATGCTGCACCTTCCGCGGCAGCGTTGTTGCCTATAACGGCGCCGATGGCACGCAGCGTTGGCAGAGCTACTCGATACCGACCGAGCCAAAGGAGGTCGCACGAACCAGTGTCGGCACCCGAATACTATCGCCTTCTGGCGCGCCGGTATGGAGCAGTCCTACGCTAGACCCGGCAAATAATCGGCTTTTCTTCGGGACTGGAGAGAATTATTCCACGCCAGCTGACGATAACAGTGATGCGATCATCGCCGTGCGCATGGATACTGGAAAGCGAATCTGGAAGCGCCAGGTGTTCAGCGGTGACGCCTGGAACGTGGCTTGTATGATGTCAGTCGAGCACCCAAATTGCCCACCGGAGCAGGGTCCTGATTTTGATCAGGGATCCAGTCCTCTGCTGATCGACGCAGGAAAACTGGGCAAGGTATTGGTTGCCGGTCATAAGGATGGTTCCGTCATTGCCTACGATGCGGAGCAAGGCCAGAAGCAGCCGTGGGTGACTCGAATCGGTCGGGGTAGTATACAAGGTGGCGTGCACTTCGGCATGGCGGCCGAGGGCACCCGTGTCTATGCACCGATCAATGACATGAATGATACCCGTAATGGTGATGTACTGGATCCAAAGCTCGCCAGACCCGGCTTGCATGCGATTGATGCAACCAACGGTAAGGTACTCTGGAGTCATATACAGGAAAATATTTGTGGCGCGGCTCGCCCGTTCTGTGACCCCGGTATTTCTGCGCCGGTGACGGCACTACCGGGCGCGGTGGTAGCGGGGCACCTGGACGGCCACCTTCGGATCTATGCCGGTGATACGGGCAAGGTCCTGTGGGATTACGACACCGCACGTGAGTTTGAAACAGTCAATGGGCAGGCGGCTCGTGGTGGCGGTATGAGCGGCGCAGGCCCGACGCTCGCGCGGGGCCACCTGATCAGTAATTCAGGTTATGGCCTTTATTTCCACGAGCCAGGGAACGTCTTGTTGGTGTTTTCGGTGGACGGTAAGTAGTGGTCCTGGTGGCGATCGTCCTGGCCTTGCGAGTTTTTTTTGGCAGGCATCGCTATCTCCTGACTATCTCACTCACTGTTCTCCTCAACACATCGGTATCCGCCACAACCGATACTATACGAATCCAAGAAGTCCTAATCCCGATGCAAGATGGCGTCCAACTGGCGGCCGATGTGTATATGCCGGCCACCAGCGCACGTGATGGCCGCCACCCTGTATTACTGGAGTATTTACCCTACCGAAAAACCGATTCGCGAGCGCGCAACCACGCCTTGTATCGCTATTTTCTGGATCGCGGTTATATCGTGGCCAGGGTGGACATTCGTGGCACCGGCAATAGCGAGGGCGTGACTATTCCCTATGAGTACTCCGACATTGAACTAGACGACGGTGAAGTCGTTATCGGTTGGTTGGCTGCCCAGCAATGGTCGAGCGGCAAGGTCGGGATGTTTGGGATTTCCTGGGGCGGTTTTAACGCGATCCAAATGGCCATGCGCAATCCACCAGCGTTGCAGGCTTTTGTATCGCTCATGTCCACCGAATACCTCTACCAGGAAGACGTTCACTACATTGATGGCATTATGCATACAGACTCATGGATGATGAGCAACGATTTGTACAACTCCATGCCCGGAGCACCCGATTACGTGCTGGATGAAGACTGGGTAAAAAATCGCTTCGAGGCCGAGCCCAGTGTATTCACGTATATGCGTGAACAGCGTGACGGCCCGTTTTGGGACCGAGCATCGGCCAAGAACAAGTACAGTCTTATAAAAACACCCGGCTATCACATCGGTGGTTGGTATGACGGTTACCGCAATAGCCTGCCTCGTATGTTAGAGAATGTGAGCGCACCCGTAAAAGCCATGATTGGGCCCTGGGATCATTACTTTCCACACAACGCCTGGCCGAAGCCTCAGGTTGAGTGGCGCCATGAGGCCGTGCGTTGGTTTGACCACTGGCTCAAGGGCAAAGACAACGGCATTATGAATGAGCCGGCCTTTGCGGTTTATATTCGTGATTGGTACCCGCCGTCTACAGATCTCGAAGAGATTCCCGGTAACTGGCGCTGGGAAAATAAATGGCCACTCGAACGCGCTAAGAAGCAGGTATGGTTTGCGCAGGCGGATCGCAGCTTAGCTCAATCAGTCTCAAGGCCAGCCACTCATCGCAGTACCTATAGGCCCTCGAGTGGCCTCGAAGGTGGCGGCCCCACTATGTGGTGGGGTTCCTTGTTACCAGATCAGCAGCCGCAGGATAGCGACAGCCTGGTCTACGAGAGCGAGCCACTCACAGAACCCCTAGAGATCCTCGGCTTTCCGCTGGCTCAACTGAATGTTTCCTCTACCGCTACTAGAGCCAACTGGGTGGCGCGACTTTCCAATGTGTCCCCGGATGGACAAGTCACTCAAGTTTCAGGGGCGGGCTTCAACGGCACGCATCGAGAGTCTGCGCGTAAACCGGAGGACCTTGTTCCAAGTCAGACATTCCCGATTGACATCAAAATGCATTTTACGTCCTGGGTGTTTCCGGTCGGTCACCGAATACGTCTGGCAGTCAGTAATTCGCAGTGGCCGATGTTCTGGCCTACACCCTATGCCATGACAACAACGCTGGCTCTTGGTGGGCAAGGCGGCGCCCGAGTCACGCTACCTGTTATTCCTAAAGGCGAATGGCGAACTCCCTTGTTCAAACAAGCCAATACCGAACCGGTTCTCACAGGGTATGAGACCCTGGACGGTGGCAATATCTCAGGCTATGCCGCTATCAATGAAATACAACGCAACGCTGAAACTGGCGATGCGATAGGGTACGCCAGAAATTCTGGAGCCTATCGCTATCCATGGGGTACAGAGCGCTTTGAAGAGAAGATTGAACATCGCACCTCTGACGTCAATCCGGCGAACACCTCCGTAAACGGCACATACTCCCTGGAGTATGTGCTTAAGAGCCGTGTTATACGGTTTGAACAGGATGTCGATTTCCATAGTGATCTAGAGAACTTCTACCTGGACTTCTACCGTAGAGTATTGGTCAACGGTGACCTAAAGCACCAAAAAATCTGGAAAGAGACTATCCCTCGGAACTACCAGTAAAGGTTTTTCTTTACAGTTCTTTAAGCGCGGCGATGTCACAGGGAAAGAGTTGCCAGACCAAGCAACATTAACAGAGCTAGTGCAGGTACTGGAACTTGACCTCCTGAGTTCGAGACAACAGGATCGGTTATGTTTTCTACGAATTCAAGATCGATACCGAGGCTGTTGGCGGCATCCCAGCCCCGTTGTTGCTAAGGGGACTATTCGGGCTGAAGAGCGCAATCATGTTTTTACTCAAGATGTGTACAGTGATTCGCATTCATGGCTGGCCGATGAACCTACCGCGGTAGGCGGAAGTAATACCGGCTCGGACCCCTACGAACATTTGTTGGCAGGACGTGGCGCCTGCACAGCGATGACCTTAAGAATATACGCCAGCCAGAAGAAGTGCCCGTTGCATAATGTGGCAGTCGATCTGGAACACGGCAGTCGGTATTGTCTTGTTGGGAGAGGGCGGTCACGTTGCTCATTTGAAACGCTTTGGGTATCCAGTTGAGCCCATGGCAAAATCCACCTTGTAATTCTCAATTGGTGTACTGGTTCTGGTCAACGTCATTCAGTCGGTTTATCAGCGTAAACTTGCGGTTGTTCGGGCGGGAAACGCTGTAGGAATAGCGTCGTCAGCAACTCGCTGACGCCCCTAAAAATACCCCGTTACATTTCCCGTCTGGGCAGGCCCACAAAAGTTATAATTTGCCACCCAGATACCGTATAGTATTGCGATAACACAGCCGGTGATTCAGCGGGGCCAACCTCCTATCATTCGGCTAACACTAAACAAGGGGAGGTCGGCAATATGACGATTGCGGGCAAAATTAATGTTCTGTTTGTATGCGTCGCTGTGATTCTAAGCGCGCTGGCAACCGGATTTACCGCTCATCGTGAATATCAGATCCACCTGGACCAGAGTGTTTTCAGCTTTGAGGCCAAGGTGGCGAGTCGCCCTGATCTCGCCATCAACATCTATCTGCGCGATGAAGTCGCGCTAAAACAAGCACTGGGCTTTTTCCTCGAATCTCGCTCGGTTTCTTTGTCCGTCGCGCGCGATACCGAGGGCGAAGAGCTGGCCCGACGGGACCTCACCAACACCCGCAAGCACGTTCTTCCTGTATTCGAATCGCTGCGGTCGGATTTTTCTCCTGCCGAAACAGGAGTAGTGACTCTGGATGAATCGGGGCGCGTTTTGACCGCGAACTTGTGGTCTTTATTACAAAATTCCGAAGCCTCCGTTTATCTCACTGTTCCGGTGCTATCTCCCCTTGATCCGACCCAAAAGGGCTTGGAAGCTATAGATTTTGTCTCGTCATTAGCGAAACCCGATAGGAATATCACCAAGGTGGTCATTGGCTACTTGCAGCTTGATATGGACCGCAATGAGCTGCTGGAAAGTGTGCGTCCTGCCGTAACCTCGGTACTGGTAGGCAGTGGCGCTTTATCTCTGCTCGGGTTGATCGCGGTCATGTTGCTGGGGCGCCATATCGGTTCTCCTGTGACAAAAATGGCAGAACTCGCCAGAGGAGTCGTCTCCGGCGAGCAGCAGACTCCGGTCAAAATATCCGGTGGTGAAGAAGTACAGGCGATCGCGTCAGTGCTCAACGATGTGATCGTCAGGGCCGGCTTGCACAATCGTGATCCCAATGCAGACCCCGAGGCACTGGCGTTGAGGGTGGACGAGCGTGAATCGCAACTGTTTCGCCGCAATGAGGAATTGAATAAGGCAACTGAAGAGATCACCGAGACCAAAAGCCAGCTTCGACAAATGGCATATTACGATGGCCTAACCTCGCTGCCCAATCGTCGTCTGTTCACTGAACAGCTAAGCTTGCTTCTCAGACTTAGCCAGCGCAACGAAGGCCGCCTGGCGCTGCTGTTTTTGGATTTGGATAATTTTAAAAGAGTGAATGATTCTCTCGGCCACAGTGCTGGTGATGCCCTTTTGCGTGAAGTGGGTCAGCGCCTGTTGGAATGCCTGCGTGACAGCGACATGGTTTCCCACTTTACAGAATCAGAGTCAAAGATAGATGTCTCGCGCTTGGGAGGAGATGAATTTACTCTGGTTTTGAATCAGCTCGACAGTGTTGTTTCTGCCGGTACGGTAGCTCAGCGCGTGATCGATAGATTGGCCGAGCCCATCATTATCGATGGACATGAATTAGTAGTGCGTCCAAGTATTGGTATTGCCATATCCCCTGGCGACGCAGATACGGTAGAAACTCTACTGAACGCAGCAGGCACGGCAATGCACCACGCTAAGGCCTCTGCCAACGATGACTTCATGTACTTCAACAAAGACATGGTATCGGCGGGTGTTGATCACCTGAAGCTGGAGACAGATCTTCGCAAAGCCATCGAAAGAAACGAACTGCTACTTCACTATCAGCCGCAGGTGGATACCGTTAGTGGCTCCGTTGTGGGCGCAGAAGCGCTGCTGCGA
Organism: Cryomorphaceae bacterium; assembly: GCA_047612385.1. Lineage (GTDB taxonomy): Bacteria > Pseudomonadota > Gammaproteobacteria > Pseudomonadales > Halieaceae > JBALVT01. Next base: position 16,374 of record JBLGAR010000052.1, on the reverse strand, counting down.
TGGGAACATGCTGAGATTGGGCCCATACCTCCATTTCAGTTTGTCCACTTGGCTGAAAAAATTGGCCTGATAGGCGACCTCGGTGACTGGGTGTTAGTAGCAGCGTGCAAACAGATGAAGAGGTTTCATCGCAGCGGGCTTAAACTTCCCAGAATTGCGATCAACGTCTCTACCTTCCAGTTTAATACCGATTTTATTAAACGCGTGAAGGAAGTACTGGAAGAAACAGAATTACCTGGTTCGATGCTTGAGTTGGGGCTCACCGAAGGCATTTTGATGGACCATGACGCTGGTACTCTTAATGCACTGGAAGATCTCAAATCCCTGGGTGTCTATCTCTCGGTCGACGACTTCGGCACCAGTTATGCCCCCTTAAGTTATCTCAGCCACTTTCCACTGGACGAGTTGAAAGTTGATCGCAGCTTTGTGGTCGATTGCGATACGCGCGAAGAGAGTGCAAAACTGGTCACTGGCATTATCGCCATGGCCGAAAGTATGAGCATGAATATAGTGGCAGAGGGTGTTGAGACCGAAAGCCAGTATCGGTTTCTGAAAAAGGGCGGCGCTCGGGTCATGCAAGGCTATTTGTTCAGTAAGCCTGTGCCTGCTGAAGAGTTAAAACGGCTGCTAGTTCCCTGGCACTTTGCCGAACAGGTACAACGTATAACGCTTTGACTCACACACTACGCAACACTTCGGCCAAATAAGAATATGCATGAAGAACTGATCGGGCTCATTACATTTGTGTTAGTGCTCGGCATCTTGGCTCAGTGGATTTCCTGGTGGCTCAAGCTGCCCTCCATATTGCTTTTACTGCTGATCGGGATTGTTGCAGGACCGTTGACCGGTATTTTAAACCCAGACGAGGCCTTCGGAGAGCTGCTCTTTCCCATGATATCGCTGGGGGTAGCCGTAGTGCTATTTGAAGGGGCGCTGACGCTTCGCTTCCAGGACATTAGAGGCCACGGGACAGTGGTGAGCCATCTGATCAGCTGGGGTGCTCTTTTAAATTGGATCATGATCGCCGGCGGAACTTGGGTACTTACCGATCTGCCGTGGATGTTGAGTCTGCTTTTTGGTGCTCTGGTCGTGGTTACAGGTCCTACCGTCATAATTCCCCTTCTGAGAACCGTGCGGCCGACGCCTAATGTAAGCAATATTCTTCGCTGGGAAGGCATTCTAATTGATCCTATTGGTGCGGTATTGGCGGTGCTGGTATTCAAATTTATCTCTGCAGAAGCACAGAATCTTTCCTTGCTGATTTTGGTGGAAGAATTATTCGTAGGGGCGATCAGTGGAGCCATTGCCGCCTTGGCGCTGGGGTTTGTACTTCGCCGGCATTTGGTTCCAGAATACTTACATAATGTGGTTACGCTGGCCTTTGTGCTCGCCGTGTTTAGCATCGCCAATCACTTTGCGGCGGAATCGGGTTTGTTGGCCGTGACCGTGATGGGAATTTGGTTGGCCAATACCAAAGGGTTGGATATAGAAAATATCCTGACTTTCAAGGAAAGTTTGTCCACCTTGATAATCTCTGTCATGTTTATTACGCTTGCAGCCCGTGTGGATTTAGGTGCCTTGTTTGCCACCGGCTGGGCTTCTGTGGGAATTATCGTCGTCATTATCCTGGCAAGGCAAGTGGTGGTCTGGCTAGCGACGATTGGGTCGGAGCTTCGATGGCGGGAGAAAGCATTGATAGCCTGGATAGCGCCACGGGGTATTGTTGCTGCCGCTATCGCCTCTGTGTTTGCAATCAAGCTAGAAACCCTTGGTTATGCAGAGGGCCAGATTCTGTCTTCGCTGACATTTTTAGTGATAATCGTTACCGTTTTGTTGCACAGTTTTACGGCAAAACCGTTGGCGAGCATTCTGGGCGTAATGGAAGCAGAGCCCAAAGGAATTTTGATTGTAGGGGCCAATGCATTTGCTACTGCGATTGGAATTGTGCTTAAGGAAAAGGGCTTTCGAGTAAAAATTACCGATACGAGCTGGACCGAGATACAGGCAGCAAGAATGCAGGGGTTGGATACTTACTATGGAAACCCCGTATCGGCACACGCCGATCAGCATCTTGATTTGGTGGGAATCGGTAGATTGCTGGCGATGTCACGCAGGCCTGCTTTGAATACTTTGGCCTGCATGAAATACCGCAACGAATTTGGACTAAATCGTGTCTTTTCTTTGCGGAACAGCGAAGAGAACGACGCTTCTGAAAAAAACAGGGTGAGCGACCGCTACCGAGCTCCACGGCTTTTCGATGAGTCGCTGACATTGCAAAAACTATCGAGTTTAGTTTCTCGTGGCGCTGAAGTTAAGAGCACACGGTTTAGTGACTCTTTCGGCTGGGAAGACTACGTAGCTCAGTACGGCAGTGAGGCAATTCCCCTATTTACGATAGATGAACAGCAATCTCTGCGGGCCTTCACCGACCAGCATCAACCCGAGATCCAGTCGGGGACAACCTTAATCGCCCTGGTGCCTAAATCTGCGATGGAGCGGAGTGCCGCTCTTGCAGAGGTGTCAGAGCAGGTAGTTCCGAATGCCAGTTAATGATAAATATAGTGTCAATAGATACCGCTTTGGCCGCCAGGGTATGAAATCGTATGATCCGATAACAAAGAAAGGAGAATCAAAGTGGTAAGCATCACCTATATAGAGTACAACGGAACAGAACATAAGATTGAAGCGGTGGAGGGCAAGTCTGTCATGATGAATGCAGTCGATAACTCCGTTCCCGGCATTGACGCCGATTGTGGTGGTGCCTGTGCCTGCGCAACCTGTCACATTTTTATCCCCGCCCAGTGGCAGGATAAAACCGGTGAACGCAACGCGATGGAAGAGTCTATGCTGCAGCTGGCCGAAGGCGTAGAGGAAAATAGCCGCCTGGCTTGTCAGATAGATGTCAGTAGCGAACTGAATGGACTGGTTGTTCATATGCCAGAGTCGCAACACTAACAGCAACAGTGCGTCATTATTAATACGCCACTGAGAGGTCTTATATGAATACTCCCGCCACTGGAATACCCGATCCCTATACTCTGGACTTGAAAGACCTGGACCCCTCAGATGGTATGTTGTTTAAAGAGCAGGCGCATTGGGAGTATTTCAAGCGATTGCGCGAAGAAGACCCGGTGCACTTTGTCGACAGCGAGGAGTTTGGCCCTTACTGGTCTATTACCAAGTTCAATGACATTGTGTTTGTCGACAGCCATCACGAGTTGTTTTCTTCAGAGCCCTCTATCGTCTTGGGTGAGTCGGAGATTGATTTTGAGCCGCCCATGTTTATTGCCATGGACTCCCCCAAGCACGATGTTCAACGCAAGGCTGTCACACCGGCCGTAACGCCGCAGCGATTGGCGGAAATGTCTGACCTCATTCGCCAGAGAGTCTGTGCTCTACTGGATTCGCTGCCTGTCGGAGAGGAGTTTAACTGGGTAGAGAAGGTGTCGATCGAGTTGACCACCCAGATGCTCGCGACGTTGTTTGATTTCCCCTTTGAGGAGCGTCACAAGTTAACGTACTGGTCTGACGTTACTACCACCGCACCCACTGTTAGTGGTGAGGAGGGCGGTATGACCGAAGAAGAGCGTAGAGATATTTTACTTGAGTGCCTGGAATGCTTTGCGGGTCTTTGGAAGGAGAGGGCAGAGGCGCCAGTTAAAAATGACTTCATCTCATTGCTTGCTCACAGCCCCGACACCAAGGATATGGAACCTTTGGAATACTTGGGTAATCTGATGCTGTTAATTGTCGGCGGCAATGACACGACTCGCAATTCAATGACCGCCGGTGTTTGGGCGCTCCACAATAATCCACAGGAATTTGCCAAACTTAAAGCGGATGAATCCATCATTCCCAATATGGTTTCAGAAATTATTCGCTGGCAAACGCCGTTGGGGCACATGCGGCGAATTGCCAATGAAGACGTTGAGTTGGGTGGCAAGACCATAAAGAAAGGTGACAAGGTCGTTATGTGGTATATCTCAGGAAACCGCGATGAAGAGGTCATCCCCAATGCCGACGCCTTTATAGTCGATCGACCCAAGGCGCGTCATCACGTCTCGTTTGGTTTCGGTATTCACCGTTGTATGGGAAATCGATTGGGAGAAATGCAGCTTAAAATTTTGTGGGAAGAAATTCTCAAGCGCTTCGATCGAATTGAAGTGACGGGCGAGCCCGGCAGAGTATGTTCCAACTTTGTTATGGGCTATACGGACCTACCTGTTATTTTGCATCCGCGCGCCTCCTAATTCGGGGTTGCTGGTTTGGGTTGCTCGAGGGCGGCCCTGATTTCCGCGCTTTTTTTACCAACCTTTACGCGCAAGCTTGCTTCATCGATCGTCAGAACCTTACGATCCTCCATCAGTACATTTCCCGCGACGATTGTGGTGACAACATCACTGCTATCGAGCACATACACCAAATGTGAAATCACGTCGTAAAGAGGTAGGTGGTGGGCTTCCGTCAACGAAAGCTGAATCATATCTGCTTGTTTGCCAACGGCGAGCTGACCAATCTCTTCTCCCATATGAATCGCGTTTGCGCCGATCCGAGTCGCCATACTCAAAGCCTGCTTTGCGGGTAGGGCAGTGGGATCGCCGGTGTTCAGTTTATGCAACAGCGCGGCCATACGAATTTCTTCCCACAGATCCAGATCATTGTTCGACGCTGCACCGTCAGTACCCAGACCTACGTTTACTCCAGCGGCCAACATAGCCGGGACGGGAGAAACACCTGCGCCCAGTTTCATATTGGATGTTGGGTTGTGAATAGCGCCAACTCCCGCCTTGGCAGTCAGAGCGATATCCTCTTTGTCCAGTTTCACCATGTGAGCCGCGATCAGTTTCTGCGAGTACATTCCCAAACCCGACACATGCTTAACGGGCGAGGTTTGAAAATTCTCTTCAATATACTTTGTTTCCGCTGGCGCTTCGGCCAGGTGCATCGATATTCGAGCACTCATAGCCTGTGCTTTCGCAACAGTGGCTTTGAGATGTTCCGGTGAAACGGTGTAGGGGGCGTGCGGGGCAAAAGCAGGAGTAATTCGCGGGTGCTTTCCCTGCCACCGCGATACGAAATCCACTGCGGCCGCAAAAGAATCGTCCCAACCCTGAAAGCCGGGGCTGGGATAATCAATGTGAGGAGATGCCACCACAGCGCGCAAGCCGCACTCTTGTACAACCTTTGCAATCTCGTCGGGATAGAAATACATATCAACGAAGGTTGTAGTGCCACCTCGTATCATTTCCCAGCACGCGAGTTGCGCACCCGTGCGCACAAACTCTTTGCTGACAAAGCGGCGCTCCATCGGGAATACGTAGTCATTGAGCCAGGTCATTAGATCCAGGTCGTCAACCATTCCACGAAACAAGGTCATCGCGCTATGGGTGTGGCCATTGATAAGGCCGGGCATGAGGACTTTACCTTTGCCCTCAATAACCTTGCGGGCAACAAACTCTCGATCGATTGTTTCACGGGCCCCAACCGCGACTATCTTATCCTGCACAACCACGACAGCGGCGTCCTCTAACACCGTGAAGTCTGGTTGCATCGTGACAAGGTAGTCGCCGTAAACAATTAGATCGACTTGTTTGGCCTCGGCTGAGGAGACAACCAGAAAAAGCGCGGTAACGATAAATGCTTCAACCACACAGCGATGAATACTGTTTGATGGCCTAAAGCAATTTTTGGTGTTGATGCTTGGCATGTTGGTTTCTCGGAATCTGGCGATGATTTAGATTTTTGCGCGGGTTAGCTTGGCGATATACTCCGGCGCTTTTTCTGGATTATTTGTCGCCCAAAAAAAGATGAGAATTACGGCGGTGCACCCGGCCATGACAGTCAGCGGAAGCAGCAAAGAGACGCTCGACGCGCCGGCCGGTTCACTAAACAACATTCCCGCCAGGGACGCTGAAAGATAGGAGGCCATTGTGCCCACCACCATCGCGCGAATACCCAGTCTGGCAAGATCTTGTTTTCGTTCCGGTGCGAGTTCACCCAGGCCCCCAATCAACATTGCAACCGACATAAAGTTGGCAAAACCACACAGTGCAAAAGTCGCAATGATATTGGATTTGGGGCTGAGTATTTCACTGCCAGTGAGTGCCGTCATTTGGCTGTAGGCCACAAATTCGTTGATCACCATTTTTGTTCCCATCAGCCCGCCGACGATGGTCGCCTCATTCGCCGGTACGCCCATAGCAAGTGCGGCGTAGCGGAAGAAGCCACCCAGGATGCCGCCTAAACTCAAATTATTGAGATCGATATGTAAAAAAACAACGTCTTTTGCCGAATCGAAGAAGGTAGTGACTAGCAGTAAACCCACTTTGCCCAGTATGTAATCAATTAAGGTGATGGCTGCCATTGCCGCTATCAGAAGGCCGCAAACGATGACGCCAATGTTGAGTCCATCTGCTGCACCTTTTGCCAAAGCATCGATTGAGTTTACTGAGGTTTGCTCGACCTCAAGCTGTATTTCTCCGCGTGTCGGTGAAGGCTCGGTTTCCGGGTAGACAATCTTGGAAATGACGAGTGCTCCGGGTATTGCCATCACACTGGCGGCCATCATATAAGATGCGGAAACGCCCATCTGAATATACACGGCCATAATCGCCCCGGAGATACAGGCCATGGATCCCGCCATGATCGCCAACAACTCGGAATTTGTAACTGTGGGCATATACGGTTTAATCAGAATTTGCGCTTCAACCTGGCCCACCAAAACACTGGCGGCATTTGAGGTAGCTTCGGAACCGCTGGCTCCCATGATGCGATAGATTGCCCAGGAAAACGCATTGACAATTTTCTGCATCAATCCAAGGTGATAGGCCAGGGCGGCGAGTGAAGCGATGAAGATTAACGTAGGAACAAGTTTGAAGGCGAAGATAAAAGAACCGGCGGGTCCAAAAATGGAAACCATAACATCGCTATCAGCGAGGGGGCCGAGGACAAAAATGGCTCCGGCGTTAGCAAAGCTGAGTACCTTTTCTACGGCGCGGCCGAGAAACTCGAACAGACTCTGACCCCAAGGCGTTCGTAAAATAAACATGGCTAAGAAAAGTTGCAGGCTGAGCCCACAAATAACAAGCCGCCAATTAACCATTCGGCGATTATTGGAAAGCATAAATGCCAACGCGAAGATCAGGAAGATTCCTATCAAGCCGGTAAATTGTGCCATGCATCAATCCTTTATAATTATTTGGGGGTAGCGCTATCCACTGCCCCGCAGGTATCGTACCCTTTTGCGGGTGCTGTTACAGTACGTTGTTAAAAAACACTCAGCAATGTGAGAACAATTTATGACCGCGATTATCCCAATCATCTTCATCGGCCTGTGCGGTGGCGTTGCAATCGGATTACAAGGTCCTTTTTCTAGCTTTATGGGACAGCGTTTGGGTATTTGGGAAGCGGTGTTTATTATTCATTTAGGTGGGGCAATCGCGGCCCTGGTGCCGCTCCTTTTTATGGGCGGAGGCAAGCTTGCTCAGTGGCACACGATGCCTTGGTATGTTATCTGCGGTGGTATCTTTGGCTTAGTCGTTGTAGGGGCAATTTCTTATCTGATCCCATTGATAGGCGCCGCCCAGGCGATGGTGCTGGTTGTTGCTGGGCAATTATTAACCGGTGCTGTGCTGGATCATTTTGGTGTTTTCGGCCTGACGGCTAAGCCTATTGAACTCAGCCGAGTTCTGGGTCTGCTGTTGGTCTTTGTCGGTGTATGGGTCACTATCAGGGTTTAGCGAGTGTCGATAATTGCCTGGTCGATACACCTTGCCAATAATTAGTACCCCGCTTTTGGTCCCGCACTTTCATCCCCGTAGGGCAACCAGATATTTTTGACCTGACAGGCCTGTCTTAAAAATTGGCGACCTTCGCCGTGGGGATTTGACAGCCAATCAATTGCTTTGCCATCGTTTACCCAGGTCCTTTTGAGATTGCTCGCTGAGGCGTGTTCCACCATTGCACTGCCCGCGGCACTACCGTGATACCACAAGCCGTCTACCTGATGGTGTTCAGCCATCACCTTGGCCAGAACGTCTCGTTGCCCGGTCACTATATTCACAACCCCGCCGGGAACATCGGAAGTTTCCAAGACCTGGTATAAGTCGGTCGCAAATAGTGGGTAGCGTTGAGAGGGCACGACGACGGTTCTGTTGCCCATCGCAATTGCAGGTGCAATCATAGAAACTATAGATAAAAGCGGGAATATATCCGGACAGACTATGCCTAACACGCCAACCGGTTCATTCACTGCCAGTGCTACATTTTTCTGAGGCGGCGTATGTACTGCCCCATCAAATTTGTCGGCCCATGCCGCATAAGTGAACAGGCGACTGAGAGTCGCATTAAATTCAATTTTAGCCGATTTCTTTGTGGCGCCTGTGAGCGATACCAGTTGCTGCTGAAACTCGTTTTCTCGTCGACCCAGATTCTCCGCCAGGTAATAAAGAATTTGAGCTCGAGTGTGCGCTGTGGCGCTGGACCAGGCACTTGCCTTAGCAGCGGCCTCCACTGCATCGCGGATGTCCTTGCGGCTGCCATCCGCCACACGTCCCGCACAGTGGGCTTGATGATCGACGACCAACGCTGTCAGGCCGTTATCAGCCCTCACTTGTTTGCCCCCGATGTAATGCTTTGCGGTTTGGTCGATTCCGATGGTTGAACTATTTTCAGCGCTATCATCTAGCGCTTTAGGGGTCTCTATGACATTGATCGTATTTTTCGGTTCGGGTGAAGGCGCCTTAAGGTATTCATACATACCTTCCTTTCCGCCTTCGCGGCCAAAACCAGACTCTCTGAAGCCGCCGAAACCACAGGCAGCGTCAAACTGATTGGTACAGTTCACCCATACCACACCGGCCTTAAGCTGGGACGATACCTCCAGCGCACGGTTGATGTTCTCCGACCAAATGCTAGCGGCGAGGCCGAACCGGGTATTGTTGGCCAGAGCCACCGCTTCGTTGAGCGTGCGAAATGTCATTGTTGTGAGCACGGGTCCAAAAATTTCTTCCCGTACCACGATGTTACTGGACTCGACATCGGTGAGAAGAGTGGGGGGGTAGAAGCAGCCTTCTTTCGGGCACTCCACACCGCCCGGCTGCCACTTGGTAGCGCCCTCGGCGACACCTGCGGCAACGAGTGACTCGATTCTCTCTAGCTGTATCGGATCGACAATGGCTCCCATATCAATGGTTTTGTCGAGTGGGTTTCCAATCCGAAAATTTTCGAGACGGGCTTTCACCTTGGCAATGAGTTTCTCGGCGATTCCCTCATGTACCAATAGACGCGATCCCGCGCAGCATACCTGGCCCTGGTTAAACCAGATAGCATCTACCAGACCCTCTACGGCACTGTCTATATCGGCGTCTTCGAACACGATAAAGGGAGATTTTCCGCCCAGTTCCAGGGTTAATTTTTTACCCGATCCAGCGGTGATCTGCCTGATTCGCTTGCCTACCGGGGTCGACCCCGTGAAGGCAATTTTACTGATATCGGGATGACTGACAATGTGTTCACCCGTGGCACCAGCGCCCGTGACAATATTGACCACGCCGGGGGGAAGTTTTATCTCCGCACACAGCTGAGCAAAGTAAAGCGCACTCAAACTAGTGTATTCAGCGGGCTTAATGACCACGCAGTTTCCCGCGGCGATGGCGGGTGCTATCTTCCAGGCCATCATCAACAGTGGGAAGTTCCAGGGGATAATCTGGCCCACAACTCCCAGTGCTTGCTGTTCTGGAAATTCACTTGTCATTAGCTGCGCCCAGCCGGCGTGATGATAAAAATGGCGAGCTACCAGAGGAATATCGATATCGCGGGTTTCACGAATCGGTTTGCCATTGTCCATTGTTTCTAACACCGCCAGAAAACGGCTATTTTTTTGAACGGATCGCGCCAGTGCATACAGATACTTTGCACGCTCATGGCCCGCCGTCTTGCTCCACTTGGGGAACGCGGCTGCGGCTGCGGCAACCGCGCGGTCGACATCTTCTTTTCCCGCCGCGGCGATAGTAGCCAGTTTCTCACCCGTGGCAGGATTGCGGCTGACAATACCCTCAGATGCTTCGCTGGCAGGTGTCCATTGACCGTCGATGAACAGTTCAAACCCGGCATCGTGTTCTTGCAGCCAGTTTTCTACATAGTCAGATTGCTCAGCCGCAGGACCGTAGCTCATCGAGTCAAAAATCTCTTCTATCTTGTTCATCTGATTTCCTAGGCCATGGGGTTGTGGTTGCTGGCGGAGTAATGACCGGTGACATGGTGTTCCAGCTGACGTTCGATATCGCCGAGTAAACTCGAAGCTCCAAAGCGAAAATAATAAGGATCTAGCCAGGCATCACCCAGCTCCTCCTTAATGAGGGTCAGATAACTAAGTGCAACTTTCGTATTGCTGATTCCACCGGCCGGTTTAAAGCCGACGCGCTCTCCTGTGAGTTCGCAATATTCTCTGATCATCCGCACCATCACCAGGCTGACGGGCAAGGTGGCATTCACCGCTTCCATACCGGTAGAGGTTTTTATAAAGTCCGCGCCGGCCATCATGCACACCATTGACGCGCGACCAGTATTGGCGATCGACCCCAGCTCTCCCGTCGCCAGAATGGTCTTTAATCGGGCGTCACCGCAAGCTTGTCTATAGGCTCTAACCTCGTCATACAGCGCCTGCCACTGACCTGTGAGCACATGGCGCCGGCTGATCACAATATCGATTTCCGCGGCGCCTGCTGCTACGGACAGTTCGATTTCGCGCAGGCGAGTCTCTAATGGCGATAAACCCGCCGGAAAACCGGTGGATACCGCTGCAACAGGTATGCCTGTTCCTTGAAGAGCTTCAACCGCGGTCTCTATCATCTCGTGATAGACGCAGACGGCACCTGTGGTGATCTTCATCTGTTCTATGCCCAACGCTTTGACAATGTCACTGCGAACCGGCTGACGGGCTTTGGCGCACAAACGTTTGATCCTCCCCGGCGTATCGTCACCTGTCAGGGATGTCAGGTCGATGCACGATATTGCTTTTAGCAGCCAGGCCGCTTGCCAATCCTTCTTAACGGTTCTGCGACCACCCAGAGTACTTACCCGCCGTTGAACGGCACTGAGATTAACTCGCACGCGCTCTACTAGCTCGATATCAAATGCGATGCCGGAATTTCGTGTTCTGGATTCTACTAGCATAAGATTCGCAGGCTCCGCAGTGCCTGATAATTGTGCCGATGCGGGCTTCACACCGGTCTTTGATTTAGGGTCCATGGTTTAGGGTCTTTTGTCGAATACAATCGTCCGAGGATAGGTTTATCAATTTGGACTGTCAATTGGTTGCAGGTGGTCATTGCTACTGCGGGCAGGGCCGTCGGGTTTGAAGCAAAGCTAAAGTAGTTTCTAGATAACTGCGATCCTGGGTTTTCTCGGTTTTTTAATCCCATATTTTAGGTCAGATATAGGTCATAAGCCGCTGTTTCATAAGTAAAAACTTTCGTCGATTGCAAGCTCTGAACAAAGGCTTAACGATTCCAGCCCGTAAGGGCTTAATCTGTGTAAAATTGCCGTTCCTGTTTTAAGCTTGCCAGTGACGCTTGTCGTCAGTGCGCAATCGGGTGCGTAAACGGGCCCGCTGAATGGAGTGAAGTACGTTACTCTTATCGGAGCAACTACTGCGCGCCGTCGTTATCAAGGCCCGGCACTTTGTCGCCGGTTTTTTTTGTTTCTAGCGCTGCCCGTTTGTTCGGACAGCGACATCGCCACTGTCAGCTGAGTGTTATTTTCCATGGAAAACATGAGCAACATCGAATTCAAACCCTATAGCGAGCAATTTGCTGCGAACCCCTATCTCGTATATGCCCAACTGCGCGATCAGAGCCCCATTTTCTTTGATGCCGATTGGGGTGTGACCTTTGCGACGACCCACGAAGATATCTCTCGCCTGCTGGTTCATAAGAGCCTGGGTCGCACGCTGGATAATGTGCTGGAGCCCGATCAAGCTCAAGCACGGCGTGAAACTGAGGTTTGGGCTGATCTTCCAAACTACCGCCGTTACATCGCCAGCAACCTGCTCGAGACCGAGGGAGAGGATCATCTGCGGCTTAGGCGTTTATTGGTCAAAGGTTTTACCAGCGCCCAAATAGAGCACCAGCGCGCGGGTATTCAAACCTTAGTGGATCAATCAATCGATAGGGTTGTCGCTAAGGGGGGGATGGATTTCCTGGAAGATCTTGTGGCGCCGGTGACGGTTTCAGTGATCGGGAGACTCTTGGGTTTGCCCGATAGTGACCATTCCCGACTGCGTCCGTGGTCGGCCGATATCGTTCGTTTATACGAAAAAGATTTGTGTGCTGCAGATATTCAAGCTGCGGAACTCGCGACTACGCAGTTCGTAGAATACCTAACCGATTTACTTGAGCAGCGTCGCTCTCACCCACGCGAAGACCTCATTAGTGTATTGGCTCAAGTCGAAGACGATGGCTTAATGTTGAAGAACGACGAGTTGATTTCAACCTGTATTTTGCTGCTCAACGCTGGACACGAATCAACCGTGAACGCTGCAGGCAACGGAATGTTGGCGCTGCTAAACAATCCCGAGCAATTAGAGAAACTTGCTGAGTCCCCAGAGCTAACAGACTCCGCAGTGGAGGAAATGCTGCGCTACGATCCGCCGCTGCAGTATTTTCATCGTTATGTACTCGAGGATTTTGAGTACAAGGGCCACAGCTTCAAAAAGGGCGAAACCTTGGGTTTTTTATACGGGTCGGCCAACCGCGATCCACTGGCCTTTGAGAACCCGGATCAGTTCGATATAACGCGCGCACCCAATAAGCACCTGGCGTTTGGCAAAGGTAGACATTTTTGCATGGGTGCCCAGCTGGCGAGACTCGAATTAGAGATCGTATTTACGACGATGTTGCGAAGGTTTCCGCATATTCGTCTTTCTGATCAGGTGCCTGAGCACCACATGGGTCTGGTTTTTCGAGGCCTCAAAGCGCTGCAATTGAAATGGGATGTTGTAGAATAAATTTTCTGCGGGGCAGTAATGAATTAGGGTTTAAGTAAGATGAAAATTGTTTTTAATCTGAGCAAAAATGTTCTTGCAGTTAGTGTTCTATTCACCTCGATTTTTGCCAGTCAATTTAGTTCAGCGGCCTCTGTAGAATCCTATTTTGATCGGATACGCGTTAACCCGCCGCTGCTGCGGGATTTTCTTTTCCGTTTTCCCAAGGGCGGTGAATTACATACACATCTCGATGGTGCTGTGTATGCAGAAAGCTATATCCGCTGGGCAGCAGAGGATGATAAATGTATTAATTTGGGCACCTACACCATTGATATGCCGCCCTGTGACGCGTCCGTATCGCGTCCCAAAGTAGCTGATATTCAATATGACCCCGCAATGGTTAGCGATATAGTAGACGCTTTCTCCGTGCGCAATTACGAGTTTGGAAACCAGTCGGGACACGATCAATTCTTCTCAACGTTTGGGCGCTATCTGGCAGCCAGTACGGGCCGCCAGGGCAGTATGCTCGCCGAGGTGACGGCCAGAGCCGAGCGCCAAAATACACACTATCTAGAGCTCATGGTGTCGTATGGAATGGCTGGCGCACGGGAGCTCACGGATACTGACAAGACTATCGCTGAGCTTCTGGTTGATCCGATGTTAAATGAATTGGTAGCGCAAACTATTTCATTCACTGATCAAGCGGAGCAGGAATGGCGCGGCGAGTTGGGTTGTTCGCCAGACGCTGACACCCAAGGTTGTGCTGTAGAGGTTCGTTATTTGGCACAGGTTATTCGGGCTTTTCCTCTAGACCAGATTCTTATGCAGACGTTATTGGCCTTCAAGCTGATTGATCAGGATTCACGCTTCGTGGGTTTGAATTTCGTGGCACCAGAGGATGCTCCACTTACTTTGCGAGACTACGAAGCGCAGATGCGCATTATAGCGTCTGTAGCACGGCATTTTCCTCAAGTCACTTCGGGTATTTCGCTGCACGCTGGAGAACTCGCATTGCCTTTGGTAGCTCCGAAGGAATTACTTAACCATATCCACCAAGCAGTCTATATGGCGGGGGCGACCCGCATTGGACACGGCGTAGATGTCATTTACGAAACCAATGCATTGGCGCTACTAAAACACATGGCAACAGAGGAAATTTTGGTTGAAATTAATCTGACCAGTAATGCGGTTATTCTTGAAGTGGACGGTGATGAACATCCTTTTGAACTGTATCGGGCGTATGGCGTGCCCATGGCACTGTCTACCGATGATGAGGGCGTTGCGCGAATAGATCTCACGCATGAATACCAACGGGCTACCCAGACCTATAACTTGAGCTACGCTTATCTGAAAGAGCTGTCGCGAAACGCTATTGCCTACAGTTTTTTACCGGGCGATAGTCTGTTTGCCGATATAGCTGCAGGCAAGCGTATACAGGCGTGTGGGCGACAGAGAATCGGTCGAGGTGTTTCCCCGCAATGTAATGCTTTTCTGGCCCAGAGCGAGAAGGCGCGCCTCCAATGGCGCCTGGAAGAGCGCTTTATAACCTTCGAAGCAAATTACGATTAATCAACATCAATAGCTACCGTACATAAAAGGAGTACTAGCATGGGTTCCATCCATATTAACGCCGACGCAGGCGCATTTGCCGACACGGTTTTGTTCCCCGGGGATCCACTGCGTGCCAAATATATCGCCGAGAACTTTCTGGACGAGGCGAAAATGGTTACCGATGTACGCAATATCCTGGGTTACACCGGCACTTACAAAAGCCAGCGTATCTCTGTGATGGCCAGTGGAATGGGAATTCCTTCCGCCTCTATCTACACTAAGGAATTGATCACTGAGTATGGTGTAAAAGAAATTATCCGTATCGGCAGTTGTGGCGCGGTCAGTGCAGATGTTGAACTGCGTGATGTAGTGATAGGAATGGGCGCTTGTACAGATTCTAACGTCAACCGTATTCGCTTTGGAGGTTATGACTACGCAGCCATTGCGGACTTTGGTCTGGTGGAGAGGGCGGTCACGGCCGCTAGGGCTGCTGAGGTGTCGGTGAAGGTTGGCAACATCTTTTCCGCGGATTTGTTCTACACCCCCGATACTGCCATGTTCGACATCATGGAGCAGTACAATATTCTCGGCGTGGAAATGGAGGCAGCGGGGGTTTACAGCACCGCAGTGGAATACGGTGCCAAGGCACTGGCAATATGCACGGTTACGGATCACATCCGCACTGGCGCGGCACTGTCGTCTGAGGACAGGCAATTGTCTTTGCATGAAATGATAAATATCGGATTAGAAGCGGCAATCAGTCGATAAGCGACAGCGGAAAACGGAAAGCGGAGCGGTGTATCCATGGACAGTAAAATTCGACAATGGCTGGACAAAGACCCAGATGCCAAAAGCCGCGAGGAACTCCAGCAGCTTGTAGATTCGGCTAACCAGGCCGAATTGGACCGTCGTTTTTCAGGGCGCCTTCAATTCGGTACAGCAGGGTTGCGTGGGGTGGTGGGCGCAGGTCCGGCTATGATGAATGCCCTGGTCATACGCCAGACCTCTGCAGGGCTGGGTCAATACATACTGCAAGAGTTAAACAATGCCGCCGCTAAAGGCGTGCTGGTAGCGTATGACGGTCGATTAGATTCCGAACAATTTGCTCAAGAAACCGCTAGTGTGCTCGCTGCGTTGGGAATCACTGTGTACATCACACCCGATGTAGCGGCGACGCCCATCGCCGGATTCGGCGTATTGAGTTTAGGATGCGCTGCGGGGGTTGTTGTGACTGCCAGCCATAACCCGCCTGAATATAACGGTTTCAAAGTGTACTGGGAAAATGGGGCGCAAATTATTCCGCCACATGATGCGGGTATAGCGAAGGAAATAGAGCGCGCTGCAAAGGGCGATGTGCCCTGGATCAGCTTCGATGACGGTGTTTCCAGCGGCAAAATTGTGGTGCTGGAACGAGAGTTTTATCGCCGTTATATTGATGCGATTCAGAGCAGCCCACTCTTTAGCTCAAATGATGGCGAACGGTCAGTCAGCATCGCTTATACAGCCATGCACGGAGTAGGAGCTTCGGTTGCAGAGGCGCTGCTGGCAGAAGCCGGCTTCGATTCAGTTTACAGCGTTGCTTCCCAGCGTGAGCCAGACGGTAACTTCCCAACGGTTAACTTTCCCAACCCTGAGGAACCTGGCGCTATGGATGCCGTTATCGCACTGGCTGGGGAACATCAGGCAACGTTGGCCTGCGCCAACGATCCCGATGCGGACAGGCTCGCAGTGGCGGTAAGAACGCAAAACGGTGATTATCAGATGCTCACGGGAGATATGATCGGCGTGTTACTCGCTGATTACCTATTGGCGATGGAGCATAGTTTCGTCCCCATCGT
>JBLGAR010000051.1:0-30603 GCA_047612385.1 Cryomorphaceae bacterium | reverse complement strand
ATCGGGAATACTGCCCAGTGACTTACAGGCAAAACTCGCACACCCTGGACGTCTGCTGGTGGCCCATCCTTTCAACCCGGTCTATCTGCTGCCACTGGTAGAGCTGGTAGGAGGCGAGCAGACTTCACTTCAGATTATTGAACGTGCGATAGTTTTTTATAAATCGCTTGGCATGCACCCGCTGCATCTCAAGAAAGAAATCGAAGCCTTTGTCGCGGATCGACTTTTGGAAGCTGTCTGGCGAGAGTCTCTGTGGTTGATCAAAGATGGCATTGCCACTACAGAAGAAGTTGACGATGCCATTCGATTCGGTTTTGGTTTGCGCTGGGCGCAAATGGGGATGTTTGAAACCTATCGACTTGCCGGTGGCGAAGCCGGAATGCGACATTTCATTGCTCAGTTCGGGCCCTGCCTCTCATGGCCCTGGACCAAACTGATGGATGTACCGGAGCTGACCGATGAGTTGATCGATACCATCGCCAACCAATCCGACGCTCAGTCTGGTCACTATAGTTTCAGAGAGTTGGAGCGAATTCGCGATGACAATTTGATTGCCATTCTACAGGCCTTAAAACTCAATGATTGGGGCGCCGGGAAGATTTTGGCGCAGTATGAAAAGCTGCTGTTTGATCAAAGTACTGTTACCACGGATGACGAAGATGTCAATCAGCCGCTGCTGACCCTGCAGCGCGCCGTGCCGCCAGATTGGACTGACTACAACAACCACATGAACGAAAGCCGCTATCTACAGTGTTTTGCCGATGCCTCGGATGCATTGTTGCGCCGTATTGGGGTCGATGCAGACTATATCGCCAGTAGTGGTTCGTACTTTACGGTGGAGACACATATACGGCACATAGATGAAGTCGCCGCATTGGCACCCATCTCCGTCACGACTCAAATTTTGGCGGGGGCGGGGAAGAAGTTACACGTCTTTCATCGGCTTTCACACGATGATGGCAGCTTGTTAGCGACAGCGGAGCAGATGCTGATACATGTGAATATGGAGACGCGCAGCGCCTGCGAGCCCACTAGCGAAGTTCAGACGGTGCTCGCAGGGCTTGCCGCTGCGCATGCTGGTCTGGATAACCCCGAGGGAATGGGCCGGGCCATTGGCGACCCGCACTGAGGTGGAAAAAAGCGATAGTCGCTTTTCGAACATTTAGCCGCATCTATTAGTCACCTAGCTCGGTAAGCGCTTGATAGGTGGCACTCTTCATCTTGTAACGCGTTTCCCACGGTGAGCCCATAAGTTGTGTCATCAGTACCACGACCATGTCTTCTTCTGGATCAATCCAGAATTTTGAGTCCGCGGCGCCTCCCCATGAGTACGCACCTTTGGAAGACACCACGCTTGCAATGGCCGGGTTGATGATTACACTAACCCCGAGTCCGAAAGAGTGACCGGGATACAGGTGTGATTCAGGAAATTCTCCAGCCCCGCGCGCGAGGACGTCGGGTCTAAGGTGGTCCATCGTCATCCACTGTATGGTTTTTGGCCCCAGTAGTCTGGCGCCGTTGTAGCTTCCGCCACGCCTGAGCATCTCGCAGAAGATCATATAGTCCATCGCTGTGGAGACCAGGCCTCCGCCTCCTGAGAACAGGGTGACTCCGGTTACTGGCCGCCGCTGAAGTTGTGGTGGTAAAAGCGACAGACGATTGTTCTCCTGGTCCCAGCCGTGGTTAGTGGCGAGGCGATCCAGTTTGTCTTCTGGCAAATTAAAGTACGTATCCTTCATCCCCAGTGGTTCGAAAATTCGTTGACGGTAAAATTCGTCCAGCGGCTGTCCACTGATCTTTTCGACGATAGCACCGAGCACATCAGTAGCGACACTGTAGTGGTATCGTGTCCCCGGGTGGAAGTGCAGCGGTAGCTGTGACAAACGCTGGATAAATTCTTCCAGGTCTTTCCCGCTCAGAGGGTCTTTTTCTCGGTAGAGTTGGTCGACGGGATCTTCCGGGCGAACACCATAGCTGAAACCCGCTGTGTGGGTGAATAGTTGTTCTATGGTAATCGGAGCGGCATCTTCGTAGTTGCCGGATTCGTGATACACCTTCAAGTCTTTGAGTGCCGGAAGATACTCAGACACGAGGTCGTTCATCTGAAAGGCACCCTCCTCATACAGCATCATCATCGCGACTGAGGTGATGGGCTTGGTCATCGAAAAAATACGGAACAGGGTGTCTTCTTCCATGGGTTTGTCATTGTCAATGCCATAGCGGCCAACGGCCTCAAAGTGTACAATTTTTCCGTGCCTGGCCACCATAGTGACAAAGCCAGCATGTTTTTCTTCGTCGACATGACGTTGGGTAAATTTGGAGATTTGTTGCAATCGCTCTGAAGAAAACCCCATTTTTTCCGGTTTTGATCGGGGTAAGTCTGCTGCTGCGAATTGGCATACCAGCAAAAGACAGCCGGTAAACAAAATGGCTTTTTTCATCTAATCATTATCCTACAGTCGTATTTTTTGAAGTTTTCTGCGAGCTCTGCGGCCTAAAAGCCAGGCTGCACCCACGCCGACCAGTCCCATACTCGCTATTCCCAGGAAGTAGATCAAGTAGCCCGTGCGACCTGGGTAGGCCTCAAGTAAAGCGGCGTTTATTAGTGGCAGATAAATGTCGGGGCAATAGCCAACCAACGAAATGACCCCAATGGCGAGTCCTTTGATTCGGTCCGCAATGTCACAGCCATCGAGTGTTGACCAGAAAATTCCGCGCACTGCATACGTCAGAATGCCCACTAGTAAAACGACGGCGAGTAGAAGCCCTGCAGCTGCGGTGGTGGGAAGCAGCGCCATGGCAACCAACGCTACGGTTGCCAACAACATTAGTACCGTGATCACCCGTTCGCGATTGAGGAAGTCTCCTGCAAAACCTGCCGCAGCTGCTCCGATAGGCCGCATCCACAATTTGGCGACGGTAATAGAACCCACCGTAACGGCGCTCATACCAAAGATGTTTTGCATATAACCTGAAAAAGAATAGGTGGCCCAAAACAACTGGTAGCCGCAGAGAATGATAATGGCGCAAAGCCAGATATCGAACTGGCCCAGAACTACCTTTAGATCGTTGAAAAAGTTTCGTTCTTCAGCGGGTAGATCTTCCACGGCGTCTTCAGCCTGCGAATCCTCCAGAACAAAGTAAACCAGCGGCGCTAACCCCAAAAGTACGCCGACGTAGAGATAGATCACCTCGAGCAGGGCCTGGCTGGTAGAGTCTCCTTGTGTTTGCATTGCATAGGCGAACCAGGCGACCGCAATAGTCGCCAGTAAAGCCTCGAACAGGCCACGCCCGCCGTCCAGGATACCGAAGAAACGGCCCTGTTCATCTGAGTAGGCCAACAGTGCGACTGCTTTAATATGAGCAGACCAAAAGGTGAGACCTGTTGCGATACCCCATCCGGCAAATATTATTTGCAGATGTGTAAATGATGGCATTGTAGAAAACCACAAGCCTAACAAACCCGTCGCTATCAATGAGAACGTCACCAGTATGCGAGGCGAAACACGATCCGCCAGCCAGCCACTGGGCAAATAGGTGAGAACAAAAATAACCCCTAGCATCGCGTAGCACTGGCTGAGCTGGGATAGAGTAATGCCAAAGGACTCCAGGATTGAAACCTCAAAATTTTGTCGAAGGTAGAGCAGGGGATAGATCGCTCCCGCTGCCACGACAATAACTGCCAGTTGAAAATAGCGGCGCGCAGCAGTGCTATCTACTGTGTTTGCAGTAGTACTAGTTGAGGTTTGCACTTCAGGTGCTCCAGTAAGAGATGGGCGGGTTCGGAGAGTTTACTACGCAGTGGGGACTACAGTAACCCTCCCATAATGTGGTTCGTACAGGGCAGGGTCTTCCAGCTCAAAATCAGTATAGTCGGAGTCTGAACTGTCGTTTTCTATATTCATGCTGGCTCGTTCTCCTCGTGGAGTAAGCCCCATGTGCGTGGCGTAGCAGCGGCTAAAATGCGGTCGCGAGACAAAGCCACACGATGAAGATATGTCGATAATCGACAGCGATGTCTGCTTGAGAAGACGGCGGGCGCGGTGCAGGCGCAACAGCAGATAGTATTTGGAGGGAGCGCAGTCGAGGTTGATCTTGAATAAGCGCTCCATCTGCCGACGCGAAATTCCTAACAACTGAGCGAGCTCTATGAGGGTTAATGGCTCCTCTATATTCGCTTCCATCAGGGTTGTCGCTTCTATAAGCTTTGGCGGTGCTACGCCCATGGTATAGCGCAGCGGCACCTTCTGGTTGTCAGTCTGATCGCGTATGCGGTCCAGAATAAACATTTCTGATATGCCCTGAGCCAGGGTCTTCCCGTGTGCTTTGCCAATGATGTTTAGCATCATGTCCAGAGGCGCCGTTCCACCACTGCAGGTAATACGCCTGCTCGTCACGGTAAACAGATGATTATTGCACTCTACCTGTGGGTAGAGCTCCTGCATTGAAACCATGTTTTCCCAGTGCATACTGCATTCCTGACCATCTAGAAGATGGGCTTCTGCCAGGGCCATCGCGCCGGTGCAAATCCCTCCCAGCTGAACGCCGGACTTATCCAACTTGCGCAGCCAGTCTAGCTGTCCGCAAGTGTAGCTATGGCTGATATCTATTCCCCCTACAACGAATAGGGCGTCCAATTTTGGAGCGTCGCTAATCGATGCATCGGGTTGGGCGCGGATGCCATCACTCGCTGCAACTATGGCACCATCTTCAGTAATGAGTACCCATTGGTAGAGTTCTTTGTTGGACAACTGATTAGCCATACGTAGGGGTTCAACCGCACTGGCCAGAGACATCATGGTGTAATTGTGGAGCAACAGGAAGCCGATGCAGGTCGGCCCTGATGCCCTACTACTAGCGAGATTCTTATTAGTCAGATTGTCCATCTCTGGAATGCTTCCTAAAGGTGCTGCTTGCGCTCACTATATTGTGCCTTCGGGGACTGCGCAAGAGATGGAATCGACCTTGGGTCTTACTGTTGAAAGTACTGTTGGTAGTACTAGCGGGCGCCGGCGTCTAGGTGCGTCGACGCCTGCGCCCGCGGCCTCGATTAGACAAGTCGACACCGCCAGCTTTGGCGGTGGGGCGGGGGACAATCGAAAACAGGTGAGGGAAGTCGTCGCGCTTATTGGGAAAGGCCATGGCGTCTACAAAGTATTCCTGAAATTTGGGCTCCACGGCCGTTTCGATCTTCTCGATACCGCGCACAATAGATTCGATAGCGTTGCGAGATGCCTTGTTTAGTAGGGCAATTCGGGCTCCCGTGCCAGCCGCGTTGCCGGCGGACGAAACCTGATCGAGCACGCAATCGGGAATGAGCCCGAGAATCATTGCATGCTTTACGCTAATGTGACTGCCAAATGCGCCCGCCAAACGAATGCGATCGACACCGGCGACCCCCATTTTGTCCATTAACAATTTGACCCCGGCGTATAATGCCGCCTTGGCTAGCTGGATTTGACGCACGTCATTTTGGGTGACGGTAATGGGAGTTTCACCGTCATGTAGCAGATATGACCAGGTTCGATCATTACTGATAATACGACTGCTGGCGCTGGCTAAATTGCCGTCGATGACGCCATCGACGGTCACGATGCCTGCCAGAAACATTTCCGCTACAACCTCGATGATTCCTGAGCCACAGATACCTGTGATCCCAGTGGAGGCACTGTGGGCGTCAAAGCCTGGTTCGTCTGACCACAATTCGCTGCCAATGACCTTAAACTTGGGCTCCATTGATACTGGGTCGATACGAACTCGTTCAATGGCGCCCACAGCGGCCCTTTGGCCGCAGCTGATTTGAGCCCCTTCGAAGGCGGGGCCAGTGGGGCTGGAGCAAGCCAACAAGCGAGTACTGTTCCCGAGGACGATTTCGGCGTTTGTACCCACGTCTACCAAAAGTGTCATGTCCTGCCGTTGGTAGGGTTCTTCTGACAGTATTACACCGGCGGTATCGGCCCCTACGTGGCCTGCGATACAAGGCAGCACGTAGACTCGTGCACCAGTATTTAGATTCAAGCCCAGATCAGCTGCTGCCAGATCCAGTGCCGAATCTGTGGCGAGCGCAAAGGGTGCTCCACCGAGTTCCACTGGGCTGATACCTAAAAAAATATGATGCATGACGGGGTTGGCGACCAGGGTCAGCTCCACGACCTTGTGAGCCGACTCACCCACTTCGGCAGTGACTTCGCTCACCAGGTTGTTCAGCGCTGCTCTGATGGCTTCAGTCATTTCCTGCGCCCCTTCAGGGTGCATCATTACGTAGGAGACGCGGCTCATTAAGTCTTCGCCAAAGCGAATCTGTGGGTTCATCATGCTGGCGGTTGCCAGCACCTCGCCGGTGACCAGACTGCATAGATGCGCTGCAACCGTCGTTGAGCCAACATCCACTGCAACGCCCAGAGCGCTGTCGTTAAAGCCCGGCCATAGGGCGGTGATTTTTTTCTCGTTGTTGATCGCGACGGTTGCCGTCCACTTGCCCTCGCGCAATACGCTCTGCAGTGAGGTGAGTAGCCTGGTGTCGCACTCCAGGTCTGACAGGTCCCAATCTCGTTCTAGCGCTTCCATTAATCGCTGGAGGTCACCCTTGGGATCGTACATATCCGCTTCTTCGACCTCGACGTAACACAGGCGTGTAGCCGGGTCTAATTCAATGTCACGGTATTCAGCTTCTTTGCGAACAACCTGCTTGTGCACCTGGCTGTCTGGAGGTACATCGATGACCACGTCGCCCTCTAGCAGAGTGTGACAACTCAGCCGGCGCCCCTGCGCAAGAGGTTTTTTGCGCTCGTTGTAACGCTTCTCCGTTTCGGAAAATGCGGTGAGGTGTTCAACCTTGGAGATTATTTCGTGCTTTGGAAACGAACCTTCAGTGCACAGAATCTGGCAGCGTCCGCATAGGCCTCGCCCGCCACACACAGAATCGATATCCACGCCCAGTACTCTTGCCGCATGCAGCAAAGGCGTGCCCCGCTCAAAACTACCTCTGCGTCCCGAGGGTGTGAAGACGACTTTTACTTCCTCTTTGCTCATACTTTTTAGGCCTTGCGGCGACGCCGACGACCTTCGCGCGCGGCGCCGTCGGATCCCTCTGCGTTAGGTTCTCTGTAGGCCTTAATCCAATTGGTGCAATGCGGATCATGACCCATCATTACGTCTGCCCCACGAACGGCTTGCATGACTTCGGGATGCAGGGGGCTGGTGATAGCCGACGTCATACCTGCGGCGATTGCCATGTTGAGAAATGAGCTGTTGATGCCATTGCGATTGGGTAGCCCGAAGCTGACGTTGGACGCACCGCAAGTGGTATTCACTTTCAGCTCTTCCCGCAAGCGTCTTACAATGTGCATGACCTGTATTCCGGCTGTGTTGATGGCACCAATGGGCATCACCAGCGGGTCGACAATGATATCGCTGTAGTGAATGCCATAATCCGCCGCGCGCTCGACGATCTTCTTGGCTACCTTGAAACGCTCGTTCGGATCTTCAGATATTCCGGTTTCGTCATTGGAGATTGCCACCACAGCCGCGCCGTACTTCGCGACCAGTGGCAGGACGCGCTCCAGCACTTCGTCTTCACCGGTTACAGAATTTACCAGTGGCTTGCCCTGGTAGACCGCAAGCCCTGCTTCCAGAGCCTCAATAATCGATGAGTCGATTGAAATGGGTACATCGGTTACCGACTGCACGAGCTGAATTGCCCTCGCCAATATCGCCGGCTCATCTGCTAGTGGTATCCCGGCGTTGACGTCCAGCATGTGTGCTCCAGCAGCAACCTGCGCCAGCGCATCTGCCTCTACCCGGCTGTAGTCTCCCGCTTTCATTTCCTCGGCGAGAATTTTTCGCCCGGTCGGGTTGATCCGTTCACCAATGATGACGAAGGGTTCATCGAAACCAATCTTGACCTCCCGGGTAGCCGAGCTGAGGGTGGTGACTGTCATGGGCTGTTCTCCGTATTTTGAAGTAGTGTTGCTGCGTGCGTATTTTGTTGCTTTCCGGTCTCTAGCACGCCTGGATGCCAGGGTGTTCTTCCGTCGAGAATAGCGGTGCGCTTCACGATTTCGGGAACTGTATGTTCTTGCCGATAGGCCATGATATGAACGCCGTGCACGCCTGAAATTTCTCGAATCTGCTGAATCATTTCAACGCAAATGTTGACGCCCTCGCGAGCCTGATTTTCCGCTTGTGCCAACCTGTGAATAATAGTGTCCGGTATATGCACGCCCGCCACATTGTTTCTTATCCACTCGGCCGATTTTGCCGAGGCCAAGGGGCCTACTCCGGGTAAAATAAAAATTTTCTCGTGCAGGCCGAGATCGCGGACTCGCGACATGTAGGTCTTGAGCATGTCGATGTCGAAACAGTACTGGGTTTGTACGAATTGAGCGCCAGCAGCGACTTTCTTCGCCAAGCGTATCGGGCGAAAGTCGAACGGCGGTGCGAATGGATTTGCAGCCGCGCCCAGGAACACTGCGGGGGGGTGTTTTATTTTACGCCCGCTGAGAAACTGTCCGTCGTCGCGCATGCCCCGGAGCATCTCTAAACTAGTCATGCAATCCAGGTCGAATACAGGCTTGGCCTGAGGGTGATCACCCGATTGCACGCCATCACCTGTCAGGCACAGTATGTTGGATACCCCCATTGCTGAGGCTCCTAATACGTCTCCTTGCATGGCGATACGATTGCGGTCTCTGCAGGAAATTTGCATCACCATGGAATAGCCATGGCGGGTTAATAGCGCGCACATGCCGACACTGGACATATGGCAGTTGGCGCCCGAACCGTCGGTGGCGTTGATCGCATCCACGTAACCGTCGAATACTCGTGCACGCTCAAAGACTTCATGGGGGTCGGATGAATCCGGGGGTGCAATTTCCGCGGTGACTGCAAAAATACCTTTGCGCAATATTCGCTCCAGCCTGCCCGGTGAAACATGTCCCGGCAGAATCGGTAGGTTCTCGCCTACAACAGGTTCGTCTTCAAAGATCATGTCTGATAGCATCCCGAACTAGCTTTCGCTCTCGAACGGCTCGCAACCAGGAGGAGGTGTTGCTCAGGCGTGAGTCCAGAGGAGCTTGAATAACTTGTATAGCCTGAACACCGTCGCGAATGTGTTGGCTTCCCTCCCAGGCTGACACCCACACGCAAACCATGTCTGGGTCGATTTCACAGGTGCCATCCGCACGCACTCCGCCGCAGGGGCCGTTGCGCAAACTCTTGGGGCAATTCATGGGGCAGGCCATTCCGGTGTAACCCAGTGTGCATTGCCCACAACTTTGAGAGTCGAACAGAAACCCTTTTACGGCGCCCTCTATGGCTGTTACGCCTTTATCTAGCTTGTCATGGCCTATGAGCGTCATCAGAGGGTTGATTGCTGTTAGCAGGGTTTCCCATAGACGATACAGGCCGTTTAAAAACCCGGCATTGCGGGTTGACCACAATCTAGCCCGGTACACGGTTAACCCGGCTCCAAGCCGAGATTTGCCACCAGCGCCTTCAATCGCTCATCGCTGTAGAGAGACTCGAGATCCGACGCCGCTTGGGCCGCCAGTTCATCCAGTTCCCCAGTGGCTTCCAGGGGGGCCGTTTCTCTGCGCCAGTCGGCGATATAAGCGTCACTGCCGCCGCGGCCGGCTTTCATTGCGGCCCTGTCTATGGCTTCCTGATAGCGCAAGGGGAGGGCAGCTTTGCCCCTAGTTCGGCCGCGCTTGATGATGACCTGAGACGGAATGTCTCGCCAGTAAACGGAAATTTTCTGCATCTTGCGCTCTCTCAGCCCACTGCAATAATCTGCGACTTTAGCGAGGTTTCCAGTTCGCCGTAGCCACAGTGTATGTGTTCAAAATCCAACTTAAGATAGTCGGCGGCGGCGCGTGCACCATCGAACAAACCATCGTCTATTTTTTGTGAGAGATACACCAGCTTTCGGTAATGGCCAAAAAAGCTGTCTCGAAGCTCTGGGTGGGTCGACAGCTTAAAGCCTTTAATAATGAGTCTGTCAAAATGTCGGACTAAAAAATCCGTTAGATAAAAAGTTCCCAATTCCCGCTCAGCCAATTCCAAAAATTGTTTCTGTCCCGCGAAAAAAGAATAACAATGTGCACCGGGTAAACGCTCGATTCCCTCTCGTTCCAAGATGGCATCAATAGCGCCGGCGGTTCCGCAATCTGCATAAGCTATATAGATGTGCTCATATTGATTGCGATTCTCATCTATTTTCTGTTGCAATTTTGCAGGTATCAGGCTTGGTCGGTTGTGCAGCTTGGCATCCAGGCATTGAACGTCTAGGTGTTGCCAGTTGTTGATCTTCTTCAATTCTAGAATTTCGCCTGCAAGTGCGCCGCAGGCGATTACCAGAAGCGGTTTCGCCTGGCTAGGCACAGGCCGCTCGCTTTTCGGCCACCAGGCGTATCGCTGTGGTGGAGGCTTCGGCGGCATCGCGGCAATAGGCGTCTGCTCCAACTGCTTCAGCAAATTCTGCGTTTAAGGGGGCGCCGCCAACCATCACAATGTACTTGTCGCGCAAGCCCTGTTCGATCAGCGCGTTGATGACCACTTTCATATAGGGCATGGTAGTGGTGAGTAGGGCAGACATTCCCAGAATATCGGGTTTGTGTTTTTCAAGAGCCGTGAAGTAGTCTTCGACCGAGTTGTTGATGCCTATATCGATGACTACGAATCCCGCGCCTTCCATCATCATGCCGACAAGGTTTTTGCCAATATCGTGAATGTCGCCTTTGACAGTACCAATCACCATGGTACCCACAGGCTTGGCTCCGGTTTCCGCCAGCAGCGGTTGCAGAATCGCCATACCACCTTTCATTGCGTTGGCCGCCAGCAGCACCTCGGGTACGAATAAAATACCGTCTCGAAAATCGATTCCGACAATGGTCATACCACCGACGAGCGCTTCCGAAAGCACTTTTTCCGCCGACCAGCCGCGTTCCAGAAGAATATTTGTGCCTTCTTCGACTTCCTCTTTGAGGCCATCGTATAAATCGTCGTGCATCTGCAGCACTAACTCGTCAGTGGGCAGTTCACTCAGAATGATATCTTCTTCGTCATCATCGATATTTGGCTGGTTGTTGTTGACGTCGTCATGCATAACGGATGCCTCTGTGCCTTTATAGGTCGCTAATTAGTATTCTTTATCTGGAAAAGATGCTTTGCGTTTTGCAATAAATTCTTGCAGAGCTTCGTCCACTCCGGGCTCCATAGGTGGCGCCACATAGTCCGCTAGCATTTGCTTCCATTGGGCATTCGCTCTCTGCGCGCAATCCAGTGCACCCTCGGCGTCCCACTGTTCGAAGCTGTTGTTGTCTGCGACGGTTGATCGATAAAACGCGGTTTCGAAATTAGCCTGAGTATGGGCTGATCCCAAGAAGTGCGAACCTGGGCCTACCTCTCGCAGCGCATCCATAGCTTGGCCGTTTTCTGACATGTCCACGCCGTTGAGTAATACAGAAATCATATTGGCCTGGTCGCAATCCATGATGAACTTTTCATATCCCATGGACAGGCCGCCCTCGAGCCAACCGGCAGTGTGTAGCATAAAATTAACGCCCGCCATGGCTGCGGCTTGCATTGTGTTAGCTGATTCGTAAGCGGCTTGAGCGTCTGGAATTTTTGAGCCGCACAAGCCTCCGCCACTTCGAAAGGGAACCCCAAGCCTGCGAGCTAGACTGGCCACTACATACATAACCATACTGGGTTCGGGTGTACCGAAAGTGGGTGCGCCGCTTTGCATCGAGATTGCGCTGGCAAAGGTTCCAAAAATCACAGGTGCGCCAGGCTTAACCAGCTGTACGAATGCTATTCCTGCCAACGCTTCGGCGAGTATTTGAGTCGCCGTGCCCGCTACTGTCACTGGCGACATCGCGCCTGCGAGGATAAAGGGAGAAATGACCGTGGCCTGGTTGTGCTTTGCATAAACTTTGGCGGCACCGAGCATTGTGGCGTCAAAGGTCATCGGGGAGTTGGCATTGATTAGGCTGGTGCAAACACAGTTGTTTTCCACAAAGTCATCGCCGAAAACGATCTTGGCCATATCGACCGTGTCCTGCGCGCGATCGGGGTGAGTTACCGAGCCCATAAAGGGCTTGTCGCTGTACTTAAGGTGACTGTAGATCATGTCGAAGTGACGTTTGTTCACCGGTAAATCAACGGGCTCACAGACTGTGCCCCCGGAGTGATGCAAACCGGGAGCCATGTAGGCCAGCTTTACGAAATTTTCGAAATCTTTAATAGTTGCATAGCGTCGTCCGTTGTCCAGGTCCCGCACAAAAGGCGAACCGTATGCCGGAACCATTACAGTTCGGTTCCCGCCGATAATCACGCTGCGCTCGGGGTTGCGGGCGTGCTGAGTAAACTCTTTGGGTGCCGTTGCCTGTATGATTGAGCGGCACATCCCTCTAGGAAAACGAACGCGTTCTCCGTCGACACTTGCGCCCGCTGCTTTGAGCAGCGCCAGAGCTTCAGGGTCGTCGCGAAACTCGATGCCGATTTCTTCGAGTACCGTATCGGCGTTGTGCTCGATCAGTTCAATACTCTGATCGTCGAGGTAATCGAAGTAGGGGATTTTGCGCTCGATAAACGTCGATATTTGCATCTGCGTTTTTGCACGAGCGGCGCGCTTTGCGTCTCTGCCACGTGATTTTCTTGCGCCCGTTCTTTCGCTCATATCTGCCTTCCAGCCAGTGTCTGAGACACCGCAAACATACCGTGATTATTGGCGCTAGTGTGTTCTAGTTCTGCGGACAGATAGTGTAAAATTGCGACGTTATTTGTTCTATTTGCGACATGCGGTATTAGCTCCGCAAGGCCGCATTTTCTGGGTCGTAAGGTGATTCCTCAATCACAGTGATGCGATAGCGCTTGGCGAGAATTTCAATTTCCATCTCCGTTCCAATAGCCGCCAACTTGGGATTGACCAATCCCAGTGCCAAGGACTTCCCGATTCGAAACCCAAAACCTCCAGAGGTGGCTCGGCCGACAATTTCCCCGTCCTTGTAAATGGCTTCTGATCCGCGCGCATCGGTGTCTGTAACACCGTGGACTTCCAGGGTGACAAATTGATTGTCGAAGCCTCTGGACTGCCAGTTCTTGAGGGCTTGTTTGCCAATAAAATCAGCTTCCTTGTCCAGCTTAACGAAACGGTCGAGCCCGGATTCCAAAGCGGAGTATTCAATGGACATTTCTCGCGGGATCAAGCGATAGGACTTTTCCAGGCGCATAGAGTCCATGGCTCTTATACCAAAAGGTTTGATATCGAACTCGGCACCGGCCTTCATTACCTCGTCGAAGATATAGTTTTGCATCTCGATAGGGTGATGTAACTCCCAGCCCAGTTCACCCACAAAATTGACTCGCAAGGCATCAGCTTGTGCAAAACCCACATTGATGAATTGGCCCGTGAGCCATTTAAAGTCTTCATCCGCAAGACTCGCGTCAGTTAGCTTTTGTAAGACTTCTCGAGATTTTGGCCCGGCGATAACCAGTACGCCCATTGCGGTGGTAATTTTTTGAATTTCTACGCTGCCATCTTTTGGTAAGTTCTTGTACAGGTAGTCCCAGTCGTGTCGCTCCATAGCGCCAGCAGAAACCAAATAGTAGTCACGCTCCGCCTTTTTATAGATTGTGAACTCTGCCCGCACGCCCCCATTTTTCGACAACATATGGCACAGCCCCACGCGACCAACGCTCTTGGGTATGGCGTTGGCCACTAGTGATTCGAGCCATTGTGCTGCGCCGATGCCCTTGACGGTAAATTTGGAAAACGCACTCATATCAAGAATGCCGACGTTGTTGGCCACGTGCTCGCATTCGCGGCCGACAAAATCAAAATAGTTGGAACGACGGAAGGAATTGCGTTCGACAATACGGCCGTCTTCCAGAGCTGGTGAGTGATTGTCGTTCAATAAGCAGTCGGCCTGTTTCAAGTCGCTGGCGCTGAGTGAATAGTCGGCGGGTGCGAACCAGTTTGGTCTTTCCCAGCCGTAGACATGACCAAACACTGCCCCAAGTGCCTTCATTTTGTCGTAGCACGGCGAGCGTTTCAGGGGTCGGGCTGCAGCGCGCTCCTCATCGGGGAAATGGGTGGTAAACACATTGGCATAGCTCTCTTCGTTTTTGCTACGCAGGTATCCCCTGGAGGCATAGGGACCAAAGCGGCGAGGATCGACCCCCATCATGTCGACCGTGGGCTCTCCTTCAACAATCCACTCTGCCAGCTGCCACCCAGCTCCGCCTGCGGCGGTAATGCCGAAACTGTGACCTTCATTCAACCAGAAGTTTTTCAGCTCCCAGGCCGGTCCAACTATCGGGTTGCCATCAGGTGCATAGGCGATGGCGCCGTTGTAAACGGTTTTAATGCCGACTTCACCGAAGGCAGGTACACGATGAATGCAAGCCTCAATGTGTGGCATGAGACGGTCCAGGTCCTGGTTGAACAACTCATATTCTGATTCGTCATCGGGCCCGTCTACATAGCAGCACGGCGCACCTTTTTCATAGGGGCCGAGAATGAGTCCGCCATTTTCCTCTCGCAGATAGTATCCAGCGTCGGACTCGCGAAGTACCCCTTGCTCTGGCAGTCCCGCTTTTTTGCGTGCAAGAATCTCGGGATGCGGCTCAGTGACTAGGTACTGGTGTTCCACAGGAATCACCGGAATATCCAGACCGACCATCGCGCCCGTCTTGCGCGCGAAATTCCCGGTGCAGGAAACGACATGCTGACAGTGGATATCGCCCTTGTCGGTTTTAACGACCCAGCTGTCATCTGCGTTCTGTTCCATAGCAGTGACTGTAGTATTGCGATAGATCTCGGCCCCACGGGACCGCGCGCCCTTGGCCAGTGCCTGCGTTAAGTCCGCGGGTTGGATATAACCGTCGTCCGGGTGCTGTATCGCACCGACCAGACCTTCGGTATTGCACATGGGCCAAATTTCTTTGACTTGCTCTGGTGTCAAAAAGCGAACATCCACGCCGACAGTTTGGGCGACGGAAGCGTAGTAGCGATATTCGTCCATCCTGTCTTCGCAGGTGGCGAGGCGAATATTGGAGACAACTTTAAAGCCGACGTCTTGTCCGGTTTCTTTTTCCAGCTCGTGATAGAAGTTGACGGAGTACTGGTGCAGCTTGCCCACTGAGTAACTCATATTAAAAAGGGGGAGGAGACCCGCCGCGTGCCAGGTTGATCCAGAGGTAAGCTCTTTGCGCTCTACCAACACCACATCGGTCCAACCCTTTTTCGCCAAATGGTAGAGGGTGGAAACTCCCACGACTCCACCGCCAACGACAACGACCTGGGCACTTTCTTTCATAGTTCTTTCTCACACTCAACGGGAGTTAGACAGTAGCTCAAGTAATCAGTCTAACCATATCGCGTTGCGGTAAAGAATCTGTTTGCGACATTGATTGAACAATGTGCGACAAAAAGAGGCAATTGGTATTGTGGCATTGTACAGCGTCGCTCAGGTATCCCTGATGTGTGTATAGCGAATTCTTGACCAGCTGGAGCTGCTGAGCCAATAGCGGACGGACTCGACGATATGTTATATATCCAAGTATGCACCCTTAGCCTGACGAGGGGGCCCTATTGTTAAGTAACTGATGAGAGAGTTGCCAGTATGGAAATTTATGATGTTATGCGTACAACCTTTGCTGCTCGAGATTTTACCGAGGATCCAGTGCCAGACGAGATTATAGCCAAGATACTTGATAACGCTCGATTCGCGCCTAGTGGCGCAAATAGACAAGGCTGGCGCGTAGTGGTGGTGCGAAGCCAGAAGACTAAAGCGGCGCTGGCATCAATGATTGAACCGACGCTACAGAGTTATGTAGCACAGCGCGACGCTGGAGAGGAACCCTGGAATACCATCAACGCCAGCGCTGTTAGTGACGAACAAATCTCCGCAACGAAAATTCCACGGGGGATGGTTGACAAGATATCTTACGCGCCAGTGGTGCTCCTCATTTTTGTTGATCTATCGGTAGTTTCGTCCTTCGACAGTGAGTTAGACAGAGTAGGGCTTATCAGCGGGGCTTCTATTTACCCCTTCGCTTGGAATATTCTGCTGGGTGCTCGAAACGAAGGCTATGGTGGCACTATGACAACCTTTGTTGTTGGTCAAGAGGAAAAGTTGAAGGAACTTTTGGAAGTGCCAGCTGAGTATGCGTGTGCGGCTATGATTCCTTTGGGTAAACCTGTTAAGCAGCTTTCCAAGCTCAGTCGTCGACCTGTCGCGGCGTTCGCCGTTAAAGAAAAATTCGATGGCGAGGTACTGGGGCTCAGCTGAGTTACGCTACGAACCTTGACACACAGCTATGATATTACTAATCTTAAAGACTATAATTATGTTTAAATTAAACGTAAATATCTATTAATAACTTTTATAGATGAGTGAAGGAGTTGTAATGGGTCATCGGCAATCTTTAATTTTGGGGAGCAACAAGTTAAAACTCGGTTTATTTTCACCTAACTGTTCTGGTGGCATGGCTGTTACGAAAGTGGAGGAGCGTTGGCAGAATACTTGGGAGAACAACATCAAGCTGGCGCAGTTGGCCGACGAAGCGGGCTTGGAATTCATGCTCCCAATCGCCCGCTGGATAGGTTACGGAGGGGAGACGGATTTCCATGGGAGTGTACTGGAGACCATTACCTGGGCGACTGGATTGTTGGCGAACACGCGGCGAATTAATGTTTTTGCGACAGTACACAGCGCCTTTATCCATCCAGTGGTGGCAGCAAAACAACTTGCAACTATCGATCAGCTGGGGCGTGGGCGTCTTGGCCTAAATGTTGTGGCGGGTTGGAATAAGCCAGAATATGAAGCCTTCGGCATAGATCTACCCGACGCACATGCAGACCGCTACGAACTAGCGCAGGAGTGGTACGACGTGGTCCAAAGAATCTGGAACCATGATGGACCTTTTGACTGGAATGGCAAATATTTCAAATTGAAGGGTGTGTATGGCTACCCTCGTCCCTTCGATGGAAGCCCCCCAATCATGAACGCGGCGGGCTCGGGTGAAGGACGGCAATTTGCAGCCCGCAATGCGGACTTTCTCTTCAAAATATCGAATGATTTTGCTGAAGAATCAGCCGAAGTTACAGCCATAGAGCAAGCGGCGGCCCAGCTCAATCGTAAGGCCGGTGTTTTCACTCTCTGTCACGTAGTGTGCCGACCCACAGTAGCCGAGGCAAAGGATTACTACCACTATTACGCTGAGGAACAAGCAGATTGGGAAGCGGTGGATAATTTGATGCACCTACAGGGAATGCATGCTCAGTCTTTCACCGCTGAAGCGCTGACCAGCATGCGGGGCCGTTTTTCGGCTGGTCACGGAACTTACCCTCTAGTGGGAGATCCTGACACCATCGCGCGTGAAATGGCAAAAATACCGGTTGCCGGATTTGCGGGCACCACGTTGTCGTTTGTCGATTATGTGAAGGAACTTCCGTACTTTCGCGACGAAGTTATCCCTCGACTTGAGCGGATGGGGTTACGACAACCGGTGACAGACGAGCACGAGGCGGGGTAGACGTCTAATACAAAAATGAGGCCGGCCTTGCGGATTGGGCTAGTTGGAAAACTCCAATACCCCGTCTTCAAGCGGCTTATAGCGCAACATGAAAATGTCTTTCAGGTAATTTTGATAAAGCCTCCAGGGCTCTTCCACGCCTTGGCGAGGAAACAGATGTTGTCCGCGGCTTATGTATCCCGAGTCTAAGTCCCAGTAGGGTTCAGTTTCTCCAAGGGCAGAGGTGCTGGTCGCACGGCAGATTTTGAACTTGTGCTTCTCCATATGGTTCAGCAGTCGACAGACATAGTCACAGGTCAGGTCGCACTTGAGCGTCCAGGAGGCGTTGGTGTAGCCCACAGAGATAGCCATGTTGGGTACATCACTCACCATAAGGCCCTTGTAGCTAAGTGCCTTGTTGGGCTCTAGTGCCTCCCCGTTAACCGTAAATTCGACATCGCTGAGAAACTGTATGTTGATGCCCGTGGCCGTAACGATTATATCGGCCTCAATCTCCGCACCCGATTTCAGGCGTATACCCTGTTCAGTAAAAGTGTCTATATGGTCTGTCACTACTGATGCGCTGCCGTTGGAAATCGCCTCGAACATATCGTTGTCGGGGACAAGGCACAGGCGCTGATCCCAGGGGTTATAGTTGGGCGTAAAATGGGTCTTAACGTCATACTCTTCTCCCAACTGCTCGGTAACTCGCGCTATGAGTTTTTCTTTGGACTTGTTCGGCCATTTTTGGAAGGCGTTGTAGACAAAGCGCTGCATCAAAATGTTTTTCCAGCGGACCAACAGGTAGGCCAACTTCGGTGGCAATAGTTTGCGAAGTCGGTTTGCGGTTTTGTCCACCGCGGGGCTTGATGCCATGTAAGAGGGCGATCGTTGTACCATGGTGACATGCCCGGCGGTTTTCGCCATAGCAGGCACAAGCGTGACTGCTGTTGCGCCACTGCCAATGACGGTTACTCTCTTGCCTTTGTAATCGAGGTCTTCAGGCCAAAATTGTGGATGTAGAATTTCGCCCTTGAAGCGGTCTCTACCGGCGAACTCAGGGGTGAAACCCTTGTCGTAGTTGTAGTAGCCACTGCACATATGCAAGAAACCACATTCGATAATGATTTTTTCGGCGTTTTCTCCACGCTCCAGTTGTACTACCCAGCGCGCGTTTTCATCTGACCAGCTAGCCGCAACGACTTTATGCTGGTAGCGTATTTTATCACTGAGCTGGTTCTCGGTGACGGTTTCCCGAAGATAATCCAGAATATTGGTGGCGTCGGCTATGGCCTTTTCATGAGTCCAGGGTTTGAAGTTATAGCCCAAGGTATACATGTCAGAGTCGGAACGAACACCGGGGTAGCGAAACAAATCCCAGGTACCGCCGAGGGACTGGCGCCCCTCGACAATGGCGAAGCTTTTGCCCGCGCATTTTTTTTGCAAGTGGCATGCCGAACCAATTCCGGAAATACCCGCGCCGACTATAAGCACGTCTACGTATTCAACTGCCATGAAATCTCGCTTTGCATTGGGTTATTGAGTTGTTGAGTTGTTGGATATTTGGATACTCAGGTGGCCGCACTTGCCGTGACGTAAGAACCTGCATTGTTAGATCTGCTCTGTTCCCTTGTTCTGGCACATGACAGCGCTGCACCGCCCATTCTGGCCGTCCGAGTATCGCCAAAGGGTGATCCCATACCGCTGTTAACGATGAGCGCCACAGACAGATCCAGGCTGGGGTCGGCCCAGGCACCGGAGCCGCCGAAACCAAAGTGTCCAAACGCCTGTTCTGGAAAACCCCGGGTGGTCGCAACCGCGTGGTAACCAAGTCGCCATCGCATATCAAAGGGGATGACCGAATTTTTCCCGGTGGGCTTTTGTAAAGTGCCCGCTTTTCTCACAGTATCTTGGGACATTAGTCTCGTCCCGTTAAACTCTCCACCTGCTGCAAGCATCGCATACATCTTTGCTAGGGAGCGCGCTGTAAACAAGCCATTCGCCGACGGAATTGCGGCTCTGAGTGTGCCATGAGCGTTGAATTCGAAATCGCTAATCCCTCTGGGTGCCAGCGCGTCAAAAATACTGCTGAGATCTGAATCTGCGCCCATGGCTCGCAATACGTTACTCATACCGCAGGCGTAGACCTCAAGGAACGGGCCCAGGGATGTTTTAGACATACTCTTTGTCGTCTTGGGGAAAATCAGCTGTGCGGCGCGATGCAGCTCTTTCTTGGGCGCCCCAATGTACATTCCATCCAGTCCCAGTGGTTTCACGATCTCTGATTGCACTAGGTTCGAAAACTGCTTTCCTGTGACGCGTTGAATAATCTCACCGACGATGAACCCGTAGGTGAGGCCGTGATAACCGGTTCGTGTTCCCGGCGTGTGCACTGGTGCTGTTTTTTCGATGGCTTGCACCATGTGATCCCAATCCAGCATACGATCTGCTCTGTCGATCATCTGGCGAATGTGGTAGAGCCCTGACTGGTGAGATAAGACTTGGCGAACGGTGATTTTGGCTTTGCCTGCCTGGGCAAACTCCGGCCAGTACCTCGCCACCGGGGCGTCATAATCAATGAGACCACGGTCTGCAAAAATGTGCAAGAGCGTTGAGCAAACTCCTTTGGAGGTGGAGAAACTGGGGGCCATGGTATCTTTTTGCCACAAAGATCCAGCCTCATCTGTGTGGCCTCCCCACAGGTCGACCACACATTCCCCGCGATGGTAAACGCATACAGCAGCACCGCCGCCGCGATAGCTTGCCAGCTGCTTTCGCAGCGCGGCTTCAACAGGCGCAAAGTCGGGATGAAGAAGGCCATCCAGGTGTAACTTTTGGTCGCGGCGTCGGTAAACACTTATTGTCATAAGTACGTATCCAAGCTAGTTATCATTATATTTGTGGCGCTAGTTTAACGTATGTATAAAAAAATCAGCGTTGACTTTTTTATCGGTGATGTGGCCAGGGTATTACAATTCTGTGGAGCTACCGACTTTAGGTTGAGCATTCTAATCTGCTGTGTTCAGATGGCCAGAATTTCATTAGCGTCCTACATTCTTATGGCACTTATTCCCAACATCGACAGCACCGTCGCCCGAAAAATGGGCTTTGCGGAGATGAGCATGCGCGGTAGCTTTCGAGTCGCTCAAACCATCGCTAAGGTGTCTCCACGCGCTCTGCGCTGGGGACTGCAGCGCAAGATGCCTCCCGCATCGGAGTTGCGAGAACTGTTTGAGGCGCTTGGCGCTACGTATATAAAATTTGGGCAATTTATTGCCAGTTCGCCGTCGCTGTTCCCTAAAGAATACGTTGATGAGTTTCAACAGCTGCTGGATCAGACGGCGGCGATTCCCTTTCGCACTGTTCGCAAGATCATTGAAGAAGATCTGGGTAGGCCAGTCGCCCAGGTCTACCGCCATATTGACCCAGTACCGCTTGCATCCGCCTCCATTGCTCAAGTCCATGCAGCCACTTTGGTGACCGGTGAAGATGTCGTCGTAAAAGTTCAGAAACCGGGTGTTCAGGCTATCATCACCGTAGATCTACACAGTGTTTACGTGCTGACCTGGTTGTTGGAGTTTATGTTGCCCAATACCGATCGAGATGCCTTGACGGGTCTGGTTGCCGAGATGTATCAGGCGATGATTGACGAATGTGACTTTGTTAAAGAAGCCGCACATCTTGATGGTTTTAATGCATTTTTGCGCAGCACAGGTGTTCAGTCGGTGGTGGCCCCCAAACCCTATCATCGGGCATCTGGCTCCCGTGTATTGACGATGGAGCGCTTCTACGGAAGTTCACTCACTGATTCTGCGGCACTTAAAAGGCGCAACGTGGATCCGGCAGGCGCTTTGTTTGAAGCACTTAACGTATGGTTCTCCAGCTTGATGGGCTGTGATTTCTTTCATGCGGACTTGCACAGCGGCAACATGCTGTTATTGGAGGACGGCAGGGTCGGTTTTATTGATTTTGGAATGGTAGGGCGGGTCAGCGCCGATTCATGGCAGGCAGTTTTCGGCTTGTTTACCGGGCTGGGCGAGGAGGACTACCGAAAAGTGGCGCAATCAATGTTGGACGTGGGCATGACGCGGGAAAACATCAGCGTCGATCGACTGGAACGCGACATTGCTGAAGTGTTTCGAGCCATGAATGCTGTGGACACCGAAGCGCTGGTTTTTGGGCAGAGGGCTTCGGGTACCAGTGATGTGAACGAAGTTATTAACAGCCTGGGTGAAGTGGCGAGAAACCACGGCATTCGCTTTCCACGTTCCTTCACCTTGCTGTTAAAACAATTTTTATATTTCGATCGCTACGTTCAAATGTTGGCACCAGGTGCCAACATGTTTGACGACGAGCGCATTATAATAGGCGTCTAGAGGCTAGTCTTTTCCCAGAATCAGTGCACCTGTGGGTACCCCTACGCCGCTGGAAACTAGCACATGCTCAACTTCCTTTGGCTGATTAGTGGACGAACCTCTAATGAGCCGAGCACCTTCTGCGATGTTGTTCACGCCATGTATATACGCTTCGGATAACAGTCCACCATGGGTGTTGTTGGGTAAGCGTCCGTCCAGGCGCAGGTTGCCGTCTGCAACGAAATCCTTGGCTTCGCCACGCCCACAAAAACCGAAGGACTCCAACTGCATAATCACCTCCGGTGTAAATGCGTCGTAAAGACAGGCCGCGTCGATATCGGAGGGGCTCAAGCCCGACATCTCGTAAACTCGCTTGGCTGCCAATTCCATTTCTGGAAGTGATTTTAAATCTTCGCGATAGAAACTGGTCATCTGTTCCTGGCCCCGGGTCGATGCCTGTGTGACCGCGCGAATGACTGCGGGTGCCTGCTTTAAGTCTCTTGCATGCTCTGTACTGGTAATTAATAGTGCGCAGCCCCCATCAGTCTCCTGACAGCAGTCATAAAGCCGCAGGGGTTCAGACACCATTTTTGCGTTCATGTATTTTTCCAGCGTGAGCTCATCGCCGTAGCCCGCTGCATTGGGGTTGTTCATTGCGAACTTTCTTTGCGCAATGGCAACTTCGGCCAGGTGTTCGCTGGTAACACCGTATTCATGCATGTAGCGGTTGGCGATCATGGCAACCCAGGACACTGGGGTGAGCATCCCATAGGCCATGTACCAGGACCAATGGATTAGATCGCTACTGATAATGTCGCCGGAGACGCCCTGGCCCATGCGTTGTCCGGAACGACCATTCATAGCGCGCCACACCACAACATTTTTTGCCGCCCCGGTAGCAACGGCCATTACAGCTTGTTGAATCAATCCCACTGCGGCTCCGCCACCGTAGTTGATCTTGGCGAACATTGTGAGATCGCCCATGCCGACGGCGCGTGCAACCTCCACTTCATCGCTGGAGTCCAGAGTGTACGTTACCAGACCATCGACCATGGCGGGATCCAGACCGGCGTCGTCCAGGCAGTTGCTAATCGCTTCACAGGCTAGGGAGAGCTCGGAGACACCCGAGTTTTTGCTAAATTTGGTGCTGCCTATGCCGGCGATGGACGCTTCATTTTTCATGCTAATGGGCATGATCAGAACCCCCATTGGTGCCGTTTGTTGCAACGGGCTTAAACATCGGAATCTTGAAGCCGTCTTCATCTTCATGGATATAGGCCTGGACAGCCATTCCAAAGGTGACGTCTGTGCGGTCGCAGCCGTGTAGCTGCGAAGTGATCCGCGTACCTTCTGCAAGGTCTACTAGAATGATAACCAGCGGATATTCATAGCCTGGAAACTGCGGGTGATGAAGTACGGTAAAACTGGCTACAGTGCCGTTGCCGCTGGATTCAATAAAATCCCAGTCCATCGAGCGACACCCTGAACACATGGGTCTTGGAGGATGGCGCAATATTTGACAGGATTGGCAACGCTGAATGGTCAGGCGGCCCTCGTCGGCTTGTTGCCACCACCACGCATTGTCGTGACCCAATGGTGGTTTGATACGGCCGGGTGAGTTCATACATCTTTCCTATACGGGCGGTTTCAAAAGCGAGGTACTGTAGCAGAAAAAAATGGCTGCTCTTGCAGTGTTCCTCGATGGGTTTAGAACCTTAAACTGCTAACGGTCCTTGCCAGCGCAGCCCTATGCCTTTGCTGCTAAAGTGAACAAAAGCGGTGCAAAAAACTACAGGCGCGCAAACGACAGATAATAAATAGAGCCCTATCTATGGATTTGAATCAGCTACTGGCCGAGCGAGAGATCTACCGCGCTATGGTCGCCGTTGCTCGGGCGATGGACGAAAGAAACTGGCGGGCATTTGAGGCTCTGGCCATTGACTCCATAAGTTACGATCTCGGCTTGGGTCCCGGACAAGGCAGAGAAGCCTTTGTCCAAACAATGCGCTCCTTCCTCGATGATTGCGGCCCTACCCAGCACCTGCTGGGCAATGTCCTGATCGATGTCGATGGTGGTAGCGCCTCAAGTAGGGCCTATGTTAGTGACATGCATGTAGGGAGAGGCGATAAATCACAACTGAGCTTTCGAACCTTGGGTGATTATCACGATCAGTGGCAATGTGTGAGAGGTTGTTGGTTGTTGAGCCACCGTACGAAAATTAACGCGGCGCACTTGGGCTCGTTTGAGGTCTTGGGGGCTGGGCCAACGCGTCAGTAGATAGTGAGCAAACAATATGGCCGGCCCAAAGTGGCAGCGCTAAGAACGGTAAGAGATGTAAGTTGGAAAATTCTAGACTACAGTTGTTCGACTATTCAATTTCTATTAATAAGGGCCTGCACTTTGAAAATACTACTATCTTCAGCACATCGAATCTTACAGGTGGCGGTATTACTTTTGAGCAGCCAGCTCACTTTTTCCCAAGAATGCCAGCCCTCGAAGTGGGGGGCGGATGATGAAATAGGTTCAGCGAACTATGTCAATCCAGAGCAGGTCTTGATGGCCGCCAAGTTGGTGAAAAAGGGCCAGGTACACCCACTTGGGATAGTCGTTGACCCGCAGATGCCGGCGTTCCCACCTCGCTCGATGTCCCTGGTGATCGTCCAACCTGGCCAGCACAATGGTCGCAGTCTACATCAGGATTTCGGCTGGGATATTGTCTACAACGACGATCAGGCCAATCTGTGGTTTGGCATCGGGCCACAGCTTGATGGCTTGGGTCATATGGGAGAGGCGGGCGAGTACTACAACTGCAATGCTGCCGTCGACTTTATCGATATTTCTGGCCTGAAGAAACTGGGCACAGACAAAGTGCCGCCCCTGGTTGGCCGAGGCGTAATGCTAGACATGGCCAGGCACTTTGGTGTGGAGACGATGGCAGCGGGACAGAGTTTTGGATCTGCCGATATCAAA
Organism: Cryomorphaceae bacterium; assembly: GCA_047612385.1. GTDB lineage: Bacteria > Pseudomonadota > Gammaproteobacteria > Pseudomonadales > Halieaceae > JBALVT01. The sequence goes on along the minus strand of JBLGAR010000051.1, from coordinate 5,757 downwards.
GACGCGGCCAAGGCGCAGGGGGTACAGATTCGTCGAGGTGATGTGGTGTTGTTTCACACGGGATGGACCGATGCCATGTTGGCCTCAGAGCCACAGGCTTGGGCGACCGCGGAGCCTGGCCTGACCAACGAAGCAGCAGCTTATCTAGCATCCCTAGAACTGATGGCGGTTGGAGCGGATACCTGGGGTATTGAAGTGATTCCAGCCATAAAAGGCGACAAGCTTTTTTATGGCCATGTAGAGTTACTGAAGAAAAATGGCATCTATATTCTTGAGACAATGAACACGGGCCGACTGGCCAGTGAGAAAGTGCATGAGTTTATGTTTGTTCTGGGCCAGGCCAGAATCAAAGGCACGGTTCAAATGATTATTAACCCAGTGGCAATGTGGTGATTAGTTGCTCAAGAAATTAAGCGGGAATTCATTTCGAGGAATACAACATGATAGTAGGTCTGCACCACGTCGCCATCGGCGTAAACGATTTTGACAAAGCGCTGAAGTTTTATACCCAAGGCCTCGGCTTTGAGATTGTCCAACAAAGCGAGTTCGACAATGATGCCTCCGCCAACCAAGCCATAGGACTTGACGGCATAAAGGCGAAGATGGCGATGCTAAAAACAGCCAATGCCTTCGTGGAACTTTGGCAATATAGCAACCCTGCGCCGAAAGATTTAAGATCGAGAGCTTGCGACTATGGTTACCCACATTTTGCTTTGCAGGTTGATGACATTCAGGCGGAGTATGATCGGCTGAAAACTCACGGTATGGAGTTCCTGGGAGAGGTCGTTCACTTTGGTGACGATGCGTCTGCTATCTATGGCCGAGATCCATGCGGGAATATCATAGAGCTTTACGAAATCAAGTCCGCAGAGATAGCGCAGCTGAATCGCCAGTGAGCGTTGGTGTGTACTTTCAATAAAACAGTATGAGTTGACTGTTTTAATTTTTCGACATAGCATATCTGTAATCTAAAATTTAATTAGACGGAACAGGCATGCTTCAAATTTTTATGGATTTGATTTTAGTAGTGCAAGCGGCACTGAAAATCACTCGGTACTACTGCCGCGTACTTGCAATTCGTGGCGCGCTATCTTCCAATCGCCATCAACGCGGAGCATGGTGGTGTAATAGGTGGCCCACAAGATGAACCTTGTGATGCCCTCACTATTTTCGGCACTAGTCTCAGAGGAGACCAAGTAATGCAGCGCTTGTACATCGCTGCGAGTCTCGGCTTGGTCACCCCTAACCTGGGCAAATTGCGGTCCCAGAAGATGTTGAGTAGACGAAAATTTCTCAAGTTCGGCCCACACATGATCAACCCAAGTTTCACGGCCCTGAAAGTTCTGATCGCCAAAGTTAACCACAAGAACATCTTCGGCGAAGCAGGAGCGATAGCGCTCAATGTCACGCTCGTCAACTGCAGCTGCATAGTTCAACATAAGGTCTTGTAAAGCGATGCGATCGTTAATCAATTCCAAAGACATTGGTAGGCTCCATAAAGATTGTTTTAATAGTAATAGTGATCAAACACGTAAATCAAACAGGTGTTAAACCTGACAGGATAACGATAAGTATGACACAGACCAATCAAGCCCCCAATTTACCGGACTGGCCGAAACAAACGCTGCGCGGCCATAAGATGGAAGGTGATCGGTATACTTCTAAGGACTTTTTCGCTAAAGAGTGGGAGCATATGTGGACCAAAGTCTGGCTGTTGCTAGGGCGCGAAGACGAAATGCCGGCAGCGGGCGACTGGCAGCAAGAAGAATTGGGGCCAGAGTCTATCCTGATGGTTCGCCAGAAAGATGAGAGCATCAAAGCGTTTTATAATGTGTGCCAGCACCGAGGCCAGCGGCTGGTCAGCGAAGCGAAAGGACACGCTAGACGTTTTGTTTGCCCCTATCACAGTTGGGCATGGGACACCGATGGGGCACTGAATTTTGTGCAGGATAAGGAGGATTTCCCCGAGGGTAACCCTTGCGGAAAGATAACTCTGGAAGAGGTGTGCTGTGAAACCTTTGCCGGATTTATCTGGGTCAACCTGGATCCTGATTGCGTCAGTTTGAAGGAATTTCTCGGCCCCGTTTGGGACGATTGGCAAGTATATGGCGTCGAGAACTGGAAGCGCTATGTCGCGAAAACCACTGTTTTGCCGTGCAACTGGAAGGTGGTTATGGATAATTTTAATGAGTCCTACCATGTCAATACGGTGCACAAGCCCAAGGGCGCCGACGTCAGGAAACTCGGAATACATTCGGGTATCGATACCAACTATAAGAACACCCGCTTCGATCTGTCGGACGAAGGACACAGCCGTATGATTATGCTTGGCGGCTATGGTGGCCCGTCACAGCATATAGACGAGGTAATTGGTGAACCATTGGCAACAGTACTGCGTGACTGGGGCTTAGACCCAGCTGACTTTGCACAGCGTGGCGAAGACACCAGAGAGGCGTTGCAGAAAGCGAGAAGGGAGCTAGGGCCGGAGCGAGGCTATGACTATTTCAATAAGCTTAACGACAGTCAGCTTACCGATGCCTACCACTACACTTTAATCCCTAACTTCGCCGTGTCAATGTGGGTGGATGGTTTTCACTTCCTGCGCGCGCGCCCACATCCTACAGACCCCGAACAATGTCTATTCGACAACTGGTGGTATGCCCCCAATCCTGAAGGCGAGACTGCGGCGGTTTCTACCACCGCGGGAATGGTTGAGCGCGACGCCCAGGTCGAGCATGAGATGGTGGACATAGCCACGCAATCGATGGGTCAGACCATAGACCAGGACATCACGGTTTTTATTCCGCAGCAGCAGGGATTGCGCTCGCGTGGTTTCAGGGGCGCCTACCTCTCTGGGCAGGAAAGTCGAACCCAGCGGCTACACGAATCAATTGACGATTATATTGAGGGGCGGCGACCTTAGTGCTTACTCCCACACTACCGTCGTACCACTTGCGCCTTGCATACAAGATTCAATGCTAGGCTGATGATTCTTCTCTACGTCATCCCGAAGAATTTTCAGGGTGTGAGTGAGTAGTCGATTCTCCATCGTCCAAGGTTCTGCGCAGATAATCACGTGGCTAATGCGCTCGTGAGCCTCGAGATTGTCATTCACACGTTGACGCTGTTGCTCCAGTTCTCGAGTCACGAGCTCTTTGGCGATTGTAGCGCTGGCAGCAGTCATATTGACCAGCATGAGGGTTTGCGGCCGGCCTGAGCCAACCAGGCAAAGCTGATCAACGTGGGGTGAGACTTCAAACAGCTTTTCTATCGGGCCAGGCGCTACATATTTTCCTTTCGCGGTTTTGAAGATCTCTTTCACCCTGCCGGTAATAAACAAAAACCCATCTTCGTCAATTCTCCCTTTGTCACCGGTCCTCACCCAGCCATCCAAAAAAGCCTCTTTGGTTTTTTCAGGTTCCTTGTAGTAACCCACCATGGCGCCAGGTGCGCGCAATAAAATTTCGCCAATGTTTGAAATGCTAAGTTCGCCTCCAAATTGGGTAAAGCAGCAACCCACCGAACCTATTTTGTCTTTGCCGGGAACGTTCAATGTCCCGCTCATCATCTCGGATTGTCCGAAGCCCTCGTAGAGGGGCATTCCCAGTGCTCGCCAGGCGCGTATATCGTCCGCGGCGATCGGGGCTGCTCCAGAGAATGCGAAGGAGACTGCCTCGAGTCCCATCGATGCCAATACTGATTTACCTATTTCCGCACTGCGTTCAGGGTTTTCCAAGAGTTTTTGCCATGCTTCGTTCCCCATCTGGGCAACAATCCCTGTTTTGAGATTGGTCCAGATGCGTGGAACAGCGAGAAAAAACGTCGGGCGTACCTCACGCAAGTCATCTGTAAAGCTGTCTTTGGATCCGTTGAAACCAATGCTGGCTCCGCTGTAGATTGATTGCAACTCCACCAATACGCGCTCCGCCACATGGGCCAGAGGTAAATACGAAAACAGCCGCCCTTGCTCATTGGCGCCGGTGTAGATCGGTATGGCAGATGCAGAATAGGGTAGTGTGGCGAAGGAGTGCATAACGCCCTTGGGCATACCGGTGGTTCCGGAGGTGTACACAATCGTCCATAAGTCCTGTGGGTCACGCAGAGGATTGCCATCCAGTGGTGCGTTTTGGCTGATCAGGCTGTCCCAGTGTTGATCCGTTGCACTGCTATCAACGCCGGGTAGACCCACGATAAGAACGCCACTGGGCAACTCGCTGCGCAGTACTTCCAAGCAAATTCCGCTGCCGACTATCACTGCGCGCATGTCGCTGTGTTCGGCTACGTACTTCACCTTGTCCATTGGCATGGTGGTGTAAATTGGGACGGTCACCATCCCAGCCATCATGGAAGCGATATCAGAGATTATCCATTCGGGGGAGTTGGTGGCAAAAATTCCAAGTTTGTCACCTTTTTCCAGCCCCATGGCTTGTATGCCTGCGGCCAAGCGGCGGGCTAGAGCACCTGCTGCTGCCCAGGTGATACCGACCCATGCGCCACCACTAAAGTGTCGCAGCCAGGTCTGGTCTGGCATTTGTGCTTCCCATTGATAAAACATTTCAAGCGGCGTTTTGAAGCCCGGACCGGGCGCTGCGGAGTTACTCATTGTTGCTTCCTTAGTTCTGGCTTTTTATTGCTTTTTGAGGGATTTGGTGAGGTTGTGCCAGTTTAATTAGCATGCGCTCTAATCACAGTCAAGTTTGGAAAAATTTCAGGCAGTTCCGTTTGACGGACAATCCTAATCGTAAGTTATTGAATTTAAGGGGAAGTTAATAGCGTTGATTGCCAACACTATAAACTTGAGTGGCCGAAATCCCTCTTTTCTCGCATCTAGGCGGGTGGTAATGCTTGACAGAGTGCTTATTTGGGAATAAATTCCCAAATAAGGTCAGTGAGCGATTTCGACCGACCGCAAAACGTTTTATTACATTGGCTAAAGAGGGCACCACAATGAAAAAACAGATGTTAATAATGGCAACGATGGTCCTGTGCGTGTTGAGCACAGCTTCGACATGGGCAGCGCCGATATTGCAGGTAAAAGGTGGCGGGACAAGTATGGTCTTTGCTGTGGAAATGGTGGACGAACTGGCGTTTGCCGGTGCCGAAATCCTGGGGGTACGCCCCGGCTCGGTGGGAACCGAACGCAGGAGACTGCGCCTTCCAATAACAGGTGGTTTGATAGATTTTGAGGATCTATCGGGTGAAATTGACCACGCTGGGGGCATGCGGCTCGTTTCGAGTAACGGAGAAGCGTCTTCCTTGCAGCGATTTCGGATTGATACCCTAGGAGAAGTCCCCCTGATGACGGCGATCACTACCCTGGGCGGTGATTTGTTTGGGCGACTTGATCTCTTTGAGCTGCGTTTCACGGACATGACCAAGACCCAATGGAACGACCGCGCGACAAAACTGGGTGTGCGCAATGTGGACTTATTGCTGACCTTGGATGCCGCAAGGTATTTCAACGAGTTCTTCGGAACGTCTTTTGTCGAAGGCACCCTGGTGGGTAACGCCAATATCAGGGTGAAGTTTCGACACCATCGATCTGATGATGACGATGCGCAATCTGATCGAGAACGCGATGGCGACAGTGGCAGGGACACGGACACGGACAGGGACTCCGATGAAGATCGCGACGATGACGATGACGACCCCGAACTGTCTCTTGGTAGCAGCGACAATAGTTAGGACAGTAGTTAGGCATAGAGGTTCACGATAACCCTCCTTCGGAGCAATCGGTAAAACTGAGTTATTGCATTG
>JBLGAR010000050.1:0-31194 GCA_047612385.1 Cryomorphaceae bacterium | reverse complement strand
AATTCGCTCACGGGTTACCCCCAGCTTGTCATAGGCGGCGGCCATTATATCGGTAAAGCGGAATATGCTTTCGTACAGGGAGCAGTCTATATGCTGCCCTCCTCCACCCTTCGCGTCGCGAAAGTAAAGCGCAATCATTACGCCGAACGCGCCGAAAAGCGCCGACTGATAATCGGCGACTGCCGTGCCTGGTCTTATTGGCGGACGGTCTGGATAACCCGTCATGTTTAAAAATCCTGCGAAAGCCAACGCGATGCGATCGTAGGCAGGACGTTCGGAGTAAGGGCCCGTCTGCCCGAAACCAGAGACACTGAGCATCACCATCCGAGGGTTTAAAGGTGCCAGACATTCATAATCGAGCCCCCATTTCTTCATCGTCCCCGGCTTGAAGTTTTCGATCACGACATCGGCATGGGGCACAAGGTCTCTGAGGATTTGTTGTCCCTCTGGTGTGCGCAGGTTCAGCGTTATTGATTCTTTGTTTCGACCCTCAACCTGCCAGTAGAGGCATTCTCCGTCGACGGCAGGACCCGACTTACGGATGGGATCTCCGGTGCCTGGCGCCTCCACTTTGATGACTTCGGCTCCAAAATCTGCAAGTAACGTTCCACACACTGGGCCGGCAATCATAGTGCCCAGCTCCAGTACTTTAATACCGGAGAGTGGTCCTTCTTTGATTTCTTTTTTTTCAGTCATCCCGATCCAAATCCTGGAGAATAGATTTATTGTTATTAATAAGAGTCAAAGCGATCCGCTCGCGAAGGCTCGCGGAGCGCTCTATCTCAGAGGAACTGTTCGGGAACCGGTATGTTAAACAGCCGGGCCGCATTCATTCCGAGAATGTCGCGCTTTTGCGCTTCGGTTACCCCCATTTTGGTCCATTTATCAACCTGCTCAGCGGAATAAGGCCAGCAGCCCTCGATATGCGGATAATCGTTGCCCCACATAAGGCATTGAGTGCCGATAGTTTCGCGCGACGCAATAGCAACATCGTCCACTTCGAAGCTGGCGTGTCCGTGCATTTGAAAGTACTCGCTCGGCTTGTATTTGAGCGTGGGTGAAACCCAGAAGGCAAATGCTTGGCAGCCAAAGTCCATTGCCTGCAGCGTATAGGGAAGCCAGCCGGCTCCCGCCTCAATGGTGGAGAATTTAAGTTTGGGATATCTGTCGAAGACACCGGAACTACACAGCTCTACAACCGGTTGCACAACGGTATTCATCGCGTGGACGACATAGTTAATGACAGCGCCGCCGTGACCTGTCGCGGTGCGCGGTTCTTTACCCGTGCCTGCGTGGAAAACGACTGGAATGTCTGCGTCGCTCAGGGCAGCCCAGATTCTGTCATATTTTTCTTCGTTATAGCCTCCCTGTTTGAGCAGCGGAGGCATCATGGCGAAGTGAACTCCCCTGGCTGCTGAGCGTTCAATTTCCTTAACCGCTGCGTCGATGTCCGCGGGCGCAATGCACGCGGGGGCATAACTGCGCGGATTGTCGTGAAAGGTTTCGTGAGCCCAATCGTTCCAGACTCGGCACATTTCTACATTGAGCTCCGGGTCCAGGGACTGCCAATTGGCGAGGCCCTTATTGGGGAACACAATATCGACGTCTATGCCGTCATAATTCATGTCCAGGTAGCGCTCTTCATCGAATCCGCCCTGCTGTTGGAACATCGCACCTTTTGTGGCGTCCAGGTGCGGTCTACCCTCAGATTTTTGCTGGTGTTGTGTTCGGAATTCTTCGGCGGTTATTCCCTCTTCTTTGGGTGCCTCTCTAATACGCGAAGGTCTAAGCCCGTCGATCTTCAGCCACTTTCTTCCCTTATCGTCCACCTCCATGTGTGGCACCCGATCCTTGAACTTTTTGTCCACCCGGGTTCCAAACATATCGAAGGGCTCGTTGACATGGGAATCCGCCGATATGACGTAATATTCTTCAAGACTGTCTTTCTTATAACCCAGACCGCCTAGCTCACGCTGTTCCTTTTTCACCGTTGTATTCATAAATCACCTTTCGGCATTGATTGATTTATTACCCATGAAAGCCGCAATGGCATAGCGCCGATTGGATTCTCACATTTATTGTGACATTATTAGATTATATATCTGATATACTTAAATATCAACACTGGCCGATCTTGAATTTTGGCTGGCTTGTCGCGATAATTTCTATAGCGGTCGAGGGAAGGTTGAATAAAATGATGGTGTCTTCGTGAAGTTTTGCCCTGAATGTGGAAGTCAGCTTACTCGTGAGATCCCGGCTGGAGACAACAAGACGCGCTCGACCTGTAGGTCTTGTGGTCACGTTTGTTACAGCAATCCCACTCCGCTGGTTGCCGTTTTTGTGTGTTGCGACGATAGGATTCTCTGGATTCGCCGCGGCATTGAACCTCAAAAGGGCCGATGGGCTTTCCCCGGTGGCTTTGTCGAAAGTGACGAAACTCCCCAGGAAGCAGCCTCGAGAGAGCTGCATGAAGAGACAGGACTAACTGTTGCTCCAGACCTGATGCAGCCAGTCAGTATTTCCTCTTTTACCCACATGCACCAGATCTGGCTGACGTTCCGCTGCCACCTCGATGGTTGCCACTCCATACAGCCCACCCCCGAAGCCATGGAGGCCAATTGGTTTACAGAAGACGATGCCCCCTGGAGTGATAAAGCCTATCCGGAGACAGAGGAACAAGTTCGAGAGTTCTACCGCTGGTTGCGGAGCGGCGAATTTGCAATTCGTATAGGCTTCCAGAAAAGTAGCAAAATGCATTATCAGAATTTTTTCCTCAGGGACAGGTACCCGAGTCGTGAGTAAGCTTTTTAATATGGAGAATAACTGATGAGACCACTGGAAGGCATAACCGTCCTCGATTTCGGGACACTGCTTCCTGGACCTCTAGCGACGCTGATACTCGCCGAGGCCGGTGCACAAGTGATAAAGATCGAGCGCCCGGGAAGAGGCGATGAGATGCGTAGCTATACGCCAAAATTCGGTGCCGATAGCGTCAACTTTGCAATGCTGAATCGCGGCAAAAGAAGTCTAACCATTGACTTAAAGGCCGATGACACACTGGAAGTGCTTACGCCCCTGATAAATCAAGCGGATGTGTTACTTGAGCAGTTCAGACCGGGCGTGATGGAAAAATTGGGGTTCGGCTATGCTGCAATGAAAGAGCTAAACCCTGGCCTGATCTATGCCTCCATTACCGGCTATGGACAATCCGGCCCCCTGGCACAGGTCGCAGCCCACGATTTAAATTACTGCGCGCAAACAGGCATGCTCTCTTTGGTAAGCGATCGCGAAGGTTCACCCGCGTTGCCGGGGGCACTGGTAGCAGACATCGCCGGAGGTGCCTACCCGGCAGTATTAAATATACTGTTCGCCCTGCGACAACGGGATAAAAGTGGGGAGGGTTGTTATCTCGATATCTCGATGTCTGACAACCTGTTCCCCTTCATGTACTGGGCGATGGGAAATGGTGCAGCGGCGCAACAATGGCCTACTCCAGGAGGCGAGCTGGTGACTGGCGGATCTCCACGGTACAACATTTATAGAACTGCCGACGACCGGTTCATTGCAGCTGCGCCATTGGAAGAAAAATTCTGGATACAATTTTGTGAGCTTATTGGTCTCCAGGAGAATTTCCGGGACGATAGCGTCGACCCGAAGTCAGTGATCGAGCGTGTGGCAGCGCTTATCCGGGAACGGACGGCGCAGCAGTGGCGGGAAATTTTCGGATCAAAGGATATCTGCTGCAATCTCGTAGAGACGGTGCAAGACGCGCTGCAAAATCCTCACTTTGTAGAGCGGAAGCTGTTCGATAGCGCTATCGTTTACGGTGACACAACAATGCCCGCACTTCCGGTGCCCGTAGATAGTCAGTTTCGCGGCACCGAAGGCAAGACCTCCTACCCATCGCTGGGGGAAGCCAACGAAGCTCTGTTGCGTCGCTGATTCGCTATTTGTGCAACGCGTGCCGGTGCGTAAGCTTCCTGCCCCAGCGCTTCGTAAAGCGCTTGCGCTACCTCAAAATGATCTTCCAGCCCTGTGCGCTGCAACAATTCAAAAGGTCCTTCAGGGTAGCCAAGCCCCATGCGCAGAGTTTTGTCCATATCTTCCGTTGAGGCCAGCTTTTCATCGACTCTTCGCATGGCGGCATTGAGATACGGCCTAAGAAGTCGGTTTACTATGCGCCCGGGGAAATCGGCACATACCGCCACCGCCAGACCACTTTGCTCGAAGGCTTCAGTCGCCGATTGGATTGCATCGGGATTGGTCCAGGGAAGATGAACCAGCTCCACCAGTGCCGTAGGGTCTGACGCGCCCATGCGAAATCTCGCAAAACCCAGATGCCGGGAATTATCCTCCGACTCCTGTAAACCGCTGTGGACCGCGAGGCACTCATTGCCCAGTTCAATCGCCACGAAAGATGCATCCGCGCAATCGTCCGGGGAAGGTAAGGAGGATCCCGCGTCCCACCCCAGGATGACAATATTGTCACCTTCAACACTCGCCCTGTCGGTAAACGAATGATCCTGGGGAAAGGATCGGCTCTCGCCCGCTCTAATGACCCGGTATGATGTCATGCTACGCTCCAAAGGTTTTACTATCGCCGTAGGTGTGAAACCCGGCACCACTTTTTTTGCCGAGACGATTCGCTGCGATCATTCGTTTGACTAACGGGGGGCAGGCAGCTCTGGGTTCATTGGTGAGACCATGCATCGCCTCAGACAACAGCCTCTGCGTGTCCATGCCGATTAGATCGAGTAATTTTAGCGGCCCCATGGGATAACCCAGAGCGACTTCAATCGCTTTGTCGATATGCTGTGCATCCGCAACCCCCTGTTCCACGAGTCGGATCGCATCGTTATTAAACGGAATAACAAAGTAGTTCAGAATAAAACCAGGTGTGTCCTGGGTTTTAACGGGGGACTGTCCAAGCGCCTCGCAGAAGCTCCACGCCTCGCTAAATGTTTCGTCGCTGGTCGTCAGACCTGGCGACATCTCGACCAACTTCATTAATTGTGCGGGTAGGCAGAAATGCATCCCAACTGTTCGCTCTGGCCGACCACTTCCCCCCGCGATCTCTGTGATCGAGATCGTGGATGTATTCGATGCAAAAATTGTTTCGGGTGGGCAGACGGCGTGTAAGGCCTGCAACAAGTCGTGCTTGACCTTGAGGTCTTCATAGACCGCTTCGATAACAATATCGCAGTCCGCCATTACTTCAGTTTCGGTAACGCCGCGCATTTTCTTCAGCATTAGGGGCAATGCATCGGGTTCCAATTTCCCCCGCTCTACGGACTTTTGCAAAAACGCTTCAATTTGCTGCTGCGCCGTTGCGACACTTTCACTGGACGCGTCGTAGATCAAGGTTTCGAAGCCTGCGCGCAATGCGACAATGGCGATACCTGTTCCCATGGTCCCGCAGCCGGCAACGCCGACAGTTTTAATAGTCATGTTTCACCTGCTCTTTTTTAGAAAATGCCTGCCAATCAGTTGTCGGTGAACCTGATTGGTGCCCTCCCAGATTTGTGTGATTTTCGCGTCGCGCATCAGTCGTTCAACTCGATAGTCTTTGCAGTACCCATAGCCGCCCATAAGCTGCACGGCATCCGTGGTAATGCGCATGGCAAGGTCTGACGCGCGAAGCTTTAGAACGGATGCCTCGATACCGATATCAGTAACACCCTCGTCTACCATGGCGCCCACTCGCCACAGCCAGGACTCACAGAGCGCAAGCTCTGCAGCGAGGTCCGCGATCATAAACTGAATTCCCTGAAACTCTAGTATCCGTTTTCCGCTCTGCTGCCGTTCGTTGATGTAGTCCACGGCATCTGTAAAAGCTGCCCGGGCAATGCCCAGCGCGTGAGCGGCGACGCTGGGTCGGGATTTATTCAAAGATGCGAACAAAATGGGCAGCCCATCACCGGGCTGACCCACCAGATTGCTTCGTGGAATACGACACTCGTCAAACGCGAGCGAGGCGGTGCTCGATGCGCGTACGCCTAACTTGTCCTCTTTTCCCGCAATGGAAAAGCCGGCGGCGCCCTTCTCAAGAACAAGGACTGAAATTGCCTTTTTGGGATCATCAATGCCCTCCCATTTTCCGAACACAAGGTAAAGGTCAGCAACATCGCCGTTGGTGATGAATGTTTTCCCACCGCTTATGACAATTTCATCGCCCTCTTCACGAAACCGGGTCGTCATCGCGGTCGCGTCCGAGCCGGCATCCGGTTCGGTTATGGCAAGAGACACCAGACCGCCTGCCGCTATAACGGGAAGAAAGCGCTCTTTTTGCTCCTGTGTGCCAAAATCAATAATCGGTTTGAGCCCATGAAAGTTTGTCGCCCAAACGATACCTGTGGCTGCACAGGCCGCGGAAATTTCCCGTACGCAGGCCAGATAGCAGGTGTAGGAAAGAGGATTACCTCCGAACTGCTCGGGGATAAACATCGTGTTCAAGCCTAATGCGTTGATCGCTTCCACATTGGCCCAGGGAAACTCAGCACTGCGATCCAGGTCTGCCGCTCTGGCCATCACCTCGCCACGTGCCATGGACGAAACACTCTGCAGAACCATCGATTCTGTTTCATCGAGCGAAAGATTGGAATCCAGCCTATCCAGTATAGTCATAAATGCGCTTTCCCGATTAGGGTGAGAGGCTCTGCGCGCCGTCCATATAGACCGTTTCACCGGTCAGGAAGGAGCTCTTCATAGCAAACAAGGCGGAGGCCAACTCCGCTATATCCTCAGGTTGCCCAGGTATCCCGCCGGGAATCCTTTTTTCAAAATAATCCTGCATCCGGCCTTTTTCCCAGTGCTCAGCGTTCAAATCTGTGAGCACAAAGCCCGGCGCAATATTGATCACCGATATTCGGTCTTTTGCCCATTCCACCGCCAGAACACGGGTGATAGCGCCAACGGCAGCCTTCGAGGCGCTGTATGCCAGATTTCTCTTCGCTCCCACCTTGTCAAAGAACGAACCCATATTGACGATCAGCCCGCCATTGCCCTTTTTCAGGTAGGGATAAATTGCCTGACAAGCTACCACCACTGATCTGGCATTAATCTGCATCAGCTCATCCCACTGCTCCAGGGGCATCTCTGCAGAGGGCGCTTCACTTTGCGATCCGGCGTTGTTTACCAGGCCGCGGATTTCAATGCCTCCGGAGCACAGATCATCGATCGCAGAGCGCAGTTCGTCGGGACGCGCAACATCGGCTGCAACGGGAATCAAACGCCGCTGTGCGGCATTCGAGGAGAGCCCCGTCGCCGGAAGTGCACCGGAACGGGATATGCAACCCACGTGATAGCCATCTGTCGCAAGTTGACTGGCTATCGCAGCGCCGATACCGCGACTGGCGCCTGTAACAATCACCAATTTTTCCACTAGGCTCCCCTGAATTTCGCTTCGCGTTTCTCCAGGAATGCCTGGAGCCCCTCCTTCGCATCCGCGGTGCGATAGGCCAGCGTGGAAAGATCCGCCTCAGCACGAAGCCCCTCCTCCAGATGAGTTGAGGAAGCGCGTGAAACGGCCTCACGGGCAAACTGCACAGCGAGACTGGAAAACCGGGTGAACTTGCTAGCAAAGGAAAGTGCCTCTTCCACTGATGAGGTGTCGACGATGCGATTGATCACACCCCAGTCAAGAGCTTCTTGTGCGGTGAGTGTCTGCGCAGTCAGAATCATCTCCATAGCTCGACTCTCGCCGATAAGTCTGGGGAGTCTCTGCGTCCCTCCGTAACCGGGTATCAGGCCCAGTTTCAGCTCCGGCAGCCCCATTTTCGATTGCGGTGTAGCGAGGCGAAAGGTACAGGCAAGGGCCAGTTCAAGCCCGCCTCCGAAGGCATAGCCGTTCATCAGGGCTATCGATGGAATCTTCAGGCGGTCCAGCATGAGAAAAACACTCTGCCCCAGCTCCGCCCCGCTTTTTTCTTGCGCCAGTGACCGTCCGATCAGTTCTTGAATATCGGCACCGGCACAGAAGGCTTTCTCTCCCGCTCCGGTTACGATAAGCACCCGCGCCTGGCTTTCTGCCACTCGCCGCAAGGCGTCACCGATTTGAGCGATTATCGCAAAACTCAGAGCGTTCAACGCCTCCGGCCTATTGATTGTCAGTAGGGCATAGTCTTCTTCGAACAGCAGTTCAACACTCATACGCTACTACCTTCTCGGGTCACTCTCTTTATAGGCAACGCTTTCACGGTGCCGTCTCTTAACTGATTCACGAGCACGCGTTTCAGAATCTTACCACTGGCCGTGAGTGGGAAGGATTCCAGCACAGCGTAAAACTCAGGGAGGTCGTACTTCGACAGACCATTGGCCAGAAGATGTTCTACCACTTCTTCACCGGACGGAGAATCTGCCCTGACATTAACAAGGAGGCATACACGCTCCCCAAGGCGATCATCGCGGACTGGAACCGCAGCGACCTTAACAATCTCCTTGTGTCTCAGCGCAAGATCTTCTATCCGCGCAGGATAGATATTATGGCCCCCGCGAATAATGAGATCTTTTTTGCGCCCGATAACCTGCAGGTTTCCGTCCTGATCAATAAGACCAAGATCACCGCTCATGAACCAGCCCTTGGCGTTGAAGGAGTTCTCTGTAGCAAACTGATTATTAAAATATCCGAGCATCAGCATTGCTCCACGGCCGCCAATCTCCCCAACCTCCCCCGGTGCAGCTTCCTCGTCGGGATTTAACTCATTCCATATCCTGGCTTCATACACACGACAACTTTTACCGCAGGTGCCGGTGATCACTTCGGTAGAATCGTCCGGCAGGGTGTAGCTGTGTGATCCATTTTCAGTCATTCCATAAACGTTCTGCGGCGTGATGCCCATCGACAGCATTTTGTCGGCGGTCTGGCGTGGTATTGGAGATCCGGCCATGTAGAAGACTGAGACTTCCCCAAGTTTCTCGCTGCCCCTGTTTTGCAACTCGGCGAGAATGTCCATGGCATGGGTCGGCACGCCCATCACGTAGGTGGCGCCGCAATGATCTATCCAGTCAATGTAGTGATATCCCGCGTCCGGGTCGTAAAGCACAAGCTCACATCCGGCCACCAACACCTGGTTAAGTGCTACCGTTCCAATGTGATGGCTCATTGGACTGAGTGTGCACAACCTCGTCTTTTCATCGTGGCCCCAGTCCTCGACCATCGTTCTGGCGTTGGCCAGCAGCGTGTTATCACTGTGCATAACCGCCTTGGGGATGCCGGTGGTACCGGACGTAAATGCGATATACGTGACTTTATCGGGGTTTGGTTCTGGCGGGCCTAAAGATGTGGAAACTGAACGTACCGGAAATTCATGCATGCCCGGTGGTAGAGGTGACTCGAATTGCTCTCGAGCATTGAGGCCGAAAATTCGACACAGTGAATCGACACGTCCGAGTTCCTTTACCACGTCGGAAGATTTGCCATCGGCCCCATAGCCCACCTGGTAAAAAACTGCTTTGCTCTTAATGCTTTCCAACAAGGTTGCGATTTCAGCGACTGTGTAGTTTTGATGAAGCGATGTGTTGCAGATGTACCCGTTTCGCGAACAGGCAAGAAATACAATAACCGCTTCAATACGGTTCGGAAGCCAAATGGAAACCCGATCGCCGGTGTTCAGACCAGCATCACTTAACGACGAAGCAACGGAATCAACCCAATCGGCCGTTTCAGCCCAACTTATACGCTTATAGGGGTCGCGCAGGGCGAAGGCATTGGGGGTGGCTTGTGCATTTCGCCTCATGAGCAGATAGAGCGTTTCGGCCTGCCAGAGGTTTTGAGCGTAATACTCCGCCGCAGTTTGCGTATGAGTTAGCGTGAGGAGTTTATTCACAGGCAATCAAACTGGCATTGGATTCAATGGCCGAAGGTGTCGCTGTCCGGCGAGCGTCGCTCAGCGAAGGCGCTGGACAACTCCTTGGACTCTTGCGTTGTCAGATAGCCGCGAAGAAGAAGATCGTGGGCCATGCGCGATAGACCTCCCACGCCGCCGTGTCGGGCATTGAAAGCTGCCTTGATGGAAGCCAGGGCGAATGCGCCCCGCTCGGCAATTTCCATTGCGTATTCTAAAGTTGCGTCGGTGAGCTCATCGTCTGGCACCACTTGGTTGATCAGGCCGATATCCAGAGCTTCGCGCGCCTTAATCTTTGGATTGCGATACCACATATCCTTGGCGCGCTTTTTACCAACGAGGTCCTCGAGGTACCAGGTGCCGTAGCCTGCGTCAAAGCTCCCCATCATCGGGCCTACCTGCCGGAAAACCGCGCTCTCTTTCGCGATAGTCACGTCGCAGACCATCTGCAGTACATTGCCTCCGCCTACCGCGAACCCGTTGACCGATGCAATCACTGGCTTCTGGAGCTTATCAATCGATTCGTACATCTCCAGGGTCGGCAACACACCGGCGTAGAGATTGGTATCTTCCATCCCGGTCTTACGTCCGCCGATGCAAAAGAACTTCTCTCCCTCTCCGGTAATCACCAGCACTCTGGTACGCGTTTCCCGACGAATATCGTTTATGCACTCTCGTATTTCATGGCACATCTGCTCGGTAAACATATTGCCATCGTCGGGGCGGTTGAGCGTGAGAATGCCTACCGGGCCATTTTCGACGTACTTGATTTGACTGTATTCCATCTGTCGGATCCCTTTGCCGTTGACTAAAACTTATAGGCTGTCGATGCCAGCGCCACTGTTGGGTCGGTAATTTGTTTCTTTACGGAAATTTCAGCTATTTGCCGCCCAACATTCGAAGAATGATTAGTCATTGCGTGCTTATCCTCAGGGCTAACATTAGTTAATCGAAAGGTATATCAGCTATGCTAATTGTTAAAATAATACATTCCATGGATCGAATTGCAAGTTTTTTGTACCTGTATCGATGGGAGCCACCCATGAATTGTCCCCGGGCATGCGCATGCGGTAAATCGGATCACTGGCTTACTTCGATGGTGCCCATGTAAAGCCGTCTTCGCTGTTAAAATTGACGAAATTGGGCTAGAATGTCAACACTTATGTTGATTTGCGCGGAACCTAGCGCCAACTTTTAGAGGCAAGAACGTGACCAGACAATTTATTGATCTCTCCATCTACCTGGAAAACGACGTCATATCCGATCCGCCCGGATATCAACCGAAGATTAACTACATAGATCACAACGATTCTCTGCCAGACCTCATGCAATTTTTTCCAGGTCTCAAAGCCAGTGATCTACCCGATGGCGAGGCCTGGGCTATTGAGCAGGTCCAGTTGATTACCCACAACGGAACTCACCTTGATGCGCCCTATCATTTTGCCTCGACAATGAATAAGGGCGAGCGGGCAATCACAATTGATGAAGTACCTTTGGAATGGTGTTTTCAGCCCGGCGTAAAACTGGATTTTCGACATTTTCCCGACGGCTATGTTGTGACTGCCGATGATGTCGAGGCAGAACTTCAGCGCATCGGACACGAGCTCGCCCCGCTGCAAATCGTTGTCATCAACACACGCGCCGGATCGCGATACGGGCATGACGACTATGTCTCTGCCGGCTGTGGCATGGGTTACGAAGCCACCATGTACCTTCTCGAAAGAGGCGTGCGGGTAACGGGAACTGACGGCTGGAGCTGGGACGCGCCCTTTGTTCACACCGGACAGCGCTACGAAGAATCAAAGGACCCCTCCCTGATCTGGGAGGGACACAAGGCCGGGCGCGACATCGGTTATTGCCATCTGGAAAAAATGCATAATCTGGAAGCTCTCCCGGCAAATGGTTTCCAGATTTCCTGTTTCCCATTCAAAATCCGCGCAGCATCTGCTGGCTGGACGAGAGCGGTCGCCATCATTGATGGCTGAGCATTAGCTGTGAACAGTTAAGCTTTTGGGCCACCGGCGACATAAAGGATCTGGCCGGAGACATAAGAGGATCGCTCATCAACAAAGAATGCAGCTGCGTGCGCTATGTCTTCCGGTGTGCCAGCGCGACCGACAGGCACATCCTCAACCATATCTGATTCCATCTTCTCAACGGAAACGCCCGCATCACTGGCCACTGTGCGGGTCATGTCGGTCACCACAAAACCCGGCGCGATCGCGTTGACCGTAACATTGAACGCCCCCAGTTCCAGCGCCAGACTCTTGGTAAATCCCTGGACGCCCGCCTTGGCAGCAGCGTAATTCGCACTGCCTGTAAGACCAAGGGCTCCGGTGCTGGAAAGATTGACTATACGACCCCATTTAGCGGCGCGCATGAACGGCGCTGTTTCGCGGCTCATAAGGAAAGCGCCGCGCAGATTCACGTCCATTACCACGTCCCATTCAGAAAGAGACATCCTGTGCATCATGCGCGAACGCATAATGCCGGCATTGTTGACCAGCACCAGGGGGGGGCCGAGCTCCTGGGCCACCCGTTGGACCGCAGCCGAGACCGAGCTCTCATCAGTGACGTCTACCGCAACAGCAATAGCGCGCCGGCCAAGTTCCTCCACTGCAGCGGCAGTCGCCTGGCAGTTAGCCTCCTCCAGATCCAGCACGGCCAGGTCAAAACCATCGGCTGCTAGGCGGATTGCGATTTGTGCACCTATGCCACGAGCGGCTCCGGTTACTACGGCAACCTTATTCATTGTTCAGCCGCCTCAGGCTCTTTTGCACACTGGCGCGTATTAGAAGATCCCTGCATCTCACATTCCCCAGTTACTAACGCTTCAAAACAACCGAGCCACCATTGGCGCCCAATCCGAGCACTGCAGACATGCCGATCTGCGCGCCGGGCACCTGGCGACCGGCAGCCTCACCCCGCAATTGCCAAACAAGCTCACAGATTTGCAGCACTGCCTGGGCGGTCGTCGCTTCACCAAAGGACAGAAAGCCGCCACTGGGATTCAGCGCTAATTCACCATTAACTGAGTATCGATCAGTTTTCAACATCCAGTCGCTCTGACCTGGTTCGACAAATCCAAAAAGCTCGGGCCACGCAAGAAGATGCCACGCTGAGTTATCAGCCATCTCCAGTATATCCACATCCTCTGCCCCGACACTGGCCATTGCCATCGCGCGCGTAACGGCGCCCACTACCTCACTGGTATGTGGTACGCCGGCAACAACATTGTTTGCAATCGTAGGGATACGTCGCGCGGGATCGCCAAACTGTCCAGTCGCGATGGCGCAGCCCGCGACCTCAACATGAGAATGCGCAGATTTCTTTGCAAACTCTTCGGTACCCAGCACCAATGCTGCGGCGCCGTCGCTGACGGGGCATATTTGCAGAAGCCGAAGTGGGTCGGTGACCATGGGAGATGCCAACACCTCGCCCACTGTAAGGGGCTGCCGAAAACGTGCGTTGGGGTTATGGGCGGCGTTGCGGCGCATAAGCACTGAGGCGAGAGCGAGGGTTTCGTCGTCGGTACCGAAATCGTGAATTCGTCGCCGCGCTTCGATTGCCCAGTAAGCAGGATTGGTAGCACCCATGGTGACCCAACGAAGATAGTCATTGTCTGAAATATCGTCCTGGCTGCCCGGGGGGCGAGGAATAAAGCCCTTGGGCATTCTCTCTGCTCCAACAACCGCCACCACCTCATGCTGGCCACTGGCAATCATGGAATAGGCCGTGTGGAACGCGATCGCTCCGGCCGCACAAGCGCCACCGACGTTAACGCACGGAATTCCCTGCTCCGAGATCGCCTGCACGATTTCGTTGGCATGCAATCCCCACCCCATGCCACCTTCAAACCGGGAACTGGCGGCCACCAGTCCCTGTACCTCCCCCCAATCCAGCCCCGCGTCTGCGAATGCAGCAGAAATGGCTTCAATTGCCATCGCCAGTTGGGAGCTGTCCGGCCGCTTTCCCCAAGGGATGGCCCCAGCACCTAGCACCAGGACCGGCTTCATTCGACAACCACCCCATTGTCGGTGGGAGCAAACATGTAGGTAAGGACCTCTCCCGCTTCCGGATCGTTGTACAGTACTTTGAACACCACCTCTAGAGTTTGGCCGACACACAGGCTGTCAATCTCAATGCCAGTCACCATTCCCATAACACGGAGGCCTCCTTCCATTTCGACGAGGCCGATGGCATAGGGCTCCCAGTTATCCATACGAAACAGGGCTGGCGGACGGTAATGCTGTACGGTGTAGCTGTAAAGTACACCACATTGTGGCAAAGACGTGGTCTCGACCTGCATGTTTTTACAATCGGGATTTCGGCATGTCGCCACTGTTGGGAAATAAACACTTTTGCAACCGGAGCATTGCGCCCCAAGCAGTCTCGGCCCGTCAGGGGTTTCTTCCATCAGCCCGCCGACCACGGGCGTTCTAATATTATTTATAGACATCTCAATATCCGCTTACAGAGAAAGAATATCCCGGGTCTCTCGAAAATACAGGGTGTTGTTTTCAACATCGACCACCTCCACTTCATGGCGCACATACCGGCGTCCACGCTTCTCATATTTGTCTACAGCCCGGGTCGTGATGCGCACGGTGGATCCCACGGGAATTGGCTGCAGAATCTCGGAGTCGTGATAGGTATGGATTGAACCGATGGCAAAGGGTTTAGTGTGATCAAATTGAACCGACAGCACAAAGTGAGATACCAGGAGTGGCGGCACGATGGCACCACCGAAGGGTGATTCGCCCGCAACCCGCCAGGTATTCATCTTCCACGCTTCGTACCAGGGGTTGAAGTCCTCCACAGCGTCCGCATAGAGAATAACGAGTTCGGGCGTGAGATGCAGTTCACGGGACAACTCATCGCCGATATCCACCATGTCCCAGTAGGTTTGACAGTCCTGAGCAAGGCCGTCAATAAATTCCTGCGTCTGTGCCGCCTGAATATCACTCATAGGACGCAAATCGCCATCGCTCGCCGTTTGCCTGGTCATAAACTTACCCCTAACTTATCTACCGACACCCGCTATCCGGGCACTGACACTTCGACATAGCCGACCGTCTTTTTTTCGCCAGCGGCGTTGTCACACCACACGTCCACCTTGAATCGATAGCCACTATCCTGCGCGGTTTTTTCAACCACAACTCCGTGCGTGGTAATCACCTCTCCCGCTAACGTGGATGCGATGTACTTGCACATCACGCGCGCCTTGCAAAACAGATGTTCTCCAAAGTGATTGACGCACATTTCAGCGATGTAGGCAGAGGACATTTCCCCGGTCTGTATCGGCGCATCCAGGCCTGTGGACGCGGCATAACCGGGATCCCAGTGGTTGGGGTTGAAACGACCCCAAAGCCTTGATCCCATCAACTGTATGACCGCTTTCTTTTTGACAGGAAGCAGTTCGTATCCGATTGGGGTATCCGGGGTTATACGTGGTGATTGAAAATCTGACATATCAGTTGCATCCCGACTATCTTCATTCCACGGAGCCATGGAAGTATCTTCACCTGACAATTAAGCACAGGTTTAACGAGATATTATTTCAACACATCTGTTGACTACTGGCAACAGGTATGTTGATATTTATCGGTGGGGGTTTATACAATTGCCTCTGTGAGCGACTGTTTACGAAGCGGACGGAAAATAGCCAGGTACTTTCGAAAGAGTTCCCAGTGGAATATCAATGCAGAAATCAATCGCAAATCGTCATTTGGATGTTGTGGTGGTCGGAGCAGGATTTGCCGGCCTGCGCGCTCTTCATACGCTCCGCAATAACGGATTGAACGTTAAAGTCATTGAAGCCTCTGACGAAGTGGGCGGAGTCTGGAACTACAACCGCTACCCCGGCGCTCGTTGCGACGTTGAAAGCTATGATTATTCCTATGGTTTTTCCGATGAACTCGAACAGGATTGGCGTTGGACAGAGCGCTACGCCAAACAAGCAGAAATTCTTGACTATATCCGCCATGTCGTTGAAAAATTTGATTTGCGCCGGGATATTCAGTTCAGCACGCGGTTGGTGGATGCCCGCTATAACGAAGACAATGCCCTTTGGACCATCAATACAGACACAAACCAGGACATCTCAGCACGCTTTCTGATCATGGCAGTCGGTCAATTATCCAAAACCAAAAAGCCGGATTTTCCGGGAGAGACTGTTTTCAAGGGTGAAATTTACCACAGCGGTGAATGGCCCCGGGAGCCGGTCAATTTCGAGGGCAAGAGAGTAGGGATTATCGGCACCGGATCTTCAGGAGTCCAGATGACGCCGGTTATCGCCGAATGTGCAGAGCACCTGAGTGTCTTCCAGCGCACCGCCAACTACAGCATCCCGGCCTGCCATGCGCATATATCTGATGAAGAAGACGCCGCTATCAAGGCTCACTACAAGACCCGCCGAGAGCAGGCACGCAACTCTCCCAGTGGCCTCGGATTTCTACCTAGCAAGAAATCCGCACTTGATGACCCACCGGCCGTTCGCGAGGCCGTTTTCGAGACGGCCTGGAACCGTTTGGGATTTGGGTTTGCTCTCGCTTACTACGACATTCTGCTCAACGAGGACGCCAATGACACAGCCGTGGAATTTGCACATCGAAAGATCGCTGAAAAAGTTAGCGACCCAATAACACTGGAAAAACTGACTCCACGAGGGTTTCCCTTTGGCACAATGCGGCCAGCCGTGGATCATGGATTCTACGAAGCGTTCAATCGCGAAAACGTCGAACTCGTGGATCTGCAGGAAAACCCCATTGTAGAAATTACACCGAAGGGTATCAGCACTGGCAACGCCCATTATCCTCTGGACATCATTATTTACGCCACAGGTTTTGATGTGTTTACCGGGTCGCTGCTCGCCCCCCGCATTACGGGTCGCGACGGTATCACCCTGCAACAAAAGTGGGCCCATGGCCCCGCCAACTATCTGGGCCTGAGTACCGCCGGATTTCCCAATTTTTTTATCATGGTCGGTCCGGGAAGCCCATCGCTACTCAGTAATGTACTGGTATCCGTTGAGGAGCACGCAGATTTTATCGGCGATTTGATCGCGCACATGGATACGCATGAATTCGACGAAATAGATGCCAGCCCCGAATCGGAAAACAATTGGGTTGAGCACGTCAACGAGCGCTCCAGGGAGACACTTTACCCCAGGGCAAAGTCCTACTATATGGGCGCTGAAATTGCCGGTAAACCGCATGTATTCATGCCTTACTCGGGCGGAGTGCGCGGCTATCGCCGCATACTTCAAGAAGTCGTTGACAACGATTATCAAGGGTTTAATTTTCGCTCGATAGACAACAGCCAGCGAATTAATTCATAGTAGCTGGATAACGGTTAGTTCCACCTAACACTCACGGAGTAGTGTTATGAAAGAAAAGTATTTAATGCTATTCCTGCTGCTTGCCACCTCTCCTATTCTCGCAGCGTCAGATTTCATCGAGGGCAAGGTGGTCAATGCCTCCGGCAGACCCGAGGCGGGAGTTTGGGTAGTCGCCGAAACGGATCAGCTGCCCACGGATTATCGCAAGATTGTCGTGACGGATGATGCGGGAAATTTTCTGCTACCGGAGCTACCCAAAGCAAACTACGAAGTGTGGGTAAGAGGCTACGGTCTTCGGGATTCAAAAAGAATCTCTGCCAAACCCGGAGGCACAGTTAATTTTCAGGTTGAAAACGCTAAAAACCCCATGGAAGCGGCTCGTATTTACCCCGCCGTTTACTGGATGTCGATGATTGACGCACCCTCCCAAAAGACCATCGACGAATCTTCGCATCCCTACCCATCCCCTGCCGAGTGGCTTTATCAGTTCAAACTCAACTGCACCTACTGCCATCAACTGGGGTCGGCCCTGACCAGACTTCCAGTCGCGCAGCTATATGATCACGGCTTGAAAAAAGCCGGCACGATGAACGATGTCGCAAAGCAACTCGACCGGGACGTGTTACTGGATGTACTCGGCAATTGGGCTAACCGCCTCGCGGCCGGAGAAACACCGAGTGAACACCCGCCTCGCCCAACAGGCGTCGAACAGAATTTCGTTATCACCCAATGGGGCTGGGGCAATCAATATACGTATGCCCACGACGAAATCGCCACAGATAAGCGCAATCCAAGACTGTACCCCTACGGGCCAATCTATGGCGTAGACATAGGCACGGACTACTTGCTGGAACTCGACCCGGTGACACATACCGCGGGCGCGACCAAACTACCCAGCTACGAAAATGCCCAGCCCTGGTGCGACCAGACTTACAAGCCATTAGGTGGGGATGAAATTTTCTCAGTTGGCGCAAAATTACTGGGCTGTCCGGAGCCGGGAGTCCAGACTCAGCACCTGGGTGCTTACCCGAATCCGGCGAATCCGCACAACCCCATGATGGATGACAAAGGTAGGGTCTGGATGACCATGCAGGTACGCAGAGAATGGGGCGAAGACCTACCCGAGTTTTGCAAAAAGACACCGGTGATAGCCAACAACCTCCACCACCGTCAAATCGGCTACTACGATACCAAGACCAAAAAGACTGTCCAAATCGATTCCTGTTTTGGCACTCACCATTTGCAATTCGATGACAACGACGTGTTGTGGTTTAGCGGCGACGGCCACGTGGTGGGCTGGTTGGACACCAAAAAATTCGATGCGGATGATCCCGCTTCCCTGGAAGCCGCCATGGGTTGGTCAGAGGGGAAAATAGATACTGACGGAGATGGTATCGCCGACGAAGCCGTAGTGGGTTTCCGCTACGGCATACTCCCCAATCCCGTGGACGGATCCATCTGGGTCGGCATGCCCCCCGGTGGTCTTTATCCCGCCGACGGCCCCGGATCGATTCAACGCTATGATCCGACTAGCGATACGCATGAAATTTATATGCCCCCAGCACCGGGCTTTGGACCCAGAGGTGTCGAGGTGGACAGCAAGGGCATGACGTGGACCGCCCTCGCCGGCAGCGGTCACCTGGCCCGATTTGATCGCAGCCGCTGTAAACAAACCTGGGGAACAGGCGACCAGTGTCCCGAAGGATGGACCCTGTGGGACATTCCCGGACCTCAGTTTGCAGCGATCAAAAAAGGCGACAACGGCGACAACAATGGCACCGCAGACAAGCAGTATTACATCTGGATCGATACTTTCAACACCCTGGGAATGGGCGAAGACACTATCATAGTGAACGGGACTGCCTCCGACTCTCTGATAGCATTCAGGCCGGATACGCAAGAGTTCACAGTGATACGTATCCCCTACCCACTGGTCACCTATACCCGCGGCCTCGATGGACGCATTGATGATGACAAGGCCGGCTGGAAGGGCCGCGGCCTGTGGTTCACCAACGGGCTGGACCCGGTTTACCATTCGGAGATTCCAAAGTCCTATGTGGGCCACGTTCAGCTGAGACCTGATCCACTCGCCAAATGAAAACTGAAACTGCGTTTTCACTGGCTAACATTGCGCGCGAGCATGCACAGGCTCGCCCCGATGCTATCGCGCTGGTCTGCGACGATCGCCATTTGACCTGGTCGGATCTTCAGCGGCGAAGTGCTGCGGTGGGCGCGGCACTGTCACAAGCAGGTGTGCAAGCCGGCGATCGGGTCGGCTTGCTAATGAAAAATACGCCCGAGTTTCACGAGGCCACCTTTGCCTGCAACATGATCGGTGCGGCGGTGGTAGGGCTGAACTGGCGGCTCGCGGTAGGGGAGCTGTCCGCGATTATCGATAACGCACAGCCGACGCTACTTATCGTCGACGCAGAGCATGCGCAGTTGGTACCGACCCCCGCGAATCGACCCGCAGCCATGCGCGTTATTGTGCTCGGCGAAGAGTACGAGCAGTGGCTGGGGCAAGCATCAGGAGCAGCCCCCGATGTTCCAGCGGCCCCGGACAATGTCGCACTGGTGTTGTACAGCTCAGGTACGACGGGACTGCCCAAGGGCATTATGATCACCAATCAGAACCTGTCCTATACCCGACACATGGCGACGGAGCTCTTTCGTATGCACCAAGACTCGGTGCATCTTGTCGCCTCACCGCTATTCCATATTGGCGGTGCCGGAACAGGCCTCACACTGATGACAATTGGCGGACGCACAGTACTGATGCGCGAAGCCTCCGCTCCGCAAATTCTTGACACGATCGCAAGAGAACGAGTGACTCATGCTTTCTTTGTTCCCGCCGTCATCCAGCAGCTGGTGGAACTGCAGGAGCTTGAGAACCACGATTTGTCCAGCCTCGAGCTGCTGGCCTACGGCGCCGCGCCCATGAGCGAGGCACTGCTGCGCCGAGCAATCGATGTTCTGGGTTGTGGTTTTCTCGGCTGTTATGGCATGACGGAAACCGCGGGCACGGTGACGGCACTGTTTCCCGAGGAGCACAGCTCCCAGGGGCCCCGAACGCACCTGCTGCAATCCGTTGGCAAACCACTGTCGTGGGCGACTCTGCGGGTGATGGATAACGAGACTGGCCAGGAGCTTCCCGCGGGACAGGTGGGCGAAATCTGGGTGAGCTCCGACGCGAATATGAAGGGCTATCTCAAACAAGCGGACATCACGGCGGAAACACTGGTCGATGGTGGATGGCTAAGGACCGGAGACGGCGCCTATCGCGACGAAGAAGGCTACTTCTTCCTACAGGATCGCATCAAAGACATGATCATTTCAGGTGGCGAGAATGTCTATCCGATGGAAGTAGAGAACGTGTTGGCAGACCACGCAGGCGTTGCGGAGGTAGCGGTCATAGGCGTCCCGCACGAAAAGTGGGGCGAGACTGTTAAGGCGGTAGTCGTCGCACGACCTGGGGTAGACGTCGACTCTTCGGAACTGATCGAGTTTTCACGGTCTCGCCTGGCGCACTACAAGTGCCCTACTTCAGTAGACTACCTGGCAGAACTGCCTCGGACCGCAACGGGAAAGGTATTGAAGAAAAGTCTGCGCGCGCTGTACACAGACACGAGCGCGCCCTGAACACTAGCGCTGTCTTGCCACTGGGATGTATTTTGATTCAGCCAAATCGCAAAGCCCGGTAGAGCCCAAGACGATCTGAGGTTATGCGGGCCGCCACTACCCTGTGCTCTCTCACTGTCAACAATCCAGCAGCTCGCAGAACAGCGGGCTTACCAATCAGAGCGGCATCCAGATCCGGGAACCCGCCTGTGTAGGCACCGTGATGCTCAAGATGAAACGCTACGCGATCACCGGCAGAAAAAAGCTCATCAATCTTGGTTGTCTCAACATCGAGCAAATTCCGGGGCGGTGGATCATCCGCCCCGATCGCGGACAACCAGTTTGCACCCTCCAGTTCCGCCATCTTTTGCGGTGCGCAGAGCCAGGCGCGAGCCACATCCTCTGCAGCCTGATCGGGCTGTGCCCGCGGCACATCCCAGGGAGATGGATGAGGCGCATCCACCGCATCACAGCTGCCCGAAGACAACTGCCTTTTGCGGGCGAAATAGTCTTCCTCTGCCCAGCCTCGGTGCAAACGTTCACCGTCGGTGCGAAACAAGGTGATACCTCTCCAGGTTGCGACGCGGCCGCCGTCGCGCGTTGAGGCGCCGTGCTCCGTAAATTGCATAGCCAGCGCATTGTCACCGTAGACAACGTCGTGGACGGTAACGCAAAGCCCGGGGAACTGTGTTATCTGGGCTTTCGTAGGCGGCAGATACTGTGAGTCGCGGCCATCGAGGGTATGCTCTCCAATCCTCAGGCAGTACTGCTCAGACATGATATCCGGCACAACAGATACATCGTGGCTGGTGAGAAAGTCCACGGCAAACCCGCGCAGGAGTGCGGCAAGTGGATGGATATCAGCGATAGACGAATCCCCCGACATTGGCAGCCTCCGTCATGATGTCTCTCCCTATGAAAAATCGGTGTTGAGGGGTTTAGTAACTCTTGTCGAGGCCGAGGCTGTGCTGCGCGATATAATTAAGAATCATCTCCCGGCTTACGGGCGCCGTCTTATGGAGACGGGCGATAAACCAAAGATCCGCCAACCCGTACTCATTGGACAGGCCGTTTCCGCCATGTACCTGGATCGCCTGATCCAGCGCTTTCAAGGATGACTCCGCCGCAGAAAACTTCGCCATATTCGCCGCTTCAGCCGCGTCCTCACCCATATCGTAGAGCTGCGCCGCGCGCGCGGTCAGCAGCCGGGCTGCCTGCACGCCGATGTACGATTCGGCGAGTGGGTGGGCCACACCCTGATGGCTGCCGATCGGCGTTTTCCAGACAGTCCTCTCTTGAGCGTATTGGGCTCCCTTACTGATCGCATAGCGTGCAATACCGTTGTTGATAGCGGCGGCACAGACACGTTCCGGATTGAGTCCGACAAACACCTGGCGCAGCCCGGCACCCGGTTCACCAATGAGGGCGTCTCGCTCGAGCTGTACGTCATCAAAAAATACAGTGAACTGTTTTTCCGGAGATTTCAGGGCGGCGTCGATTGGTGTCAGGGTAATGCCAGGCGCATCGGTAGGCACAATGAACAGTGATAGGGATGAACGCTCTGTCTCGGGTGCATCGCCATTGCGGGCGACAACCAACATCGCCTGGGCCTCGTCGACTCCGGATGTCCAGTACTTGGTCCCGTTTAGCACCCAGCCGTTGGAGCTAGACTTCGCTGTGGTTGTAACACGGTGGGTGTTTGAGCCGGCATCCGGTTCAGTGATGGCAAAGGCCATTTTGCGGGTACCCGAAGCGAGTCCAGGCAACCACAACTCCTTTAACTTGTCCGATCCATGTTTTTCGATAATCGGTGCGCAAATGGACTGGATAACCAGATAGAGTAAGGGACAACCCTGCGCTGCAGTCTCCTCTATGATGACGTTGAGATCGGCAAGCCCACCGCTACTGCCCCCGTAGGCTTCAGAAATATGCGCCCCGAGGAATCCCGCTTCCGCCAGTGCGCTCCAAAGCTCAGTTGGCGACTCGCCACTGGCAACGCAATCCTGAAAGTAACGTCTTCCAAATTTGCCTACGAGTCTTCCCACACTTTCGCGCAGGGCAGCGTGATGATCCGAAGTATCCACCAATGCCGAGAAAAAAATACTGTCCGAAGACATAACAAACCCTCAGATTAAATCCAATTCAAGTCACAGGGTAAGCCCACGACCACCAATGATCAACAGTTATGTTGACTCTGTTTAAGTTTTTTGCTCTGGCCAGTTAAAAAACCCGCGCCCAGACTTTTCACCGAGCTCTCCCCTCTCGACCATTTCAATGAGAATAGGAGGTGGCGCAAACCGGGACCCGTGCTCTCTTTCCAGGGCGCGGGAGATATCCAAACGTACATCCAGGCCGACGATATCGCTCAGGCGCAGTGGACCCACCGGGTGCCGGTAGGCCAAAACAGCGGCACGATCAATATCCTCCGCACTCGCGACCCCGCTCTCCACCATTCGCATCGCTTCCAGACTGGCAATCAAATCCAATCGACTGGTGGCAAACCCGGGAACGTCGAGCACAGTGAGAGACTCTTTACCCAGTTGAGTAACAAAGGCCCTCGCGCTTTCAAGTGTGTCCTCGGACGTGTGCTTACCGCGAATAAGCTCCACCAGTCGGATCGACCAGACTGGATTGAAAAAATGCATACCCAGAAAGCATTCTGGTTCGGGTACAACCGAGGCGAGGCTGTCGATAGACAGTGCACTGGTATTGGTCCCAATAATTTTCGGCCGTCGATTCGCGATTTGACGCAGGACTGAATGTTTCAACTCCAGCCGTTCCGGAATCGTCTCGATCACCAGATCAAGACCCTCGGGGAGATTGTTAACGGAGTCCTCTGGACGAACGCGCTCGATCAAACCTCGGGCCTGGTAGTCGTCGAGCTTGCCTCGCTTGATCCCATCAGCCGCAGCTTGCTTGATGGTCTCGAGCAGAATTGCTGCCCGCCCTTCGTCCGGTTCTACAACAATCACATCGGCGCCAGATTGAGCCGAAACATAGGCAATACCTGTACCCATCGTACCGCCACCGACCACTGCTATCGATTCCACTGCCTTGCACTCCTTTATCAATGAACCAGCTGCCGATTAGCGACCTTTCCAAACCGGTGGACGCTTTTCAGAGAACGCGAGAGCGCCTTCGCGGGCGTCCTCCGACGCAAGTACCGACTCCACCAGTGGCGCCTGCCTGGACCACACATCATCAGCAGACCAGCCACTGGACTCACCGACAATACGCTTGGTCATAGCGACTGCCAGTGGTCCATTGGCACTGATACTCTCCGCCAGTTCCAAGGCCCCGGCGAGCGCTCCGCCCGGAGGCGTAATCCGATTGACAAGGCCCAGCTGATGGGCCCTGTCGGCGTCGAGATGCTCCCCTGTCAACGCATACTCCAAGGCGACAGCCGAGGGAATTCGGCGCGGCAAGCGCACCAGACCACCGGAACCGGCAACCAAACCCCTGGTGACTTCCGGCAGCCCGAAATTTGCATCTTCCGCGGCCACTATAAGATCGCAGGCCAAAGCCAATTCGCAACCACCGGCCAGCGCATAACCTTCAACCGCTGCAATAAGCGGTTTTTGTGGCGGTCGTTCAGTGATCCCGCCAAACCCCCTGCCTTCCAATTCCGGGCGCTCGCCATCCAGAAAGGCTTTCAGATCCATCCCGGAACAAAAGCTGCCCCCGCTGCCGGTAATAATGGCGACGCGCAGTTCGTCCTGCGTATCCAACATATCCATCGCGGCAGCTATCCCCAAAGATACGGATCTATTCACCGCATTGCGGCGCTGTGGTCTATTAATAGTGACGATCAGCACAGAATCACGCTGTTCGAGGAGGACATCCTGGCTCATACCATCATCCCGTGTTCGCGACCCGGCCTTCGCCGGGACCGCTGTTGGGATCAAGCGACGTAACTGTGTAGTGCGCCAAGTCTGCTCGATCAGTCATTTGCCAAAATTCAATAATTCGGAAAGGATTGCATACCACCACCCTACCCCTGGAATTACAGTAGTAATTGCTGACACCGGGATGGGTCCAGATCATACCTTCGTGTTTGCGATCCAC
Organism: Cryomorphaceae bacterium; assembly: GCA_047612385.1. Classification (GTDB taxonomy): domain Bacteria; phylum Pseudomonadota; class Gammaproteobacteria; order Pseudomonadales; family Halieaceae; genus JBALVT01. Next base: position 6,330 of record JBLGAR010000050.1, on the reverse strand, counting down.
TTCGGCGGTAAAAGCATCGTAAACATCCCTGCGCACATCGACACGGCGAACTTCGTGTTTAAACATCTGCTGCAGCACAGACATCACATAATGCATTTGGCGTTCAACGATGCTGATGAGGCTGCCCCCATGGCCGAACTGTGTGTTCGGACCGTAGAGGCAGAAAAAATTGGGATAACCTGGCACGACAGTGCCGAGGTAGGCGCGGGCATTATCGCCCTCCCAATCATCGTGGAGTTCGCGCCCACCAATTCCGAGGATTTTCATGGGAGCAAGAAAATTGACGACATCAAAGCCTGTCGCCCAAATCAACACATCGGCTTCATACTCGTCTCCAGCGTCAGTCACAACGCCATCCGCTTTTACCTCGGTGACTGACCCGTTAACCAGATTCACATGCTCCCGGGCAAGGGTACGAAACCATCCGTTGTCCAGGAGGATTCTCTTGCCGAAGGGGGGATAATCAGGCAACACCTGAGGCAACAGATGTTGCGCGTTTCCCAGTTCAGCCACCATGTATTTCGTGAGCCCCTTGCGATGACTGTCGTTTATCGCATTGATGGATTGCTTCCCTCCCTCCCAGGTAGGGTCACGCTGTAAAGCTTCGTATAATTTGTCGTTAAACGCCCAGCTCAAGCGCAGCCGATACCACAAGCGGTAGAGGGGGACCTCTTCCATGAGGCGCTGAAGTACCTCTGGCACAGCCTGCTTAAACTTTGGAAAGGGCGTCGCCCACTGGGTTGAGCGCTGAATCACGGTCAGTGACGCGACCCGATCGGCAATAGCCGGCACCACCTGCATTGCACTTGCACCATTGCCTATCACGACGACATTACGCCCCGCCAGATCAATCCCTTCATCTGGCCAACGCGCCGTATGCGCCTGCTTCCCTGCAAAGCTATCCTTTCCCGAGACTTCTGGATATTTGGGTTTGTTAAACGCACCAACCGCGCTGATAACCGCACTTGCTCGCAGCGAGTCTTCGCTCCCGGACTCACCAATCGCCGCTATCTCCCAGGTTTCCGAATCTTCATCGAAGCTCGCCTGGGTGACTTCAACACCAAACTTGATATGACGGCGAATGTTGAAGTGATCCGCCACGTACTCAAGGTAGTCCTGGATCTCGTCGCTACCGGCGAAAAACTGTGACCAGTTATAAGGAGCAAAAGAAAAAGAATAGAGGTGACTCGGCACATCGCAGGCAGCGCCCGGGTATTTGTTCTCGTGCCACACACCTCCGAGCCTGTGATGCCGTTCCAGTATGGTGAACGGGATACCCGCTGCGGTTAGATTCACTGCAGCGCAGAGACCTGAAATACCCGCACCAATGATGACAACGCTAAAACCTTCAGGCGGATTTGCGCCCTTCATCAGTTCGCCGGGCAGCGGCGGCGTAGCACTCGAATTCGAAACCATAGGCGATGACTCGATCGTCGTTTCGCCGCCAAAACCCAACTCATGGCGAATCATGGGGGCGTATTCGCCAGGTATCGTCTCCCGCAGCGAAACACCCATCATTTCTACCAACAGTTCATCGGATGGCCTGGGCAATTGCAGCGGCTTGCCAGCAAGATGGCCTTGAATACACGCCAGAGCGGCCGCCCTGACTTCGGCCTGGACCTCATCTGGCAGGCCACCGGTATCATTGTCATCCAGACCTCGAGGCCTCGAGGGCACGTAACGCCCCTCTATCCAGGCTCGGTCCCCCGTAAGCTGCACCAGCAAACAAAGCAAGGTGGGTATATTGGCGAGCGCAATGGCAGCTTCAAGCCAATCGAAATCACTGAATGATTCTGCGCTACCTTTGCCCATTCTAAATCTAGCCTCTGGAGCGAATTGTTGATCTGGATACTACTCGCTGAAGTTATTCAAGCATCGCATAGCGTCAATATTAATGTCAACGTATCTGTTGATTTATTGGCTAGTGACGCTCCCTTCACAAAACCGGGCCGGAGAATAAATGCGCTTCTACTGGTAGAATGTCATCGAGATGCTGCGAAAACAGCACCATAGCATCTGGTGTGCAAGAGGCGGTCGGGGCCCGTAAGCCACAGCAAAACTACCGCTATTGTGGGTCAGCTGCTCTCATTTGGAAGACCCGCCCTTTTTGGTTTTAGCAGGCTTTTTGAGCATGGCCGCATTGCCCGATGTGAGGCCGTTGATGATCAGATCGGCATACACGCGACCTATTTCTTGCGCACTGATATGAGAGGTGTCGGGGTTGAACCAGCGGTTGGTCCAGCCCACCATACCGAGAATTCCGAAGGCGATCACTCTTGCTGGACCGATGTACTGAAAAGAACCGTCGCTGTATCCCTCTTCAATAATCGCGATTACAGCGCTGTCGTAGTCATGATTAACACGCTTCATGTACTTCGCCCACTTTGAGCGTTTGTCGGAGACATCGGCGAGATTTTCGCGTATGTAGATATAAAGAATTGGATAGCTTCTGGCATAGGCTGCCATTAAGTCTCTTATCAGCTCGTCCAATTTTTGTGCGGGAGAACCTTCACCGCCCTGAATCTTTTGAGCCATGGCAAGATTGGCATCAGAGACTTCTCTAACCAGTTCGTCGAACAGTTCTTCCTTGCTCGAGATGTAATAGTAAAGAGATGCCCTGTCTATACTCAACTCGTTTGCCACAGCACTGATGGTGGTACCGCGGAAACCCAGGCGATTAAACACCCTGGCGGCCGCCTCTGATATCTCTTTACGTCTTTTATCGTAGTTTGGCGCACTGTCCAGCTTGGCCGCTGCGCGTCGTTTTCCAATTCCGCTAGTCAATTTTATCCCCTTTCCTCCGCTGAAAATTTGCCCTCGATCACGGGGCCCGCAGTCTGGAAGCAACATACAACTATGTCAATGACCTAGTTGATTTATCTCCAATCCGTGAAGATAGTGCAACTCCCGAGCAGCTGTACACTAGTCCACCACTTTTTGCGGCAGGTATTTTGCAGCCATAAAGAAGTGAAAAGAAGACCACAGGGCCGCGACCGGAATTACGATCAGCAGAGCAACCCTGAGGGCTCCACTACCCAGCTCTGGGGTAAGCGAATCGCTGATCGCGCCGATAAGTGTCGGCCCTATCCCCAAGCCAACGACGTTTAGAATGAGATAGAAAATGGCGGATACGGTGGCGCGCATTCGTGGGTCGACCATACCGTGCAGCGTCGCGATACAGGGTCCGATGTAGCAAGTGATCAGCGCGCCCATCAACAGGTTGGCACTCAGCGCTGCATAAACGTTTTCCTGATTGAGGATGAATATCATGCAAAGCCCGGAGACAATCGCGGTTATGGCCGGCAGCCACAGATTCCAGCGCCTGTTTTTCACGCTCAGCCGATCGCAATAATAACCCGCCAGAAATGTGCCAAAACCACCACACACTCCGCTACCCATCGCCAACCAAACACCTAATTCCGCGGTACCCATTCCGTACTGACGTATAAAGAATGGCGCCGACCAGTTCATTGTGGCGTAGCCTACCAGTACGGTAAGTGCGGCGCCGCTCGCAAGATGTCTGAAAGCACGCTCTGCCCAAAGAGTACGCAGGACGGTCGACATTGGAATCTTCTCCGACGAAACCACTTTGTTTTCCGACCAGCCACGCTTTGGTTCAACAATAGTCATGCGGATCAGTATGGCCATAAGCACACCCGGTATCCCAACCACCATGAAGGCAACGCGCCAACCAAAGTACTCGTTGAGAATCCCCCCCAACAGAAAACCTAACATGATGCCAATGTTAACGCCTACGGAGTAGGTTGCCATTGCGGTGGCGCGCTGTTCGGGAGGATACACATCAGAAATCATGGAGTGCGCCGGGGGACTGCCCCCCGCCTCACCCAGACCAACACCCATTCGAGCTAGAAAAAGTTGTGTATAGTTTGCGGCAAGCCCGCTGACGGCAGTCATCAGGCTCCATAGTCCGACCGCCAGGGCGATGATATTGCGCCGGTTGCCACGATCGGCCCAACGCGCGATAGCCACTCCGGCAATAACATAGAAAAAGGCAAAGGCAGTCCCGGTCAGCAGGCCGAGTTGGGTATCTGACAGCCCCAGTTCAAGCTTGATAGACTCTTGCAACATAGACAGCAACTGCCGATCAAACAAGTTCAGTGCATAGGTGGCTGTCATAACAGCGAGAAAATAATTTCTCACTTTTGCGCTTTGATAGGGATCTTTCTCTTCCCGACCTACCAGACTTTCATGTGCTGCCATATTTAGCTTCCCGCAATTCAGAATGCCACGCTCACCGAGCTCATCCCGTCAAATACTGATAAAGCCATTTGACGGGGCGACTCACGCCACCGACCTTTCAAAGCAACCCTTCAAAACATGTATTGAAGCTCAACCCCGTAAGTACGCGGGGGCGATAACCAAATGGTTTTGGAACCGATCGCGGTATTGTCAAAACCGAAGCTCGAGTACACCTCATCCTTCAGATTGCGGCCAAACACCGCCACCTTTATCTTTTCATCGTTGGTCGTGAATGACGCGCTGGCGTTATAGAGTTCATACTGCGGCAGCAGGAGGAAATTAAAGGTATCACTGGCGACCGCGTCCACGTAGGAATAGGATCCGCGCCAGGTTAAATAACCCGCACTACCAATATCATGATCATAGGTCAGCGCTATGCTCGATGTGGTCTCAGGCACCATCTGAAAATCAAAGTCTCGCGCGGAACCACCACCTTCTTCAAGAAACGGCGCATCATCATAACCAGCATCGGTGTAGCCATAGCTGGCCTCGAGGGTCAGGGCATCGGTTAAAGCTGCCACGACGTCAACCTCGAAACCATCGACGTTCGCTGTAGCCGCGTTCAAGATGGTCTGCACACCGGACTGGTTGTTGGCTGAGCGCTGGAGGTCTTCGTACTCATTGTGGAACAGGGCGACGTTCAGCCGAACTTTTCCGTCCATGAACTGGGATTTCACTCCGACCTCGAATGCATCGACGACCTCTTCATCGTAAGGCCCTGGCGTGGATGTCGGGTTGTCAGGATCGGTAACAATCGTACGATCCGAGAAGCGGACGTTGTATCCGCCACTGCGAAAACCCCGGGTAAAACTCGCATAGGCCATGACATCTTCGTTAATGGTCCAGGTCAGACCGACTTTGGGAGAAAAGTTGGCCCAGCTTTCCTCATCGTTGAAGACCTGGCGGCACTCATTCCAGTTAACGTTCCTGTCAAAGGGCGGCGGCGGAGGTGCAATCACCGGCTCTGCCAAGGTTGATCCGCCGCTTTCAGACGCGAAACCGACCGAGCAAGTACCGACGCCGCCGGGATCGCCAATGACACCGATTGCAGCATCCTTCTTCTCATAAGAGTACCGCCCCCCGAGTATCAGCGTTAAGTCGTCACTGAAGGCGTATTCAGCCTGGGCAAACACACCCGCAGTGCTATGTTCAATGGTCGAGGACGCAGGCTGTTCGAGCAGGTCGATCAGCAAGCGGCGTTCGTTGTAGGTGTACTCCTGCTGAAACAGGTTAATGCCAGCAGTGAGGCTCCACTTGTCGTTCAGGCGGCCAGACCAGCGCGATTCGAAAGACAGTTGGTCCTGCTCCAGTCCCGAACCCTCGGCGAACTCAAAGCGTACCGTCGCCGGAGCGCCATCGATATCGCCCCAGGTGAATTGCTCAAGATCACGGTAGCCCAGTATTGTGGTCAGCGTACCGCCAGCAAGATCCAGGTTGTGTTCCAGCATCAGGCTAAACCATTCCATGTCGACATCACCACGCTTGTCAGTAAACGTAGAGTTATCTTTATAGGGGTCTATCTCGATACCAAAGCGATGAAAATTTCGGGGCGCCATACCATCACCCGAAATCTCAGCATACTCGGTGAGCAGGGTCAGGTCGTAATTGTCTCCCTGGTACTTAATTCCCGGGCGTATAAGCAGGGTCTCGGAAGCGCCGTGCTCATCTCCCACCGTTGGATTGGGAATGTCGCGTAACCGCTCTACGTCCCATAATCCTTCGCGATCGCGATACATAACTGCCAGCTTACCGCTCAAACGATCAGTGAAAGGGCCACTGACCAGGCCACTTATATCCCTCTGTTCATGGGAGCCAAGTGTCACTTTGACCTTAGCCTCTAGTTCATCTGTTGGCCGATTGGTGCGCATAACTACAGCACCACCGGTGACATTGCGACCAAACAGTGTTCCCTGCGGACCACGCAGGATCTCTATAGAATCCAGGTCAAACAGATCCGTAACCACACCGTAGATAAGACCAAACGGAACACCGTCCTGCACCACGCCCACAGCGGGGTCAGAGGATGGGATGCTCTGACCCGCCGTACCCATTCCGCGGATAATGAAATTA
>JBLGAR010000049.1:0-31416 GCA_047612385.1 Cryomorphaceae bacterium | reverse complement strand
CGCAGCCAAACTTGGTACCAGTGAGCTCGGCGATATCACGAATGGCATAGAGTAAAGGCATCTCAGGAGCAGCGTCCAAAGACAACGATTTACCGTTGAGAGTGAGTTTAATCATGATGTACTCCAAAGCTTGAATACTGAAACTGGACATAAGCGCACGAATGTTAGCTATTCGATATCGCACGCTTCACTGAAAAGTCATACCGGCGAATATTTTGCTACAACTATAACAATATAGCGCTCGAATTTGATTCTAGCGGACAGCAATCAACTCGACTTCAAATAACAGTGTTGTATTGCCCGGAATGGGTCCCGAACCACTGGCTCCGTAGCCAAGCTCGGGAGTGACAGTAAGTCGCCACTTGTCACCTTCCTTCATCATCTGTAAGGCCTCAGTCCAGCCAGCAATAACACCGTTAACAGGCAAATCAATGGGCTGACCACGCTCGACAGAACTGTCGAAGACTCGGCCATCCTCAAATGTTCCATGATAGTGCGCGCTAACAGTATCGGTAGGTCCAGGGGTTGCCCCGCTGCCGCTCTCCAGAATTTCATACTTCAAACCTGAAGGGGTAGTTATGACTTCGCTCATTTAGTTCCATCCACATTAAAAAAGAAGGCACCATAACATAACAGCCCAAATTCAGGGAACTGCGATGGCGTACCTTACCATTTCGGCATTACCTCCAAAGGCTCCCGCACTGCTGGACCACGCATCCCCCTCGCCGGGTTGCATGGCGTTACAACTCTCTTATTTGGGGCGCTTAACAGCGTCCGTGCCAATCACCTCGGCGCTACCGTAGATTTGCGCCATGCTGCTCATTGGCGACTTGTCCAAACCGTGGTTAGCTAGGGGGTAACGCCCAGGGTATAGCCAAGCCAGCGGGACTGCCCGACGATCTGATCAGTGGCAAATTTCTCCCCAGCCGGTGGGCGCCGTAATCGATGAATGTCTTCGAGCTCCTCTGCTTTGTGAAAGCGGGTCATACCGATAGGCGTGGCGCGCAGGCGAAGGAACTGGTTCAGGGCTTCCACCAGTGCGGGGAAATCGTATTCAATGTTATCGCTCCAGCAGTTTTTGTCGATCATAATTAAAGTCTTTTGACTAGTCGCGGTCAGCGCTCTTATTTTACGCCTATCAATCAGCCCTTTCCACGTCGACTGGAGCACTCCACCGCTACACGATCAGCCCCCTTTCGGAATACTGATCGACGTCGCCACGATGACGTATTCAAATTGGGGCGTATCCGCGCTGGGCTCATCACCTAAATCCTTCGCGTAATGCGCGGCCTGCTCGGCGCTGATCGCCTTGCGACCAAACGTGCCCGCCAGTGCAACCTTTTTGCCGCCGGCGTCGGTTGGAATAAAAAACTCATAATCCTTGAACGACACGCGTACGGTGGCTGCACCGCCCGTCGCGACAAAAAAACAGCCCTTCTTTTGGCACACTTTGGCGATGCGTGTCCTTAGGACAACATCCTGATCAAGATAACGCTCAGCATCGGCAACCAGTTGCCCCAAACTCTGTACGGCATCCATCGAGGGCATCGGCGCGCCAAATACTTCATGGGTGGCGGTCTGCGCGACAGGCTCGGATAAACGCACGACGTCGGCCGCGTGGCTGGATGCGGCGAACAGGGCGCAGGCAAGCACGAAGTATTTCATGTCAGGTCAACCTATGTTTGAATCTGTGACGTAAGTATCCCATTGTCGTTGCTCATTCCGCAATTCAGGCACGATGATTACTAATTTGCAGGTGTTAGTTGTGTTTTTTTGTGTTCTTCGGCGACACCTCAGGCTTTGAGACATTGCGCCAATTTGCTCGCGCGATCTGTCGACTCACCGGTAGCATCGAGTTGATGGTCTCTTCATAGTTCAGCCCGGTACCGAACCAGGCGATAACTAGGTCTCGGGCGGGATCGACATAGGTTCCCTGACCCAGATAGCCACCTTTATACAAGGCGCCATCTGACCAGATCAAGTCCCACTGCCAGCCCGAACGCACAGGAAGGTTCGCGCCTAGAGTTTCTTCAAACATTGCCAGCGTAAGAGCTATCCCGCTTGGCTGATTGCCACCAGCGCGTCGGCCTCAGATTCAATCGGACCCCATACCAACTCCTCAAGGCCAGAGCGAAAGGTTTGCCGGTCACCGCCTCAACGAGCAGCATTAGTGCGTTCGCGTTGGCTGACACATATTCGATTTCTGTGGCAGGTTTCACCTGTATCTGCATAGCTCGCAGATGCTCGATAGAGTCTGGCTCCCGACCTGTAGCCCCGGCAATACCCAGCGATTCTTCCATCTCATAGATACACGTAGCCTTATCGTGGTAGCCGTCAATGTCCAGGCACTCGATACCCGAAGCCATATTCGCAATATCCTGAACCGCAATGCTGGCCCAAGCGCTGCCCGCCAAAGCTGGCACATAGCGCGCAACTAGTGCTCGCATGTCGACCATTTGACGTTCGTGCAGCACGGCGCGCGCTGTGGCTGTCACCACTTTAGTGACCGACCACGCGAAGTGTCGCTCCCAGGGGCGCATATTCGGGTAAGCCTCGAATACGATTTTTCCGCCATGCAGAACGACAACGCCATCGAGTAACTTATCTTGGGCGACATAGTCGGCAAAACTCGATGCTTCCTCTTTGTGTAATACGACCTGCTTGGCAAGTGCCCGGCTGGACGCCACAACAAATTCGTGAGGATCATTCTGGCGAGCGATTGTCGCCATTGGCAGGTACGATTGAGCATTGAGGTCGAATTACCGGCTTATCGCGCCCCGCGCTGTCGAAACTAGTAGATGTGACAGATATAAATGTACGCTAGATTCCTGCGCAAAAGCTGACGTCACGAGCAGGAACGCCAGTGTGCCAAGGAATAGCTTTACCATGATCTGACCTCGACTCGAGTATAGGGCTATAGGAACTCATCAATTTCTGAAAACTGCCGTATGCAGATATCAGACATCTCTGGCCAGGCGAAATCACCCGACGGGTCAAGGTGTATCGTGGCCACTTTGGCATTTCTACCGGCCTGTAAGTCAAATAAATAGTCGCCTACCATCACCGCATTGCCAGGCTCGGCCTGCCAATGGTTGAGTAAATAATTAATGCCATCAGGTGACGGTTTTGGTGTGCACGAAGCTCTATCTAACCTGTGCTGTATCGGGAAAAAATGGCCGATACCGCAAGCATTCAATGTCGTTTCAACAACAGGCATGATGTTACGGGTAAGCAAACCCAATTTTGCACCTCGAATTTGCAGTGTTTCGAGGAGTTCCGGCACGCCAGGCATAAGTGTCGACTTGCCTGCGAAGTGACATTCAAGCTCATCCAGCTTTAACCACGCAGGTGCTGATTGCTCGTCTGGCATGGCATTCAATGCCTCCAAAATCGGTTCTTTCGACTTCAATCCCAGTTCTTTACGCATATATTCAAAATCATGTGAGCTGGTAGTTAAGGTACCATCCATATCAAAAATCCAATGATTACGTTGATGTAAACGGTGTACTTCCCACATTAATTTTTGCCCGTAATTGTAGTGTGACACTCTAATGGAAACGCTGCAGGAATGGACATTTTTCGCGCCATTTTGAGTATCTAAAAATTAAGCCGAAAAGACTAAAAGAATTCAACCTCAGCTGCAAACAGCTAGCCACTTTGAACTAATCAGTTGACAGGAAATCACAGATTTATAAACGCTCATAGCGTCCAAATCGCAATGAGCAAGCAGGTCGAGTTAACACTAAGTAGTGAGACAAAAGACAATTTTATACGCATCGATTGAAGAAAACTGCCTCATCACCACCAGATGATTGCAGCCTTGGGCGGTCTATTAGTATGGTAGCAATCCTAAAATCTGCCTATGCCACACCACCTTAGAGACTTTCCCAATGAACAAGAAAATAACGGACTACACAATAAATGTTAGCGATGACGACATTGCTGATCTAAAACGACGCTTATCGCAAACTCGTTGGCCCGATCAAATCCCGGGCACAGACTGGCGCTACGGCGCCAAAACTGACTATATTGAATCGCTTTGTGAGTATTGGGCCAATGATTATGATTGGCGAAAGCATGAATCTGAGCTAAATCGCTACCCTCAGTTCATCACCGAAATCGACGGTCACGACATTCACTTCGTTCATGTAAAGTCCGCTCACGAGAATGCCACGCCGCTATTAATCAGCCATGGCTGGCCGGGTACAGTCGTTGAATTTCTGAAAGTGATTGCGCCGCTGGTAGACCCAGAGGCTCATGGCGGTAAAGCGGATGACGCGTTTCATGTTATTTGCCCATCACTTCCCGGATACGGTTTTTCGAGTACCACGCACCGCGAACAGATCGACACGCTGACCATGGCAGAGATGTTTGCTGAACTGATGTCGCGCCTTGGGTATGAGAAGTACATCGCTCAAGGCGGCGACTGGGGCGCAATCATTACCTCAAATATTGGCGTCGTTGACGCAGACCATCTTTACGGTATTCACTTAAATATGCCTTTTGGCTATCCAATGACCGCAGACCCGCACGAAGGATTATCAGCCGCTGAGATCGAAGGTCTCGCTAGCGTGGCGCATTTTGACGCACAGGAAACAGGCTATCAAAAAATTCAGGGCACCAAGCCACAAACCCTGGGCGTGGGCCTGAATGACTCCCCTGCAGGACTGTGCGCATGGATCACCGAAAAATTTTATAGCTGGATGGATTGCGACGGCGACATTGAGTCCGTGCTGGATCGTGATGCGTTACTGACCAATATTTCTGTGTACTGGTTTACACAGAGCATTTGCTCATCGACGCGTCTTTACTATGAAGTCACCCAGAACCCCAGGCTGAAGTTTTTGGAGCAGCCCGTCACCGTACCTACCGGTGTCGCGCGTTACCCCAAGGAAATCATGCTCTTTCCACGCAAGTGGTGTGACAATGTCTACAGCAACATCGTGCAGTGGACAGCGTTTGAAAAAGGTGGCCATTTCGCCGCCATGGAAAGACCCGAAGAATTTGTGAATGAACTCCGGGGATTTGCAGCTAAAGTTGTCAGTTGACCGGAGCAAGAACTTTCTTTCTCAGCAGCGCGAGGTCCTTGAGTTCAAGGAAACAGATACCAACAACAAGGCGAATGCTGAAAGCACTAGTAACATCCACGCGAAGCGTTGATAGTCCGCATCGCCAATGACTAATCCAGAAAGGGCGGGCCCAAATACACTACCGGCGGTCATCAATGCGCCAGCAATAACCGTCCACTTTGCGGAATTCGGAAAACTCGCCGCAGCACCAAGGAGGTAGGGATAGACAAAGAAAAGACAGAAGCTCCACAGTATCAAACCGATCAAAAACACATTGCGATACGGACTTAGATACATAAGCGCAACACACAGCCCCTGGAGGGTAAGCGCAAAGCCTATCGGCCGCGCCCGCCCAAACTTGTTGCCAAGTACAGAGGCCAGGATTCCGCCAGAGACGCCGGCGATAGTACATATTCCAAGCATATAGCCAATAGTGACTTCGTCTATGCCCAAGTGTATACCTCGACGTTCAACAAAAGTCCATGAACAGGCTTCGAGAAAGGCCACCAGGAAAATCGCCGTTAAGAGTAGCGACACTTTTAGTACGTCATGTCGAGGCGCGCTCGTTACCTCCGAAATATGGCTTTCACCCTCGTCAGCTTCGGGTGTTTGACTCCACAGATATGCCGGTATCAAAACGGACGTCAGGCATGCCAGAGTGATGAAATAGCTGGAGCCGCCAAACGTTTTTACAATAAGAGGAAGTATGGCGAGCAAAATTGAGGCCATAATCCCCACTAAGACAAAGACAATCGCGTAAAGTCGGTCTGGATTTTCCGTTCTGCTAATAGCAGCGTAACCGGAGGCCAGTATGACGCCCTCACCGAATCCACACGCGAAGCGAAAAACAGCGAGCGATTGAAAAGATTGTGCTTGTGTAGACAGCATGTGTGCGCCGATGACCACCATAGCAAACAACAGAGCCAACTTTCGCAAAAGAGATCCGGAGGTAAACGGCACCATTGAAAAAGAACCCAGTGCTATGGCGCCCACCTCTATCGAGGTGAGGTATCCCGCTTCAGTCTGACTGAACCCGAGGTTATCAATCAGGATGCCTATTGTTAAAGGAAGAACCCAGAACCCAAGATTGCCTAGGCCAACGGCCGCAGTTGCAGCAAACAGTGTGCTGTTACTGGGTCTGGACAAAATCTGCTCCGTGTTTCATAAACCCCTTCTGTTCACTAAGCCTAGCTAACACTGTCTCTGACAAGTGGGCAGGTAGAGCAGTGAATGCCTCCACCGTTCAATTGCATCTTGTCGAATTCAATCGGAATGATTTCTACACCGTATTTGTTCAATGCCTCCGAGGTGGCGCGGGACATCAGTTCTTTTGGCATCACAACCCGACCCGGAGCAATCGCTAAACCATTGGCAAGCCAGGGGTCATCTTCACTGTTCAATCCAATCATTCGGATATTGCGTGAGCGCAGTTCCTCCAGGAATAAGTAGGGAAGTAACGTGACGTCTACCAAAGCCAGGTCAACATCCAACATCAGGAAAGAACCATCGATATGAATTTCATGCATCGACAAGTCAACAACGAGAACGTCTATGCCAAGAGGGTTTAGTATTTCCTTAACCTGACGGATACCTTCGTCGTTAACGCAATTCGATCGGCCTATGACTGCGGTACTGGAATTTACCCAGGCAAAACTTCCCCCCTCCATTAAGCCTGTACCGGTGATGGTACGAATAATGGGTACACCTGCTTTGGCAAGGGCCGTGGTGGTCCAGCGCTCTTCACCTTGACGCTGTTGCGCGGCGAGACGCGTTACTATGACACCGCCTGGAATGGAGATTGCGGTGTCTCTGGAATAACAAGAGAATCGACCGCCGTGTACATTCTCGGGGATGACAACGTCGATCCCCTCAGAATCCAGCAGTTCTACCAATATATTGTGCTGCGCCAGCATTTCGTCTATGGGCAAGTCAGCCCGAGGTGGGCAAACCCCGAAGTCCCAATACCAGCCTTCGTCCGGATCGCTGACCTCAGAAGAACTATTCGTGCCTGCAAAGGACGGTTCATGCGTCCGCATAGCATCGTTCGGTGGGCTGACCATTACCGCCCGCAAGGTACCCACATCGTTGTCACAGCCCCAATGCCTGCCCCACACCCGTTGTTGCTGGCCTGGATCTTCAAACGGCGGCTCGGCGACCGTGTTAGCCATGATAATCGACATCAGGTGGTTCCAAATAGGAGTGAAATGAGGCCCTATTATTTAGGCAGCTACCGAAATGCACAAGCAAGCAATTTTCATGACTTCGATGCGCTTGAGGCATGAGACTCAAGAACTACCTGGTCGAGTTAAAGAGCGGGTAGACGTTGCAACAGACCGTTCAGGGGCGCTAGCGACAATCCGTTTTAATACCTGTCTGATTTGAAAACTGCACAGCTTCACCGATCAACCAACGATAGACTCGAGCGACCCTATCGTTAGTAGGTCCCTTCTTTTTTGACACCAAATAGTAGGCGTCTTGGGTATCTACACATTCAGTAAACGGTTGAACTAATTTGCCATCGGCTAACAAGCTCGCCGCGAGTATTCGACTACCCAGCGCCACGCCGAAGCCCTCGAGTGCACAGTCGAGAACTAAACCTTGATCCGAAAAATCGTAGCCAATAGAAATCTTTGGATCTTCAACGTCCATGATCTCAAACCACGAAATCCAATTGCTCAGCAATTGCTCATCACGAATCATTGGAAAATTTCCAAGGTCTTGCGGCGCAGTGATACTTTCACTGTTTACAAGATTGTCTTGTGAATACATAGGCGTGAGTTGATCATGAAACATCTTGACAGCTTCTACACCTGCCCATTGTCCGTTCCCATACCAGACGGCCAAATCCACTTCACTGGCCTCTAGTTCGGCATGCTCATCGCTTGTGTATATCCAGGGCCTTACGTCGGGACAGGCTTCGCGTAACTTACCATAGCGGGGCAGCAACCACTTGTTTGCGAATGCAGCGGTTGTTCCCAGGACAACCGTTTCAGGGCTGGTGTACAGCTCCATTCGGCGCTGTGCGCCCGTTAGAATTGCCAGTGATTGAGTGACCGCTTCAAAAAATTCACCGCCGGGACCTGTCAGCACTACCTTTCGTCCTTCACGTCGAAAAAGGGGTACTCCGAAATGTTCTTCCAGGCTTCTGATTTGCCGTGATATCGCCGACTGGGTGACACAGAGCTCTTCTGCAGCCCGCGTAAAACTACCCAAGCGTGCGGCCGCTTCAAATCCCTCGAGGGATGTCAGGGGTGAAAGTCTGCCAAATTTTCTGCTCAACTTAGGTCAGCTCAATACAATTAGTCGGCACACGCTCCGCCTTGGCGCACACAAGGGTGGCTCGCCCTACGCCTCAGAGTAAGCGGGCACGTCGCGACTCATCCAGATAGAATCATCAGCCTGGAAGCCGTAGCGAAGATAAAAACTGCGCACGCGCTTGTTGTGTAATTCGGTTTCCAGAAAAAAACGCTGGACGCCACGGCCGGACAGGTCGGCGACAATAGCTTGTAGAAACTCACCGCCAACGCCGTGACCGCGTTGCATCACGTAGATCTCATCGAGCAGCGCTTCTCTGCCACCTGACTCCAAACTATAACTCCAGGTCACGATGGCGTAGCCCAGCACAGCGCCTTGCAGCATCCACACCACGCCGTGGGTATCGTCATTGAGCAGTGGCGCCAACGCAGCATCGAGTCGTGCGCGTTCAAATTCGTGCCTATCAATTTCGTAGAAAGCCTCTATCAACTGCATGAGTAAGGGCTTGTCTGCCGGACCCGCGCGCCTGAGGATATCACTTTTCATTATTCTGTTCCCAGAATCACTGCACCATTACTCACCGGCACGTGATCGATCGCATTGGCCGGTTGGCTACTGGACTCGCCGCGCATCCGTCGGACACCCCTGACGATATTGTTCATGCAGTGAATATACGCCTCGAGTATAGGAACAACAACCACCCTTTTCTTAACCAATTACTATGAACAGGCGTGTGCTCGCAGCTCGGTCGTGATTTTTATGCAGCCAGTGATTCGCACGGCTTGCGTTATCATGTGTACTTGCCACAAGAATAAGAGATGCTTGCCCGTTCTCCGGCAGCAAAAACAGAGCCCCATTGCATAGCGTTGAAGTTCTTATGATTGGATTCCACGCCGGGCGAGGTGTAGTGGCGGCGCCCCTTATCGTCAGACCTAGGGTGCCGCGCATGGGTTTGCTGGCGCTAACGGCACTCACAAATCTATTCTAATTAAACCCTTTGCCAAACCGGTCACCCTGCTAGATGCTCACCTACAAAACCACTTCTACTTATTTGGTGAGCACCCCGCCCGCGTGGGGAATACGGGGCGCGCGGGCCCTCCCTGGGGACATAGCAATGGCCCCGAGGTGGATGAGATACTGCCCGACTTCGAGCTGCTGGACGCGGCTCTGAGACACATCGTCATCGACGAGGATGCACGCGGGCGGAAGGCGGTGGCGCTCGTCGGTATTCATACTCCGATTCTACCCATATTGACGAGTTAAGCTGCCAACACCACAATCGGGACAGACAGCCTATCTGCCCGTTATCAACTCAATTATTTCGCCATTTTCATCATGGCCTGCAACAGTACAGTACAGCCAGCGGCGCACTCTTCGCTGGTAGTGCTCTCAATTTCATTGTGGCTTATGCCATCCTTACAAGGTGTAAAGATCATGCTCGCAGGTGCAAAGTCTGCCACACAACAGGCGTCGTGCCCGGCACCGGCAATGATCTCCATATAGTCATAGCCATTCGTTTCCGCCCCTGCTCTTACCGCCTCAATACAATCGGCATCAAAGTCAACCGGAGCGTAATACCAATAGGGATCCAACTCGACTTCAACATCGGCAGTGTCAGGTAGCCGCTCCAAGTAGGCCTTCAGTTTGGCGTCCATCTGGCTGAGCTCATTATCTTCCGGGTGACGCAAATCTACACCCATCGAAATCTTCCCGGGGATAGTATTGCGCGAGTTGGGAAATACCTGCATGAATCCCACCGTGCCACAACCGGGCTTGTGCGCGTTGGCAATTCTTTGTACTTCAAGTACCAATGCGCTGGCAGCAGTCAACGCATCTTTGCGCAAATGCATAGGCGTGGTACCGGCGTGTGACTCACGGCCGGTAATAGTGACGTTGTACCAGCGCTGCCCCTGCCCCTTAGTGACAACGCCAATAATCTTATCCTCGTTTTCGAGGTAGGGACCCTGCTCAATATGTGTTTCAAAAAATGCAGTGTAGGCTCGGCCTGTTGCAGGGACGTCACCATCAAAGCCAATTCGCTCGAGCGCCTGACCAACAGTGACACCCGCAATATCCTCAACCGCCAGCATGGCATTCAAGTCAAGGCGGCCGGCGACCACGCCAGAGCCCATCATAGCAGGTGGAAAACGCGACCCCTCTTCATTGGTCCACACGGACACTTCAATCGGTGCCTCGGTCTCAATATTGTTCTCTTGCAAAGTTCGCAGCACTTCTACACCTGAGAGCACACCGAACACACCATCGAACTTCCCGCCCGTGGGCTGGGTATCCAGGTGACTGCCTGTACCAACCGGTGGCAATGCCATGTTTTTCCCCGGTCGCAACGCAAAAATATTTCCAATCTGATCCACGCTTACCGTGCAGCCCGCTGCCTCACACCACGTCATAAATAACTCTCGCGCCTGTTTATCAAGATCGGTGAGGGTAAGTCTGGCACAGCCACCTTTGGCCGTGAGACCAAACTGTGCCATTTCCATCAGGCTTGACCACAGACGCTCTTCGTTGATTTTTAAACTGCTCATAAGAAGACTCCCTTTTTGTCATTCCAACTTCATTCAATTCGTTTATAGATTCGGCCACCGCATTTCAAACAGTATCCATTTAATTTTGTCCTGGGAGAAGTGGAAGTCACAGTACAATGGTATCGCCATCGTATCTAACGTGTTGCCTTTGTCCCAGTACTGCACCGCAATTTAAAAGTCACTTTGCAAATCAATTGAATGTAGTAGGACGTTTTCGGCGTTTAACAACAATTTACGGGAAAGGAGGCAGAAGCCCTGGAAACAATGTCTGCACCCAGCAAATCTCAAGTAAAGCGACTTATGT
Source organism: Cryomorphaceae bacterium (assembly GCA_047612385.1). Classification (GTDB taxonomy): domain Bacteria; phylum Pseudomonadota; class Gammaproteobacteria; order Pseudomonadales; family Halieaceae; genus JBALVT01. Next base: position 20,245 of record JBLGAR010000049.1, on the reverse strand, counting down.
CATTGCCCTTGGGAGCATCGATTGGGGTGCTCAACCTTTTCCAGCTTGATGCCCAAGCCCAATATGAGCCGGAAGATCTTGAATTTGGTACGTCGGCTGCAAATGTATCGGGCGAGGAAGCCTATACCCGCTATGGTGCGGTTACGGGGAAGTTCCTTGATGATCGGACCTTGTGACCCGGAATGGGATCTTGCAGCTATCCTGTATTTTCCAACGCGCGGCGCATTCATGAAAATGCTATCAGACCCGGGATTTCAAGTAACATCAAGAGATGGAAAGGCCGCACTCGCCAGCCACTATATGATGCATCTTGCTGGAAATCCCCTTACAGAATGAGTTTTAGCGGAGTGAGGCCGCCCCGCCGGGATCGATGGAGCTTAACTCGTCCGTACCGTGCTACCAGCTCTTCAATCGTCGATCAAACAGCTCCGACATGCAGTAGCCAGTGCACCCGATTCGCCCAGCGGCGGCTGCGGGGGCTTTACGGATAGTATCAATCAAAAACTTGGTGTCCTTGACGATCATTTCGTTGGTATCGATCGCTACTTCATATTCATTCATTGGCGGTCTCTATGGGTTGGGTTTCGAGCTGTGCGCGATGTTAACCACTGTTCAGCGTATTTAGCGTGTATCTGTGCGGCGTAAAGCATGAACGCCTTACAGTAGGGGCACCAGGTACCCCTCTACTTATCATTTGATACATAACAAACACTACTCCGTTTTTTATTGCAAGGTTATCGCCCCGCCCCAACCCTCAAACGCGCTGACCCTGAAATTCCTACAGCGTTCGGCGCCGAGCCGGGGGCGCCGAGCCGGGGGCGCCGAATCAGAACCTGTGGCACTTGTCTAGATTAAACCGCCAATACTACCAAATCAGACCCGTTTATTTGTCAGCACCGCTTTTTTAATTGGTGATTTCTGGTTACTAATGGAATTAAGTGGCACGCACGCTGTCTGAGAGAGTACAAATCCTGAAGAGAAGTTTTTCATGCAAAGACGATTATTCATTGCCGGGGCACTGTTTTCTGCGGCGGGCCTTGCCGCTAGCAGAACGTTATTCGCAACGACGGAAGTAGTAACAATGAGCGGTGATTTTCCAGCCATCAGCAAGACTAAGGATGAGTGGCGCAAGTTGCTCGACGCGCAGCAATACCAGGTGTTGTTCGAGGCGGGCACGGAGCGTCCCTGGACGAGCGTGCTAAACGATGAAAAGCGCGATGGCACCTATATTTGTGCCGCCTGCTATCTCCCCATGTTTACCTCGGCAACCAAGTTCGACAGCGGCACCGGCTGGCCCAGTTTTTTCGCTGCTATCGAGACCAATGTCGATACCAAGCGCGACTGGAAGTTGATACTGCCGCGCACCGAATACCATTGTGCACGCTGCGACGGCCATCAGGGGCACGTCTTTAAAGACGGTCCCCAGCCCACCGGCCAGCGCTGGTGCAATAACGGCGTCGCGCTGCAATTCGTCGCCGATGGCGAATCACTACCCGAGCTGCGAGCCTGACGCAATCGCGTCTTAATCTGATCGAAAAGGTTTACTCTTATGCGAAAACTCTATGGTATTTCTGGCTCTCGTGCCTTGCGTTCAATCTGGGCAATGGAAGAAGTCGGCATTGAATATGAACAGGTTGCCACCAATTTTTCTGCTGACGCCAAAGCGGCTGATTATCTGGCGATTAACCCTAACGGTCGAATTCCCGCCCTCATTGATGGCGGCCTGGTTCTATTCGAATCAATGGCTATTAACCTGTACCTGGCCAAAGCATATGGTGGCGCCCTATATCCAGATAACGCCGCCGACGAGGCACGCGCAAACCAGTGGAGCGTCTGGGGTATCAGCGAAATAGAGCCCCTACAAATGCAAATCGTCATCCAAAAGCTATTCATGCCAGCGGATAAAAGAGACCCTGCGGTTATCGCCAGAGCTGAAAAAGGACTAGAACGCCCTCTGACAGTATTGGACGCGGCACTGTCCGCAAAGCCATACCTGCTAGGCGATGAGTTCTCTATAGCAGATTTAAATGTTGCCGCTGTCATGCTGCTGTTGAACATGGTGGCGTTCGACTATTCGGAATACACCCACGTCAAGCGCTGGGCAGACCACTGCTACGCACGGCCCTCTCTGGCGGCGGCGCAGGCCAGAGCGTAGAACGAGTCTTGGGTCCTCGCGCCTAGCGTCGTCGCACAGCCCTTCCACACACCCGCCGGCTTATAATAGGTAGGGTGCAGTACCTCACTTGATACAACCGGACATTACAAAAACACCACCGCTTTGTTATCGCGAACAATCACGCGGTCTTCCAGGTGATATCGCAGAGCACGAGCCAGCACGGATTTCTCGACATCGCGCCCCAGCCTCACCATCTCATTACGATTACAAGTGTGATTCACGCGAATAACGTCCTGCTCAATAATCGGACCCTCGTCCAAATCCTGGGTGACATAGTGACTAGTGGCACCAATGAGTTTAACACCGCGATCATAGGCTTTCTGATAGGGATCTGCGCCGATAAAAGAAGGTAAAAAGCTGTGATGTATATTGATCAGCCTTCCCGCGTAAGCTTCGCACAACTCCGGAGGAATAATCTGCATGTAGCGCGCAAGCACTACGCAATCTGCATTGTGGCGCGCGACGATCTCGTTCACTTTAGCAAACGCTGCCGCTTTATCGTCCTTGGGGACTGGAACATAATGAAAAGGAATTCCGTGCCACTCAACCATTCCCCTCAAGTTCTCGTGATTGGATATGACGCAGGGGATCTCACAGGCCAACTCATTCGCCTTCCAGCGATACAGCAAGTCTGCCAAACAATGGGACGCATGGCTCGCCATAAGAACCACCTTTTGTAGCTTGGCGTCGTCTCTGAGGTTCCATTGCATTTCAAATTTTTGCGCGACGACCTCAAACTCTGTGCGAAACTTTTCCAGGTCGACCGATAATGAGCTCTTGTTGATAACATTTCTCATATAAAACCAACCGCAATCCACATCTGTGTGGTGGTTGGACTCAACCAATGAACCAGCGTGGTCGGCGACGAAATTGGCTACCGCCGCTACAATGCCCACTGAGTCAGGGCAGGAAATCACAAGGGTACAGGTAGAAGTTTCTTGATCAGTGCTCATAGTCTTTGTTCCATTTAGTGTCTCGCAAGACATGCGTTTATCAAACAGGTGTTACAGCAAATCTTTTAACCGATAGTACATCATACCCATCGAGACCATCTGAGAGCCAAACCACTGGCCCATGGGAATTCTCCGATGGGGTACTTTAGCAAAAACATCAAACTTTTCGAATGTCCCGGCGATAGTATCAGCCATTATCTCTCCGCACAGGTGCGTCGTACTGACACCGTGGCCACTGTATCCCATAGAGTAAAAAACGTTATCGCTCACTCTGCCGAGCACCGGCACCCGGTTCACCACGATACCAACATTTCCCCCCCAGGCGTAGTCGACTTTTTTGTCTGCCAATTGGGGAAATATGCGCTGCATTCTGGGTAACATTGTACCTGCTATATTGTGAGGCACACGGCCTGAAAAATTGCAGCGCCCCCCGAACAGCATACGTTTATCTGCCGATAAACGATAATAATCCAACACTGCGTTCTGGTCGCAAACAGCCAGGTCGAGAGGATTTATGTCCGCAACCTCCTCCGGTGACAGCGGCTCAGTTGCCAGGATGTAACTCCCCCCCGGAAACACCAAACCCGAAAGCGACTTTTGCTCCAGGTGATGATAAGCATTCCCAGCCAAAACGACAAAATCGGCGGTGACTCTGCCAGAGTTCGTTTCTACCACAGCCTTCTTACCGTGAATTATATTGGTAACATGAGTGCCCTCATGAATCTCAACCCCGAGACTGGCAGCGGCGCGCGCCTCTCCCATACACAAATTGAGAGGATGCAGGTGACCATTGCGATTATTGATTAGCCCACTGTGATAGCTCGCAGTGCCGACTACCGAAGCTAATTCTGTTTTGTCCACGAGGCGTAAATGATCCGACATTCCTAGCCTGCAGTAAGCCTCGTACCACTGGTGTAATTGCCGCACTTGACTAGACTTAAGCGCAACGTCTATGTAGCCGTATTTTAAATCGCAATCAATTGCGTATTTTTCAACGCGCTCCTCAATAATTTCATGGCCCCGATAACCCATCTCAAACAGTGTTTGCTCATAAGAATCACCCCAGTGCTTGAGCATGGTCTCTTCACCACTAATCCCGCCGATCATCTGACCGCCGTTTCTCCCCGAGGCGCCCCAGGAAACCCGATTTTGCTCCAACACCGTAACCCGGTAGCCACGCTCAGCCAGAGTAAGCGCAGTGGAAATCCCGGTGAAGCCCGCGCCGACAATACACACGTCAGTTGTAGTATCTCCCACTAAGGGTTCGTACTGGCTCTGGTCGTTACACGTGGCCGCGTAATAGGAGGGACAATGTGGTTCGGGAGACATCATGTTGTGAATCTCTGCACTGAGCGCCAAGGCACCTATGTAGGTCTCTTATATGCGTGTTTAAAAAACTGTATGCGTATATAATGACAGCAGGACAAAAGGATTGCCAGAGTAAATCCACAACAAGAATACCCTGGAGACCACAATATGAATGAACCTGGCCCGACGATTAACGAAGCAATTCAGACGGAACGACGCAGGCTTTTAATCGACGCCACTATTACTGCTATTTCCGAGTTCGGCCTCTTCAAGCTCACGCTCGCAAAGATAGCAAAAATAGCGGGTTTAACCGCGGGATCAGTGAACTTCCACTTCGATAGCAAAGAGTCTCTACTACTAGAGACACTCGCTTTCCTCACGCAGGAACTACAGGATTCTATTGATCAGGCTGTGGTGCAAGCAGGAGATGATCCAGCCGACAAACTTCTGGCAATTTTTGACGCCTCACTAAATCCTGACATCACCGAACCGAAAAAGATGGTCGTTTGGTACGCATTCTCCTCCGAGGCGCGAGCCCGCGACGACTACCAGAAGATTTGCGGAGAACAAGATCGCAAGAATTTTCGAATCACCCGACACCTCTGCGAACAAATTATACGCAAAGGCGGCAAACAAAAACTTATGAGCGCGCGAGCGATGGCCAATGCACATCAGGGGTTAATCGATGAAATTTGGCATGAAATACTCTATACCGGTGAAGAGTATGACCGCGAAGATGCCAGGCACGTATACATCTCTTTCCTGGCCAGCGTGTTCCCCTGGAGCTTTGACATGCCCAGCGCTCCCGCCACCACCAACGCGACTTTGTCGCGAAACAATGGAACACTGAAGATTGTGCGTGCAGGCCCGGAAGATCTGAAAAAAGTCAGCCCGCTATTCGACCTGTATCGTCAGTTTTATGGGGAGGCTGCAGACGAGAAGCTGGCCAGAAGTTTTATCCGTAAAAACATGAAGCATGGCCACTCGGTTATATTTCTGGCGCTTGATAAAAAGGGGAAGGCTCTCGGGTTTACCCAACTCTACCCCAACAGATGTTCTGTCGAAGCCAAACCCTTCCTAACACTCTACGATCTGTATGTTGATAGCGAGTATCGGAAAAGCGGAATCGGGCGTGAGCTAATGGAACAGGCCCGAAAATACGCCAAGAAAGTGGGGGCAAGCCGGATAGATCTGGAAACAGCCGTCGATAATTTTGGCGCACAGACTTTGTACGAAGGTCTTGGCTACGCTCTAGACAAAGAGTTTTACAAATATTCTCTGGACATCAAGTAACGGATTTCAGAAAACTTTCTCCTTAAGGGCCTTGCCAAATCCCCTGCTCTCGAAGATCTTCCAGCGCTTTATTCAAACCTTTGCGCAAAGCCTCGACTAACTCATCGACTTGGTCACGAGTAATAATGAGAGGCGGTGACAAAACACAGATATTAATCAGAGGCCGCACCAGCAATCCAAATTCATGACAATGGTGATCAACTAAAGCGCCAACCGCATAATCTTTTTGCAACAACTCTTCGCTGTTCTCCGCCTCTATATTCATCTCCACAGCCGCCATCATGCCAACACCGCGAACATCACCCACCAACGGACAACTGCGAAGTGACTGCAGTTGCTCTTGAAAGTAGGGCGCCAGATCCCGCACATGGGCCAGCAGCTGTTCTTTTTCTATGATATCCCAGCTCGCCAGTGCAGCTGTGCAGGACACAGGGTTACCACCCCAGGTGTAGCCGTTGGAATAGATCTTCTCTTTGGCATTGTCACCGCTGATTTGCGCCATAAAGGCATCGGACACAGCATACCCGCCCAGTGGCAGATATCCCGAGGTGATCCCTTTTGCAAAGGTAATGATATCGGGCACCACGCCAAAGACCTCTTCCGAGGCAAACCAGTGACCCAGCCGCCCAAAGGCGGTAACCACCTCGTCGGCGATATACACGATGTCGTACTTTTTAACCACTTCCCAGCAGCGCCGATTGTAGCCCGCAGGTGGCACGATAACGCCACCGGATGCCAATATAGGCTCACCAATAAAACACATGACGTTCTCAGGCCCCAACGCGAGTATTTTCTGCTCCAGCTCTTCCACCAACTGATCACAATAATCGCTTTCGCTCAAATTCCCACCGTGAGAGTAGTAACAGGGCGCACTTAGAAAATGCACATTGTCTTGCCAGGTATCCATGGCCGTTTTATCGCGCTCTTTTCCTGTTATCGAGGCCGCCAGAAAAGTACTGCCATGGTAACCCTGGTCTCGGCACAAAATATGCTTGCGCTCAGGTAAACTCTTAATGTTATTGGCCAGCTGGCACATCCGCAGAGCGGAGTCGACCGCGGTGGAGCCGCCGGTCGTAAAAAATATCCTATTGAGGTCGCCGGGTGTCTTCGAAGCGATACGCTGTGCCAGTTCTGCTTCGGGTGAGTTCAGAACCGACCAGCCGGAAGCGTAGCCCAGTGTCATTATTTGCTTGGAGACAGCGTCCGCTATTTCCTGACGTCCGTAACCGGTTTGCATACACCACATACCCGCAGGTCCATCGAGTAGTTTTTGACCCTGATCGTCAAAAACATAGACACCCTCTCCTCTTACTATTACCGAAGTCGATTCGTCTTCTCCCATATTGGGCAGGTCAGACCAAGGATGGAGTAGGTGCTCATTAAACTGTTTCAGGACATTCTGAGAAGACATTAGGCCGCATGCTCCAGTGTGTGCAAATACCACTTAACAAATTCATTCAGAGTAGACTCAAACTCGGGGTGGTAAGGACCCGGCTCAAAGAAATGGGAGTTCAAACCCTCGCTATTGCGGCTGATGATAAACTCGTCCTCTAAAGTGGTGTTATGCCACAACCATATAAGCTTCTCTTTATCATAGTCCACACCCTCCTGAGCATCCCCTTTAACGAACCAGATTACCTGCATATCCGTTGAGGTGAGGCTTCGGGGTATAAAGCGATAAAGTACACAATGATCGGGGTAATTAAGCATGGACGTTAGCGGGCCTGTCTGGAAATCCCCCACTCCGCCGTCGTAATCTTTGATACTGCCCATTAGCGGCGCCACCGGCTGGCCGTCTTCACTGCCGGTGAGGTAGCCGTCATACAAACCGTATCGATCGTGATAGGAACAGGCGCCGAAGCCCTTTGCACCCAGGAACACCTCGCGGTGGTACTTACCCATGTTTTTCACGCCGGTCACTTCTTCGGTTCGGGCCTTCATCGCCTCTACGATGGGCGCGGACTTCACCTCAAGATCCTTCAGTGTGTGGCTTTTGGCATAGGATCGGTGGGAGGTTGCGCAGTGATAACACTCCAGGTAGTTTTCCAGACACAGCTTCCAATTCGCGTCGACCGTGTAGGTGTGTTTATGCGCTATCTTGGCATTGGCAAGGTCATAGGCCCCCAATGGCTCGCGAATACTCTCCAAAGGCCCACGAAAATCTGCGGCCTCAGGATCACAGTTTATATAAATCATGCCCTGAAATACTTCCACGCAAGCTTTCTTTAACCCCAGGCCCTGGGTGTCGAAACCTTCGAGTACTTCCATTTCGCGGGCGGCCTTGAGGCTGCCGTCGGTGTTGTAAACCCAGCCGTGATAAGGACAAACAAACGTCTTGCGATTGCCCGAGGCAGCTTCACAGACTCGCGCACCTCGGTGGCGGCAGACGTTCATTAACGCGTGTACGTCATCGCTGGAGTCGCGCACGATGATGATAGAATCTTCGCCAATTTCAAACAGTACGTAATCGCCGCGGTTGGGTAACTCACTAATATGCGCCGCATAAATCCAGCTGCGAAAAACCAGAGCGCTCAACTCTTTCTGATACACTAAATGAGAGCGGTAGAAATACGGGTTGATAGCATAATCTGGCTTGTCTTTCTCTCTAGCCAACATTTCCTGCATTTTCTGGACCGAGTCATCAACATCGGTGGCGATAAACTTCATTCTCCCTCCTGACAAAAAATGCGCACGCGCTCTACTGTTAAATAGACATTATACTACAGCTCATTATATGGTCATATAGTTTGCTAAACATTCATTTAGCGCGAGGGTTTTGGGCGTCAAAGGTGTATTCGCGGCACTACACAGATTTGAGATACCACGCATAATCGATGTTAGGCACCGCAGCATGATAGCTGTTGCACTCGGACTGTCGCATCTTGGCGAAAACGTCGGCGTATTCTTTCCCAAGATACCTGGGAACAAGCTCCGAACTCTTAAACCGTTCCAACGCAGCCTCCCAGCGCTGCGGCAGCTGCGGATCCTGCTTAGGAAGTTCTGTCAATTCCGGTACCCGAGGGCCGGGGTCACACTGATTGCTGATACCGTGATGAATGCCCCCCAGTACCATGGCCATCACCAAATAGGGATTAGCATCGGCACCGGCGACCCTGTGCTCCACCCTGCAGTCCTTGGCACCTGAAACAGGAATACGTAGCGCCACATCCCGGTGATTGTAGCCCCAGGTGGGCGAAACGGGCGCGTAGGTACCAGGAACAAACCGACGATAAGAATTGGCATTGGGTGCAAACACCGCCATAGAATCCGCCATAGTTTCGGCCAGCCCACCGATCGCATGCCTTAGGGTGTCGGATATCGCCGGAGTCTCGGTTGATTGCGGATCACTGAAGACATTCTCGCCATGCTCATCATACAAACTGGCGTGAATATGAAGACCACTGCCAGCAACCTCCTCAAACGGCTTGGCCATAAAGCACGCGGAAAACCCGTGCTTCATTGCCACACCCTTGACGATACGTTTCAACAGCATCGCGTGATCACAGGCTACGAGCGGATCGTCAACATGGTGGGTGTTGATTTCCCACTGCCCGGGTGAGAACTCCGTCTGCATCACAGTCAGAGGCACGTTCTGCAGTTCACAGGCCTCGCGAACATCATTCAAGAATTCGTCAAACTGCCAGAGGTCCTCAGCCACGCAATACTGAGTGCCTAACTGATCAAGACTAGTGCCAGGAATCTTGGTTAGTAGTGGGCGCGGCGTCTCTCCATCGCCTGCTGCAATAAGATAAAACTCCATCTCGGTTGCGACAACCGGCTTTAACTTAAGCGTTCGAAACAGATCGAGAACGCCATCCAAAACATTGCGAGGGTCTACCCAGGAAGGCTCACCGTCGAGGGTGGCACAGGTTAACAGCACTTGGCCGATAGAAGACGATAGCCAGGGGACATCTGCAAGGGTGCCACTGACGGGACGTACCAATTGATCGGGATCGCCCGCGAAAGAATCGAGAGATAGATCGTCGCTAATCCCACCTTTAGTGGTGATGAGCGGGAGACACTTGGGGCTTTTAACGCCGCCGCTAAAGAGCGCATCAAACTCTCGCCGGTGTATTCGCTTGCATCGCAGTACGCCGTTCATGTCTGGGATCATAGCTTCCAGCATTTGAACGTCTGGATAGGCTTTCAAAAAGCCTTCCAGCTCTACGTTGTCAGCGATTGACATCCTTCACTCCCTTTACGATAACAATTCGCCTCACTAAAGCAGTAATAAAACGGCGCTAACTCCTCACTAAAAAGGCAACGCGGGGGTTACTTTGCGTCTGGGCGGATTAAATATAGCGGCCTCCACAACTTTGCACGGCGCCAGCACTCGCGTCCAATGCAGTTCGCGCTGGTAATAAATTTCCGCAACAAACTCTTCACCGACATTACCATAGGGCATTTCAAGTTGAGCGAAGGCGACATTAGATTTCGCAGTGGGACACCAGGCGGCAGATGTGACGGATCCAACCACTTTGTTGCCTTTCATAATAAAGGAGTGGTCCGCGGGCTTGTTGCCATCCACATCCAAAATTACGAATCGGTAACGAGACCCATCACGCTTCTCTTTTACCAGTGCTTTTTTTCCGTTGAACACTGGCTTATCCAGATCGACCAACCAATCCAGGCCAAGCTCGAAAGGTGAGCGCGAACGACCGAGACGAACCACCTCTTCAGCGGGCACAAAATCTACTCCAGCCTGAATAAAACCGGTCTCTATGCGTGCCATATTGAGCGCGTCGGACCCAAAGGGCTTGATCAGAAAGTCTTCGCCAGCAGCGAACAAGGCGTCCCACAGCGCTTCCGCTTTTTCTGGCGCTATCCAAAGCTCGTAACCCAAGTCCCCGGTAAAACCGGTGCGGCTAACCATCAGTTGCTCGCCTTCAAAATCGAAGTATGTGAGACCAAAAGGTTTTAAATCTTCGAGTCCGACCAGGCCCATAGCCTGCAGACAGGAACAGGACGTAGGTCCCTGTACCGCAAGCGCAGCTACATCGTGGGTTTCATCTATAATTTCCACATCGAAACCCATGGCCGACCACGCCAGCCACTCAGTAGCTCGAGCATAGGCGCAGATACGGTAGTCGTTCTCAGCGAGATGGAAAATAGTGCCATCATCCAGCACCTGGCCCGCGTCGTCGCACCACACGGTATAGCCCACCCTGCCCTCGCGGATCTTGCTGACGTTGCGCGTCACTAGACGGTTGAGATAAGCCTCTGCATCAGGACCTGTTACCCGATACTTATTCATCGGTGTCAAATCGAAGACGCCTGTGGTGCTGCGAACGGCAAAGTACTCCAGTTCTACATCGTAATAGGCGCTGGGAGTTGTGTAGCCCATCCAGTCTTCCCAGGCGTTAAGCTCATTCAGTTTCGCTATCCTGGAATGGAATGGCGTTTCCAACAACATTCTGTCATCACTACTTGAGTTCATGCCGCTGCCCCCCGCTTGATAATTTCTTTGGCCGCATTGTGTCCGGCCAATCCCATCACACCGCCACCGGGGTGTGTCCCCGCTCCGCACAAATAAAGCCCATCCACTGGTGTACCGTACTGTGTAGCACCCGGGAATGGCCGCATCATCACCACCTGATCGAGGCTGATTTCACCGTGATGCCAATGGCCTCCGGTCATGTGAAATTCGGATTCAAGATCTACGGGCGTAAGCAGTTCACTCGCAGTAATTTTGCTGGCAAGATCAGGAGAGTAGGCACAGAGACAATCAATAATTTTCTGCTTACACGCCTCTTTGTTGCCCTCCCATCCGCCTTCTAGGTCATAGGGTGCAAACTGCACAATCGCAGACAAGACATGCTTACCTGCCGGCGCCAGCGAGTCGTCATGAACCGTAGGAATGCTGATATCCATGGCCGGTAATTCGGAGTACTCGCCGTATTTCGCGGCGTTAAAAGCGCGTTCTATATAGTCCATCGTCGGCGCAATCACCAAACGCGCCCCGGTGCTCGATGCGTCCAAACCGGTAAACGTGGGCAGGCCATCCAGCGCCAAATGCAGCTTGGCGACATTGCTACGCATGCGTATCTGACTCACACGACGAACGGTTCCAGTCTCCAGATTACGAAAGCCCACCAGCTTTTCAAAGGTGGTCTTAGGATCTGCATTGGAGACGACCAAATTGGCATTAATCACTTCACCGCCAACCAATGTCACGCCGCTCGCGCGATCGCTGTCCAAATTCACTTTTTCGACCGTGGCTGAAGTGCGCAACTCAACACCTGCGGCTTTTGCAGCATTGGCCATGGCTTGGCCCAATGCGCCCATCCCGCCTTTAACAACAGCGGAACCTGCGTAACCATGAATATCACCGACACGACGATACAAATAACCGAACACCGTGTTGGGTGATCTAGGACCCATGTGCGCGCCTAAAATGCCGTCAAAACTCAGTAAACCTTTAAGCACCTCGTTGTCGAAGTTCTCTTCCATTACGTCGTACATGTTAATGAGAGCCAGGCGCATCAGTTCGCTCATATCTTCTTTGCCGAGCATTTTCATGCCCAGGCCAAGCTTCATTAAGGTGATACGATCGGTCAAATTAGACTCAGCCAGTTTTGGCGCACGCACGGCAAAGAGCTTGGCTACGATTTTGGCGAACTTCAAGGTCATTTGGTGAAAGCTCTCGTAGGAGGCTTTATCCTCGCTGGATAGAGAAGCGCCTTCAATACCTGTGCCAGTGACCGTGATATGCTGGCCATCGGGAGACAGCCCTATGGAGTTTAGATCTCTGGCCGCCAGTTGCAAGCCATGGCTTTCCAGAGCCATATCCTGCATGACCTGGGGACTCAGCTGATTCAACCAGTGTGCACAGGCGGAAACAGAATACCCGGGAGCAAACTCACGTGTCACTGACGCACCACCGAGTTGCTCGTTGGCCTCAAGCACCAATACTTTTTTTCCTGACTTGGCCAGATAGGTCGCACACACCAAACCGTTGTGGCCGCCGCCAATTAACACCACATCATAATTAGTCATCGGCATAACCTCCGGGTACGGTATTCGGTCTCTTCAAGTCCATTAAAATTTCTCGGGCTGCGTTGGCGCCCGGTGCTGCCATCACACCACCGCCAGGATGGGTACCGGAACCACACATGTACATCCCTTTTACGGGGCCGCGATACTGCGCATAGCCGGGGAAAGGACGGTTAAACAGCAGCTGATCAAAGGTCAGCTCGCCCTGGAAGATATTACCTTCGGTAAGACCTACTTCACTTTCAATATCACCCGGTGTACGAGTTTCGCAGTGTAAGATCAGGTCTTTGAAATCTGGGCTGTAGGCCGCTATCTGGTCGATAACAGATTTTTCAAAGCCCGCCTTGTCCTCAGCCGTCCAATCGTGGCCATTGACCTTGGGAGGCGCGTACTGAACGAACACACTCATCATATGCTTGCCTGGAGGTGCCATGGTGGGATCACACTGGGTGGGAATCAAGCAATCAACATAGGGGTCTTTAGACCAAGTGCCATCTTTCCAATCGTCATAGGCTCTTTCAAGGCGATTGAGCGAGTCGGAAAAATGCATTTCGCCGATTCTCAATGGGCTCTTGTCGTCCATACCGTGGAAAGTCGGCAGGCCATCCAGCGAGATATTGAGCTTGCCTGAAGAACCCCGTATTTTGAAATTCTTGGCCTTTTTAACGACATCGGCGGGCAGATCAGCTTCATCCATCACATCGAGGAAGGTTCGCTTCGGATCCAGATTAGAGACCACTATATCGGCGTGGTATTCGGTGCCATTCTTCAACGCAACCCCAGTGGTACGACCGTCCTTCACAACGATGCGATCTACGTCTGCGTCACAAACGATCTCGCCGCCAAAGGACAGCAAGGACTTAGACAGAGCGTCCGCTACTGCACCCATACCCCCGCGAGCAAAGCCCCAGGAACCAACATTGCCGTCTACGTCACCCATGTAATGGTGAAGCAACACGTAGGCAGTACCCGGTGAGTAAACGCCCAGCGCGGTGCCGATGATGCCGCTCCCAGCCAAGTGCGCCTTGATGACATCTGTCTCAAAGTATTCCTCAAGATAGTCGCCGACACTCTTGGTCCAGAACTTCAGCGTATCCGCGAGCCCCTCTTCGCCCAGCTCGAGAAAGCTGCTGGCAAATTCTGAGAGATCTTTCAAATCGCGTAATTTCAAAGACGTAGGGTCGGGTGGCCGGCGCAGCAGGTAGGGCCGGATTAGCCGAGTCTGTTTCATGACATCGGCAGAATAGCGGTCGTAGGCATTCGCATCTCTCTTGGAATGCCTGGCCATTTCCCGGTGATGCCGCTCATGATCAAAATAGTTGCCAAAGTGATCGCCATTTTGCATGTAGGTAACGCCGCCGCCGTAGGGCACAACCTGCAAGCCGTGGCGCGGGAGTTCTAGGTCACGGGCGAGTTCAGGTCTCAACAAGCTACAAACGTAAGAGCAATTTGAGTAAGTCCAACCCTCATGGAGGGAGCGGCTAACGGTTGCGCCACCGATATAGGGGTTGCGCTCCAGAACAAGAACATCTAACCCAGACTTCGCTAGATAGGCAGCATTGGTCAGGCCGTTATGACCGGCACCAATGATTATCGCATCGTATTTTTTCACTGCACTCTCCCAAACACCAAACTCAAGTACAAAAGTACTCGACTAACTCTTTAGACCAATTTGCAGCCCAGATTTAGGCTTTTTAAACGTCGCCGGCGGGCCATTGGAACGGCCTAAATCGCAGGTAACACGCCGTGGCGCAGCATGCCACGCAGAATGCTCCATGTCCATAGCCGAATGAATGATCATTCAGTGATTGCCATGCATAAAGCATTGGTCTATGTTGGCACGTAAGGATGGCGTTGAACCTATAAATACGCCATACACACGGCACGAAACACCGCTTCGGAATCCAAAACTGTGGCCAAATTAGGCGAGAAAAAAGCAACCACCCGACGCGCGCTCCCCAAAGAAGTGCGAAGGAAGCAGCTCATCCACGCCACTATGGACAGCATCGCAGAAAATGGCTTGTCAGGTACCACCATGGCAACTGTCACCCAAAAAGCAGGCCTCAGCATGGGTATCGCCAATCTTCACTTTGAAAGTAAAGAGAAGATGCTTACGGAAACACTTCAATACGTTACTGACGAGTACAGCAACGGGCAAATGGATATCCTGACCAGCGGCAAATACACCACCGTCGCTGAAAAAATTCAGGCCATACTCGCCTTCGACTTAAGCCCCAAGGTATTGAAAAAAAACAAATTGGCTGTCTGGGTCGCGTTTTGGGGTGAGGCAAAAGCCAGACCCACCTACCAGAGAATCAGAACACTGGCAGATATCCAATCTGAAAATGCTTTCCGGGACCTGTTTCAAGCGGCTATCGACGAAGGTGGCTATACCAATACAAACGCCGATTTACTCGCTAGGGGCTACACCGCACTGGTTGACGGTTTGTGGCTGGACTTGCTCGTTTCACCTAGACAGTTCAACCGCTCCAAGGCAATGATAATTGCGCGTCACTACCTCGCCTCAGCTTTCCCTAAACATATTCAAATGGACCCCGAATAGAGCCTACAGGCTCACCAATGGACTATATCAGAGCTTTCCCAAGGCCCAAATCCAAATTGTACCAAACCGCTGCAACACACTACGGAGCCGAAGATTTGAAAACCTTGCACAGCCGCTGCGCCGTGGTAAAGTTGTATTTTACAGAGATAACCAACCGCGTCGTTGACCGCGGCCCGCAAATCGAGGCCGCCAGAGGGTATTGCACAGACAATGCGGTTGAGCGTTTTTATCAAGAGGTAGCAGTGAATAAAATCTGGGAGGGTAGCAGCGAGATTCAGCGCATGATCATCGCTTGCAGTTTGGCAAAGCGCGGGCTGGACAGCATGTGACTTTGCGGGTATCAACACTTCTTGTTTTACTCCTCCTCGCCGCACTCAGCGGCGCGGCAACAGCGCAAGAGTCGACGCTTAATATCTATAACTGGGCGGATTACATCGACCCTCAAATCATTGATGACTTTGAACGGCTGTACGATATAGAAGTCAATTACGACATTTATGATTCCAGCGAAATTGTCGATACAAAATTGATGACCGGAAGTTCCGGTTACGACCTCGTTCTTCACTCGGCCAGCTTCGCGGCGCGTCTGTCCCCCATCGGCGTATTCGCAGCTGTCGATCGAAGCAAGCTTACAAACTGGCACCACCTGGATCCCTACCTTATCGAAACGGTAGAAGAGAATTACAAACAGCCTATGATAGGTGTCCCGTATATGTGGGGTACCACCGGAATTACCTACAATGTAGACATGATTCGGGAGAGAATGCCCAACGCCCCAGTCGATAGCATGGCGATGATTTTTGATCCAAAGGTCGTGTCAAAATTCGCCGATTGTGGCGTCACCTTTCTGGATGATCCAACCACCGTCATTCCCTTTGCCATGCTTTACCTTGGCTACCCTGCTGGCTCCGTAGACACCGAGCACTTAAAGGCGGTAGAAGCTCTACTAAAAGGCGTCCGCCCCTACATCAAATATTTTAGTTCTACAAAAATGTTGCTGGATATGCC
This sequence comes from Cryomorphaceae bacterium, assembly GCA_047612385.1. Lineage (GTDB taxonomy): Bacteria > Pseudomonadota > Gammaproteobacteria > Pseudomonadales > Halieaceae > JBALVT01. The sequence goes on along the minus strand of JBLGAR010000049.1, from coordinate 3,951 downwards.
GAGCAAAGAAGTCTGCGTCTCCATGTCGTGGTCCGGTGACTACGCCGTAGCAAGTGCTCGCGCAAAAGAGGCAGGGCTTGATATAGATCTCGCCTACAGCATTCCTAAAGAAGGCAGTATTAACTGGTTTGATGTGTTCTTTATGCCCTCAGATGCGCCCCACCCCAAAGCAGCCCATCTGTTTCTGGATTATATTCTGCGACCCGAAGTTATCGCCAGCGCCAGCAATTATGTGGGTTATGCAAACGCCAATAAGAGCGCAACGCCGCTGGTGCATGAATCCATTACCAGCGACATTGGCATTTACCCAGATGAAGAAACAAAGAAACGGCTGGTGCCCACAATTGTACTGGGACCCAAACTGGAACGGCTTCGCTCGCGCACTTGGACTAAAGTAAAAACAGGATTGTGATCATGCATGGGAACAACAATGAGCAGTAGTGACTCGGATCAGACCTCACCCGCATCAGAAGACTACAGCGACACGCCCTGGAAAGATCCAACGCAAAAACCCTTTATCGAAATCCGATCCGTGACTAAGAAATTCGGCGATTTCACTGCAGTCGATGAGGTTTCGCAAAACATCTACAAGGGAGAGTTGTTTACCATACTGGGGGGTTCCGGCTGCGGCAAATCGACTCTCTTGCGAATGCTAGCAGGCTTTGAAGCACCGTCCTCCGGAAGCATCTGGATCGACGGCGTAGACGTCACCCACTTGCCCGCATATGACAGACCAGTCAATATGATGTTCCAATCCTATGCTGTTTTTCCGCATATGAACGTTGCACAAAATGTAGGCTATGGTCTTCGCAAAGAAAAAGTGCCCAAACAGGAAATACAGACCCGGGTTAAGGAAATGTTGGAGCTTGTGCAGCTTACCGACTTCGCAAAGCGCAAACCGGATCAACTCAGTGGAGGCCAGCGTCAGCGCGTTGCCCTGGCTCGCGCCTTAATCAAGCGCCCCAAGGTATTGTTACTGGACGAGCCTCTGGCGGCTCTCGATAAAAAATTGCGCGAGCAAACCCAGTTCGAACTGATCAATTTACAAGATCAGTTAGGAATTACCTTCGTTGTTGTAACGCACGACCAGGAAGAGGCAATGACACTCGCTACTCGCGTGGCGGTGATGGACGCCGGCAAGTTCGTTCAAATTGGAACTCCTGGGGAGGTCTATGAATATCCCCGCAATTTTTTTGTTGCTGACTTTTTCGGGAACATCAATATATTCGATGCCACGGTTACAAAATGTGAACCCACACATGTAACCGTTGCGCTGGACAAGAGCGGCACCAAAATACGTGCTCAGTATGAGTCCAACCTCAGCAATGGGGATCGGGTGATGATCGGTGTGCGCCCTGAAAAACTCAGCATCAGTCAAACCAGGCCCGACCTCGAAGGCTATACAATCACAAAAGGTGTGGTGGAAGATCTGGCCTATTACGGCAATCGATCTGTTTACAGAGTTCGTTCGCAAACCGGAAGAGTCATCCAGGTTAGCGCGCAAAACTCCCTTCGTTCGGCAGAGCACATCGTTGAATGGGAAGACGAGGTGTTCCTAAGCTGGGAGTCAAGCTGTTCAGTGGTGTTGGAAACTTGAACACTGAATTTGGAGCCACAACAGCGGACAAGCTCTGGCGCGGCTTCGTTATCTATTTGCCCTATATTTGGTTACTTCTGTTCTTTCTAATTCCTTTCTTTATCGTTTTTAAAATTAGTCTCGCAGATCCATTGGTGGCCCAACCGCCCTACACACCGCTTTTCGCCTGGGGAGACTCTGCGCAAAACTGGCTGCTGGTTACCTTAGATAATTATCGTTTCCTACTGGAGGATAACTGGGTCAGTTATATGCGCTCTATCAAAATTGCGCTTATCTCAACCGTGCTATGCCTGTTGGTAGGGTATCCTATGGCCTACGCAATTGCGCGTGCCCGAACCCCCTGGCGAAACATTCTACTGTTGCTCATTATTCTTCCCTTCTGGACCTCTTTTTTACTGCGCATCTATGCCTGGATGGTCATGCTGGGCAAACACGGCCTAATCAACAATATGCTCATGGGCGCAGGACTGATTGAGCAGCCTCTGCAATTGCTCTACACCGACATGGCGGTCTACCTGGGTATTGTCTACACCTATGTTCCCTTTATGATTCTGCCCCTGTACGCCACCTTGGAAAAGCTGGATTTAAACCTCAATGACGCCGCGGCGGATCTCGGCGCTAAGCCCTGGCAAAGGTTTGTGGATATTACTCTGCCGCTGTCCATGCCTGGGATTGTTGCCGGCTCACTGTTGGTCTTTATTCCAGCCCTTGGCGAATTTGTAATACCGGCGTTATTGGGCGGATTGGATACGCTCATGATAGGCCGAACCCTCTACGACGAGTTTTTTGTGAATCGAGATTGGCCACTGGCTTCAGCAGTGGCGACAGTGCTTCTTTTCATTCTGATTCTGCCTATCATGCTTTTCCAGCGTTACCAGCAAGGGGATAAAGCATGAAGAATCGCTCCGTGGCGCTTTTAACAATGGTCAGTTTTGGGTTTGCATTTCTCTACATCCCCATTTTCGTAATGATGGCGTATTCTTTCAACGAATCGCGTCTGGCAACCGTCTGGGGCGGCTTTTCCACTCGCTGGTATGTCGAACTGTTCGAGAACGAGCAGATACTATCGGCCGCATTACTGAGCCTCAAAGTGGCAGTAATAAGCGCCACTTTTGCCACTGCGTTTGGCACACTAGCGGGTCTCGCCTTAAACCGAATGGGACGCTATCGCGGGCGAACGGTATTTACCGGGCTTATTGCAGCGCCACTGGTAATGCCAGAGGTCATCACTGGATTGTCTTTATTACTATTGTTTGTAACCTTGCAGGAATTGATCGGCTGGCCATCGACACGCGGTGCAACCACGATCACGATTGCACATATCACGTTCTCCATGGCCTATGTCGCTGTAGTTGTGCAATCAAGGCTGGCGAGCATGGACCAGTCTTTGGAGGAAGCTGCCATGGACCTGGGAGGCCGGCCTTTTGAGGTAACACGCGACATTACCCTGCCACTGATCGCTCCTGCCATGATGTCCGGTTGGCTACTAGCGTTTACCTTATCACTGGACGATTTAGTCATCGCCAGTTTTACCTCAGGTGCCGGGGCTAGCACCCTTCCGATGGTGATTTTTTCCAAGGTTAAATTGGGGACGACTCCAGAAATAAATGCGCTGGCCACACTCATCATTGCAGTGGTAGCGGTTGGTGTCATCATAGCGGGATGGATTATGCTCAATCAAAATCGGAAAAAGCCTGTAGCGTAGATCGATGCTAGAATACGGGACCTGAGTTCGACAATGACCTATTGCAACTGAATGCTCCACATTTACTACTCGCTGACAAACTGCCTCAATGAACGCTGAAGAAATCGCAGCGGTATTCGAACACGCTGGCAATTTAAAGAAACGGGGTAACTACGCCGAAGCTGTCGAGTTTCTTTCGTTATTGGCTGAAAAACTACCGAACGCACCTATCGCACATTTTCGACATGCGGCGATGCTCGCACGCGCAGGACACCCAGCCGAGTCGGCCATCGCCTATCGCAGATGTCTGGAGTTATCACCCGATCACCCCGGCGCCCTTCTGGGCCTGGGTCATGTACTCAGAGCGCTGGGAAACTACGAAGAGTGTGTTCGCAGCTATAAGCACTGTATTGAACAACGTCCAGATCAGGGAGAAGCCTATTTCAGCTTGGCAAATCTGAAAACCTATCGTTTCGATGACACGCTCATTAATGAAATGGAGACGCGAATCGAAAAGGAAACCCTAAGCGACAACTCCAGAGTTAATTTTTTGTTTGCACTGGGTAAGGCTCATGAGGATTTAAAGGATTATGGCACTGCTTGGAAATACTACTCCCGCGGTAACAGTGCCCAGCGAGCAAGGATCAGCTATGATCCAGTACAAACCGAG